>CAHJWN010000105.1 GCA_903642265.1 Acidobacteriaceae bacterium | reverse complement strand
AGGCGGTCGATGCCGATGCCCTCGCCGCCGGTGGGGGGAAGGCCGTAGCCAAGTGCGCGGACGTAGTCCTCGTCCATGCCGTGGGCTTCGTCGTCGCCACGTTCCTTTTCGGCCATTTGCAATTCGAATCGGCGGCGCTGCTCGTCAGGGTCGTTGAGTTCGGAGAAGGCGTTGCCGACTTCGAAGCCGCCGATGTAGAACTCGAAGCGCTCCACCCATTCGGGGTCATCGGGCTTTTGCTTGGAGAGGGGTGAGACGGCAAGGGGGAAGTCGTAGATGATGGTGGGCTGGATGAGGTGAGGCTCGGCGACGGATTCAAAGACTCCTGCAATCACCGTCCCTAATGGAGCGTCAGCTTCGATTTCGACCTGCCAATACGCTAGATCTGCATGGATCACTGTTGCAGGTGGATAGAGAACTGGGCGTTCCGCATCGAGTCGATCTCTAAGAAGTGCGTGCAGTTTCTCTCGTGAAGAGAATGTCTCCAACGTCGGAATCGTTGCGTATTCTTCAGGCCACCATTTGATGATTGCATCGACCATGCTGATCTTCGTCCACTTGGCCAGGTCGATCTCTTGACCATTGAAGTTACAGATTGTGGCGCCGTTCACCTCCATTGCGACGAACTTGATTAGCTCTTCGGTGAGGTCCATCAGGTCGTGGTAGTTGGCGTAGGCCTGGTAGAACTCGAGCATGGTGAACTCGGGGTTGTGCTGGGTGCTGACGCCCTCATTGCGGAAGTTGCGGTTGATCTCGTAGACCCGGTCTAAACCTCCAACAACCAAGCGCTTGAGATAAAGCTCCGGCGCGATGCGGAGGAAGAGGTCCATGTCGAGCGTGTTGTGGTGGGTGGTGAAGGGGCGGGCGGCGGCTCCTCCGGCGATCGAGTGCATCATGGGGGTTTCGACTTCGAGGTAGCCACGCGTGTCGAAGAAGGTGCGCAGGGCGCGGAGGATGGCGGCGCGTTTGACGAAGACTTCGCGGACGTTCGGCGGGCCTTCGGTTCCGTGCTGTGGTGCTTCGCCCACATCTGGCGATGATGCCGCCAGATATGGGGCACCCGGTTCTGCGGCTGATTTGGCGGTGTGGCCGGTGTTCATGAAGAGGTCGACATAGCGCTGGCGGTAACGGAGTTCGGTGTCTTCGAGGCCGTGGTACTTGTCGGGCATGGAGAGCATGGCTTTTGCAAGAAAGGTGAGTTCGGAGACGTGGATGGTGAGTTCGCCGGTGCGGGTGCGGAAGAGGTAGCCGCGGACGCCGATGTGATCGCCGAGATCGAGGAGCTTGTAGATGGCGAAGGTGGTCTCGCCGACATCGTCCTTGCGAACGTAGATCTGCAGACGCTTGCCGCTTTGTTGCAGCTGCGCGAAGCCGGCCTTGCCCTGGACGCGGATGGCCATGAGGCGGCCGGCGATGGAGACTTTGATCTTCTTGCCGGCGGCGAGATCGGCCTCGAACTGCTCGGCGGTGATGGAGTCGTAGGCGGCCCAGATCTCGGGGATGGTGGTGTCGGCGGCGTAGCTGTTGGGGTAGCTGGGCTGGCCGAGGTCGGCGATCTGTTTCAGCTTGTCGCGGCGCAGCTGGTAGAGGTCTTCCTCAAACTTTGATTCGTACACCGGTGTTCCTTCTCTCATTTGATTGAACTCTGAGTATAACGGCGGTGCAGGTGAGATGGATTATGGGCAAGGAAGGCGTACCTCAGCGGCTGAAGCCGCTTTCATCGCTAGTGGCTCTACGGCACGGCTGAAGCCGCGCCCTACCGGGATGGGCGATAACGAAAGCCGGATTCGACGTGGATTTTGTGCGGGAAGACGAACAAGAGGGACAGCGACGGAGGAAGCAAGAGACGCGAACCCCTGCGGGAATGACAAACAAGAAGCCAGAGCAGACGCGGATTCCGTGCGGGAATGACAAACAAGGATGGGGAATGGTAAGAGAAAGAGTGGAAGCAGATTCCCTCCGGGAATGACAAACGGGTGGCAAGCTGACGCCCTTAGATGGCGGCGTGATGTAATGAAGTGCTATGGCGGATGACGGAAACAAGCCCGGGGCCCCGCGCGATCTGGTGAAGGCTGAGTCAATGATTCAGCTGGCGATTGCGCTGCCGATCGGGTGCCTGATTGGATGGCTGGCGGGAAGCTGGGCGGACCGACACTTTGGCCAGCACTGGATCGGAATAACGGGAATTTTGCTGGGAGCGGCGGCGGGATTTCTACAGATGTTCCGGACCGCGGCGAAGTACTTGAAAGACAGCCGATGAGTGTCATTCGAAGGGGGTGTATTGTGCGGGATCCCATAGTTCGAAATCACAATACGAGGCCCCCGGTTTCAAGGCGGAACGGATGAGTGTGTTGGGGCAATATACGGATGCGGACTTCCGTCGCACCATGCTGAATGCGCTGCGGCTGCTGGCGATTGTGACGGCGATCGGAGCGGTACTGCTGTGGGTAAAGCTGGGGTGGCAGAGTGCGGCGCTGCTGCTGGTAGGGTCAGCGATCTCGGGGTCGGGGCTGTGGGAGTGGCTGCGGCTGATGACGGCGGTGATGGTGCAGATGGATGCGAGTCCAGAGAGTGGCGCGAGTACGCGGCCGATGGGGCGCGTCCTGGTCAACTTCTTCGTGCGGCTGGGGCTCGCCGGGGTGCTGCTGTATGGTAGCCTTAAGTTTCTGAACGGTTCGGTTTACGCGCTTGTGGCCGGGATCCTGCTCGGAGGCTTTTGCCTCATGATTGAGGGTATTCGGCTGATACAAGCGTGGACTTTGTAACCCTTCAACACACACTTATTTATGCCGACACAGTTACTGCTGACACGATTCCTGAATTCGCTCTTTGCCGCGCCGGTCGATGCGTTGCTGCGAGCGCTGCATATTACGATTGGTCATCCGAAGGCCCCGATTACAAATGCCGTGGCGATGGAGTTGCTGGTCTTCGTTGTGCTGGTGGCGTACTTTGCGCTGGTCCGCGCAACGCTGAGCGTCGAAAAGCCGGGCGGGCTGCAGCATGTGGCCGAGATGACGAACGAGTTTGTCAGCGAACAGGGTGAGTCGATCATTGGGCACGGCTATGAGAAGTTTGTCGGGTACCTGACGGTGCTGTTTGTTTTTATCCTGATCTCGAATCTGCTGGGCGTCATACCAGGGCTGGAGTCGCCGACCGCGAGCGTGAGTGTGCCGCTGGGACTGGCGCTGGTGACATTCATTTTCTACCATTTTCATGGGATCCGCGCGAATGGCTGGAATTACTACAAGCAGTTCGTTGGGCCGGTATGGTGGCTGTCGCCACTGCTGCTGGTGATTGAGATCATCTCGCACCTGGCGCGCATTCTTTCGCTCACGGTGCGACTCTACGCAAATATGTTTGCGGGCGATCTGGTAACGCTGTCGTTCTTTTCACTGGTGCCAATTGGTGTGCCGTTGATCTTCCTGGGCTTGCATATCTTTGTGGCGGGGATCCAGGCGTACGTATTCATGCTGCTGACGACGATTTACCTATCGCTTGCGGTGGCGCACGATCACTAAACAAGTTTGGCTGTGGGGAGTGGCTCCCGCTCCGCAGCAATGTAAGAGCGTCGCAAGCGTGAGGGTGCCAGCACGGTGAGCATCAACCACCCACTGGCGGCGTACATTCTGGGAGCAGGAGTCACACGATGAAGAAGCTGCACTATGTATTTATGTCCATGGCCGCGTTGATGTTGGCGACGCCGGCTTTTGCGCAGGCTGCTGCACCGGCCGCTGCTGCTGGTGGGTTCAACACGATCCCGCTCGCTGCGTGTCTCGGTATGGCGTTGGCCGCTGGTCTCTGCGGTCTCGGTCAGGGTAAGGCAACTGCTTCGGCAACCGAAGCGCTGGCACGCAACCCGGGCGCTCGCCCTGGCATTTTCGTGTTCCTGGTGCTTGGTCTCGCGCTGATTGAATCGCTGGCGCTGATCACCTTCGTGACGATTATTCTGAAGGCTGTCTAAGACTAGGAATGGTAGTGAAAAGGCCTCCGCTGATGCGGAGGCCTTTTTTTGTGCGGCGCAAGTGCGGGGGCTTGCGACTTTAGGATTGAGCCGGCTACTTTGTTTCGATTGACGGAGCAGGCATAGCGGCCTTTTCTACGGGGATGAGGGTGCTGGCTCCGGCGCGCTGGGCGAGTGAAAGGACGCGGCCGGGGAGGATCCCGAGGATCAGAGTAGCGGCTGCGGCCAGGGTGAGGCCGATGCCGGCGGGCACGCTAAGGAAGGCGCGCTGCGGAGTGATGTCGAGGCCCTGGGCGGTGACATCCTTGAGCGACCTGGTGTAGAGCGCGGCGATTAAGCGCAGGTAGTAGAAGCAGGCGAAGCCGCTGTTGGCGAGGCCGATGATCGCGATCCAGATGTGGCCGGAGTTGATGGCGGCGGAGAAGACATAGAACTTGCCAAAGAAGCCGCCTGTGAACGGGATGCCAATGAGCGAGAGGAGGAAAAAGGTGAGGAGCGCGGCCATTACGGGGCGGCGGAGGGCGAGGCCGGTAAAGTCGTCAGCGGACCGGGATGTTTCGTCATAGCCGGAGACTTGCGTGATGACGGCGAAGGCACCGACGTTCATAGCGGCGTAGGCGGCAGTGTAGAAGCAGGCGGCGGCGATGCCATCCTGCGGGAAGGCGGTGAAGGCGACCAGGAGATAGCCGGCGTGGGCGATGCTGGAGTAGGCGAGCATGCGCTTTACGTCTTTCTGGAGCAACGCGCCGAGGTTGCCGATGGTCATCGAGAGAACGGCGATGGCACCGATGAGCATGGCCCATCGGGACTCCATGCCGGCGAAGCCGGAGAACGTGATTCGAAGCAGGACGGCGAAGGCGGCGGCCTTGGGGGCGGTGGACATGAGGCCGACGACGGGGGCGGGGGCACCCTGGTAGACGTCGGGGGTCCAGACATGGAACGGGGCGGCGGAGACCTTGAAGCCCAGACCGATAACGATCATGGCGAGGGCGACGAAGGCCATCAGCGGGGTGGTGGAGGTGCCGAGGCCGGCGGCGATTGCGGCGATGCTGGTCGAGCCGGTGGCTCCGAAGGCGAGAGCGATGCCGTAGAGGAAGAAGGCAGTGGCGAAGCTGCCGAGGAGGAAGTACTTGATGGAGGCCTCGGAGCCGGTGGCCTGGCCTTTGCGGAAGCCGGCCATAATGTAGGTGGAGATGGAAGAGATCTCGAGTCCGATGAAGACCATGAGGAGCTCGACCGAGCAGGTCATGAGCATCATGCCGACGGCACCGAAGAGGGTGAGCGCGAAGTACTCGCCGGCGTGGGTGGCGTTGCCTTCGAAGTAGTCGAGAGATCCGAGAAGCGTGACGAGAACGACGGCGGCGATC
This sequence comes from Acidobacteriaceae bacterium, assembly GCA_903642265.1. Lineage (GTDB taxonomy): Bacteria > Acidobacteriota > Terriglobia > Terriglobales > Acidobacteriaceae > Edaphobacter. The sequence goes on along the minus strand of CAHJWN010000105.1, from coordinate 9,020 downwards.
AGGACGTGGAAGAAGACGGAAAATGCATCGATCTGGAGGGTGCCGGAGAAGGCCTGAAGCGTGCCGTACTGAAGCTGATAGAGGGCGGCAGCTCCCGATGCGATGGTGCCGAGGATGGCAAGCCACCCGAGGGGCTTGCGGCTGGTGCCGGGCTTAAGGACCGCCTCGATGAGCATGACGAGGACGCCGGTGATGGTGAGGACGTCTTCGGGGAGCGTGTCGATGATGTTGGGGGACAAGGGCATTAGAGCGGCTTTCCTGACGGTGCTGGGTTGAAAACGCAGATTCCCTTCGGGAATAACAAACAAATGGAGCAGCTTGGAACGCGTTGTTGCATCAGTAGCGAGCTCCCGGGTTTGTTGGCGGAGCTGGTTTGTGGAGGGCGTCAGCGGCAAGGGCAGGGTCGACGAAACTACCGGGCTGAGTGGCGGGGACAGTGTTTCCTTCACGATCGTAGGCCCGGGAGACTACATAGCCTTTGCCATGATCGTGCGCCTCTTTTGCGGCCTGCGCTTCGGCGGGCGTGAGGACCAGTTGGTGCGGGTAGTAGGCAGTGACTTTGCCAAAAGTATCGATGGCATTTGTCCACTGCGGGGAGAAGATGCCCATGGCAAGGAAGAGCGCGACCAGCGGCCAGAGAGCCAGGTGCTCGCGCGCGTCCAGGTCCCAGCCGGTAACGGTTTCGGACTTGATGCCGAGGTCGCCGTAGAAGACGCGCTGGATCATCCAGAGCATGTAGGCGGCGGTCAGGATGACGCCGGAGGTGGAGAGGGCTGTCCACCAGAAGCTGCTCCCGTTCGACAGCGACCATTGCATGGAGCCGGAGAAGACGAGGAACTCGCCAACGAAGCCGTTCAACATGGGCAAGCCGATGACGGAAAGCGTGGTGAGGACGAACATGGTGACGAGCCAGGGGAACTTCGCGGCAAGGCCGCCGTACTCGCGCATGTCGTAGGTCTGGTAGCGCTCGTAGAGCAGGCCCAACAGCATAAAGAGAGCCGCGCCGCCGAGACCTTCGTTGAGGGTCTGATAGATGCCGCCGTCGAGACCGGCGATGGTGAAGGTGAAGATTCCAAGGACAGCGACCGAGACATGGCCCAGGGTCCCAAAGGCGGCAAGGCGCTTGAGGTCCTTCTGGACGAGGGCGATGAGCGCTCCGTAGACGATGCCGATCGCGGCAAGGGCGATGAGGAGAGGAGCGATGCGGTGCGACTGGGCGGGGAAGATGCCGAAAGAGAACCGCAGGATGGAGTAGAGGCCGAGCTTGCCGACGAGGACCATGACGGCGGCGGTGGGGGCTTCGGCGACGGCGTCCGACAGCCAGCCGTGCAGCGGGAAGATGGGAACCTTTACGGCGAAAGCGAAGAGGAAGGCAAGCGAGGCGAGCCAGAGGGCGGAGGAGTTGCCGGAGATGGCGTGGGTTGCGGCGAGATGCGTGAGTGCTGGGACGTCGAAGGTGCCGGTCTTCACGTAGAGCCAAAGGACGGCGACGAGCAGGATGGCCGAGGGGATGAAGGCGTAGAGAAAATACTTGATCGCGGCGGCGCGGCGTTTTTCGGTACGGCCGAAGGTGGCGATGAGGATCGTCATGGGAACGAGGGTCAATTCCCAGAAGGCGTAGTAGAGGAAGAGGTCGAGCGCGACGAAGACGCCGAACATGGCGGTCTGCTGGAGCAGGAAGAGGATGTAGAAGGTCTTCTTGCGCTTGGGGATGGCATTCCAGGAGATGAGCACGCCCAGGGGCGCGAGAAAGCCGGTCAGCACAATGAGCCAGAGCGACAGGCCGTCGATGCCGAGGTGGTAGTTGATGGCAGGCTTAGTGATCCAAGAACAGTTTTGCTCGAACTGGAAGGCTGCGCCAGCGTGGTAGTTGAAGTGGGCGGGGAGGTGCAGGGTACAGGCAAAGGTGATGAGGCTGACGGCGAGCGCGCCCCACTGCATCGTTTTTCCTTTGTCCGGCAGCAGCGCGAGGACGATTGCGCCGACGAGCGGGACGAAGGTGATGATCGAAAGGATGGAGTGGTCGAGATTCATCGTTTCCCTTGGTGAGACAAAAAACAAAGACTAAGGACTGCTGATCGAGATTCTTACGTTCCCACCCATGGCCAAGAGCGAGCCATGGATGGGGCGCCCGGATTGAGTGTTCCCATCGGAAAAAGGTACGACGTTAGAGCTGCATCCAGGTGGCGTGGCCGAAGATCATGAAAGCAAGGACAGCGGCAGCCCCGAGGGCGAGCCAGCCGGCGTAGGAGCGAATGTTGCCGGACTGCATGCGACGGGTGAGCGAGCCGAGGCCGCGGACTCCGGCAGAGGTTGCGGCGGGGACACCATTGACCACGCCCTGATCGACCACGCCGGCGAGCAGGAGGCGGGAGACGACCATGATGGGCGTGAGGATGAAGTTGGAATAGAGCTCGTCGATGTAGAACTTGTTTTCGAGGAGGGTGTAGACCGGCTTGAATCGTGTGGCGAGTGCGGTAGAGGTGCCGGGTCTGCGGATGTAGAGGAAGAAGGCGACGAAGAAGCCGATGGCGGCGGTCAGCAGCGAGATGGCGGCAAGGGTAAGTTCGAGACCGTGGCTGACGGGTACGGCTTCGGCCAATTCCGTGGAGGAGGAGAAGACGGGAGCGAGGAAATGCTCGATCTCGTTGTGGCCACCGAGCGCGGCGGGAATGCCGACCCATCCGCCAATAAGGGAGAGGATGGCAAGTATGACGAGCGGGAAGAGCATAATCCATGGCGACTCATGGACGCCATGCGGATGGGCGGCCTGACCCTCGTCATGCTCGTCTTCCATGACGTGCCCGGAAGCGTGCGCGTGAGCCGGTGAGCCGTGACCGGCGGTGGCGGCATGATCCGCACCGTGCTCTTCAACGTGCGATTGGCCGAAGAAGGTCTTGAACCAGAGACGGAACATGTAGAAGGAGGTCATTCCGGCGGTGACGAGGCCGACGAACCAGAGGAGTTTACCGATGGGGTTGTCGGAGACAAAGGTGCGGTAGAGGATCTCGTCTTTCGAGAAGAAGCCGGAGAACGGGTAGATGCCGCCGATGGCGATGACGCCCATCGTCATAGTCCAGAAGGTGATGGGGATGCGTCTGCGCATCGCACCCATCTTGCGCATGTCCTGTTCGCCGGAGAGCGCGTGGATGACAGACCCGGCGGCGAGGAAGAGCAGCGCCTTGAAGAAGGCGTGGGTCATGAGGTGGAAGATGGCGGCGGAGTATGCGCCGACCCCGCAGGCCAGGAACATGTAGCCGAGCTGCGAGACGGTGGAGTAGGCGAGGACGCGCTTGATGTCCTGCTGCACGAGGCCGATGGAGGCGGCAAAGATGGCAGTGGCGGCGCCGATGCAGGCGACGACGGTGAGTGCGGCCGGGGATTTGTCGAAGAGGACATGGCAGCGGGCGACCATGTAGATGCCGGCTGTGACCATCGTCGCAGCGTGGATAAGGGCGGAGACGGGTGTAGGGCCTTCCATTGCGTCGGGGAGCCAGACGTAAAGAGGAATTTGGGCGGACTTGCCGGCGGCTCCGAGGACGAGCAGGAGGCAGATGGCGGTGAAGAAGCCGCCGGTATGGTGCACTGTCGAGGCGCGGGCGAAGACGGTGGCGAAGTCGAGGGTGCCGAAGTAGGCAATGATCAGGAACATCGCGAGTAGGAAGCCGAAGTCGCCGATGCGGTTGACGATGAAAGCTTTTTTGCCGGCGTTGGCGGCGGCGTCCTTCTTGAAGTAGAAGCCGATGAGCAGGTAAGAGGCGAGGCCGACGCCTTCCCAGCCGACGAAGAGCAGCAGGAAGCTCGACGAGAGGACCAGGACGAGCATGAAGAACATGAAGAGGTTGAGATAGGCGAAGAAGCGCCAGTAGCCATCTTCGTGGGCCATGTAACCGGCCGAGTACAGGTGGATGAGGAAGCCTACGCCGGTCACGACGCCGAGCATGATGGCGGTGAGATGGTCTACGGTGAAAGCGAAGTTCACGGTGAAGCCCGAGATGGCGATCCAGGGCCTGCTTACAACGGCGAGTGGGGCTGCGCCGGCAAGGACGCCGGACCAGATCCAGGCGACGAGCAAGGCGGGTATGGCGGTGAAGAGCAGGGCGATTCCGGTGACTGCGGCGCGGGGCAGCTTGCGGCCAACGGTCCCATTGATAAGGAAGCCGACGAAGGGCAGCAGCGGGATGAGCCAAAGGTACGAAGAGGGCATCGTTTCCATTTCCTGCTTACTTGAATGCGAGGTGCGGAGGCGAAATGCGGGGGTTCTTCACTGCGTTCAAAAGTGATGGCAAGTGCTTACGACTTCATCAGGTTGATCTGGTCGACGTTGAGGGTCTGGCGAGTGCGGAAGATGGCGATGATGATGGCGAGGCCGACTGCGGCTTCGGCGGCGGCAACGACCATGACAAAGAAGACGAAGATTTGCCCGTTGACCTGGTGCCACATGTGGGCAAAGGCGACAAAAGTAAGGTTGACGGCGTTGAGCATGAGCTCGATCGACATGAAGATGGTAATGACGTTGCGCTTGATGAGGAAGGCGGCGACGCCGGTCGAGAAGAGGATTGCGGCAAGGATGAGGTAGTAGGCGATGGGGACCATGCTATTGCTCCTTCCGCGCGAGAACGACGGCGCCGAGGATTGCGACCAGTACGAGGATCGAGGTGACCTCGAAGGGAAGCAGGAGCCTGGTGAAGAGAACGGTGCTGATCTCCGAGATGTTGTTGACGGCGTTGTCCAGGTAGCCGCCGAGCTGCGTCGTACCGAAGGCATTCCGCTCCGTAAGAAAGACGAAGGTGAGCAGGCAGAAGATGGCCGCCGCACCGGGGAATCCGGCGATGTAGGCGACACGGCTGCCAGTGGTGCGCTCTTCTTCACCGGCGTTCAAGAGCATGATGACGAAAACGAAGAGGACCATGATGGCGCCGGAGTAGACGATGACCTGGGCGGCGGCGAGGAACTCGGCGCCGAGCGACCAGTAGAGGACGGCAAGCGACATCATGACGACGACGAGCGACAGGGCAGAGTTGATGGGATGGCGCTGCAGGAGGAGATTGAGGGCCGCTGCCACCGCGATCAGACCGAAGATGAGGAAGAGGGCCAGTTGCATGAGAGTTCGTCTAGTCCTTGTGGAGCGAAGAGCGCTGGTGCGTTTTCCAGTAACAGATCGGCTATGTGGTGATTGTAAAACAGCTAGAGGGTTTGGCCCGATGGTTTAGAGACGGAAACGCAGATTCCCTTCGGGAATGACAAACAAAGGGGACGACCAGCCGAGGGGATGACCAGCCAAGGGGATGACCAGCCAAGGGGATAGGGTCTTCCAGGTCAAACGCAGATTCCCTCGGAATGACAAACAAAGGAAGGACAAACCACACTAGGCGTAGATGGGTCAGACCTTGTCGTGCAGGGCCAGGAACAGGCTGGTCGCAACAATGTTGGCCATGGCAACGGGCAGCAAGAACTTCCAGCCGAAATCCATCAGCTGATCGTAGCGGAAACGCGGGACGGTGGAGCGCACCCAGATATAGAGGAAGAGGAAGGCGAAGATCTTCGCGACGAACCAGAGGACGGGAAAGATAGCGGACAGTATGGGGCCGCCGAAGTTGTCCGGAAGCAGATGTCCGAGGGGGCTGGAAGCACCACCAAAGAAGAGGAGTGTGGCAACGCAGCTTACGGTGATCATGTTGGCGTATTCGGCCATGAAGAACATGGCAAATTTCATCGAGCTGTACTCGGTATGATAGCCGGCGACGAGTTCGGATTCGGCCTCGGGTAGGTCAAATGGGGCGCGATTGGTCTCGGCGTAAGCAGCCATCAGGTAGATGAAAAAAGCGACAAGCTGGAAGCCGCCGAAGATGTTCCAGGACAAAGCGCCGTGGGTGGACTGAACGTCAACGATGTCGCGGAGGCGAAGCGAGCCGGAGCGAAGGACGACACCGACGAGCGAAAGTCCCAGGGCAAGCTCATAGCTGATGACCTGGGCGGTGGCGCGGAGGCTTCCGAGCAGGGCGAACTTGTTGTTCGAAGACCAGCCGGAGAGGGCGATGCCGTAGACACCGATGGAGGTGATGCCAAGGATGATGAGCAGGCCGATGTTCAGGTCGGCGATCTGGAAGAGGTCGACTCCTTTGACCTGGTGCATCGCGCCGAACGGGACTACGGCAATCGAGATGAGAGCACAGGTAAGGGCGATGATCGGAGCGGCGAGGAAGAGCGGCCGCTGGACAGCAAGCGGCATGAGGTCTTCCTTCATGAAGAGCTTGATGCCGTCCACGAGAGGCTGCAGAAGGCCGAAGGGGCCGACGCGGCTAGGTCCCCAGCGGTTCTGAATGCGTCCAAGCAACTTGCGTTCAAGCAGCACGGTGTATGCGACGGCAGTCAGCGTGATGACAAGCACCACGAGGACCTTCACGATCGTGAGCAGGATGAAGACCTGGAATTCAGAGAGGCTGTTGAAGAGGTGCGTCATGTCCTAGCTATGGTCTCATCTTTCCGGGACTGAGTTTTAGAGCAGCTCGCGTAAGGTGCAGAGTTTGGGCAGAGATCTCCTGCGCATGACAAAGCGTCTCAGTCAGCGGCGATCTGGTCGATTGCAGGAGTCTTGCCCTTCTCGTGCTGCTGCAGATCAAGCAGCATAGGCGAGTAGCGGCCCAGGGTGCCTGAGGTGAAGAGGCCGTCGTGGGCAGGAAGGACGAGGTCCCGGCGATCGGTGATTTGGACCAGGTCAGCCGATCCGGCCGGCGACAGGTGTTGATCATTGCCCGAAAGAAGTTGCAAGCGGAGCAGGCTGTAGCCGGGGACAAGGCGGTTGATTTCGTCGAGGATCGCCATGGGATCGAAGGGACTCAGGCGCGGCTCGAGGCTGTTGGCGGTAAGCCAGACAGCATGGCGGTCGGCTTCGCCGGATTGTGCGCCGCGGGTCTGGCCCATGTCGGCGCGGAGACCCTTGCCGAAGGGAACAAGGGCGCGCATGTTTGCGCCCATCTTGTCGGCGATACCGACGATCATCTCGAAGTCGGTGCGAACACCGGCGCGGTCACCAGCCTTATTGACCTGCTGGAGGTCGCCATAGCTGTTGGTGACGGAGCCCGACTTCTCGTAGAGGTTTGCGGCGGGAAGAATGACGTCGGCGAGTGCAGCAGTTTCGGTAAGGAACATCTCCTGGACGACCACGAAGGTGTTTTTGAGCGCAGCAGGATCAACACCGAAGCGGGCGATGGGGTTTGCACCGACGACGTAGAGGGCGGAGAGATCTCCGGCGGCTGCCGCATCGAAGATCTCGAGCATGTTGAGGCCAGCGGTTGTAGCAATGTTGTATTCGGTGGCAAGATTGCTGCCTGCGGTGATAGGTGTGTAGCCGGGGAGCATGTCCGGAAGCAGGCCCATGTCGGCGGCGCCGCGGGAGTTGACGTAGTCCGAGAGCAGGGCAAACTTGCGGCCGGAGAGAGTTTTGCCGAAGTCGAGCAGGCGCTTGAGGTCGCCACCGTGAAGTTCCGAACCGATGAGGACGACGACATTTTCTTCAGCGCGGAGGGCGGTGCGGAAGTCGAAGAGAGATTGCGTATCGGAGCCGGGCTGCACAAGCGACTCGGCAACAGAATCGTCGCCTGCGATGAAGCTGGCCAGAGCACTGTAGCTAAAAGGAGCAACGTGGAGGAAGGCCCTGGCGTTGCGGCGCAGCTTGATCTCATCGGTGTTCGCGATGTAGATGCGGGCCTTATTGAGGCGGACGTTCGAGCGCAGGTTCCAGGCGGTGAGGGGGTTCTGGTTGGTGGGGTCGCCACCAATGATGAAGATGGCGGGCGAGGTTTCTACATCGCGTTGGGAAGCGGTTTTGCCGGTGGTTCCGGCGAGGGCCTGGGCGAAGGTGACGTAGTCGGCAGTGCGGTGGTGGTCGATGTTGTTCGTCTCGAGGACGGTCCGGGCGAACTTCTGGAGAAGATAAGCCTCTTCGTTGGTAAGGCGATTGCCGCCGACGACGCCGATGGACTTACCGCCTCGGCTGTCGCGAAGCTCGCGGAGCTTCTTGCCGACATGCTCGAGCGCCTGCTCCCAGGAGACGGCTTGCAGAACGCCGCTGGAGTTGCGGACCATCGGCTGCGTGATGCGGTCGGGAGAGTTGGCGAAGTCGAAGGCATAGCGGCCCTTATTGCAGAGGAAATCGTTGTTGATGCCGGACTTGTCGCGATTGTCGCCACGAACGATTTCGGCTCCGTCGGAGGTTGCGCGGACACCGAGGGTGGTCTTACAGCCATCGCCGCAGTGGGTGCAGATGGTGGCGACGTGGTTCATCTCCCATGGCCGGGTTTTGTAGCGATAGGTGCCGGAGGTGAGGGCGCCTACGGGGCAGGCGTCGATACACATGCCACACTGTTCGCAGTCGACGTGAGCGAGATCGTCGGGGGACATCTGCGCGGGGACGTTAGGGGCGATGACAGAGGAGCTGCCGCGATTCTGGATGCCGAGGGCGAAGACGTCCATGCCTTCGCCGCACATACGGACGCAGCGGTAGCAGAGAATGCAGCGTGGCCGGTCGAAGTACACGACAGGCGACCATTTTTGTTCTTCGCGGTGGTTCTTGGGCTCGGCGTAGAAGCTGTCGGCGGCTCCGTACTTGAAGGTCATGTCCTGAAGTTCGCACTCGCCGCCGGCGTCACAGACGGGGCAGTCGAGCGGGTGGTTGCCGAGGAGCAACTGGAGTGTGGCCTTGCGGGCCTGGGCAATCTCGGGGGTTTCGGTCTGAATGACCATGCCTTCAGCGACTGGCGTCGTGCATGCGGTCTGAAGCTTCGGCATCTTCTCGATGCGGACGACGCACATGCGGCAGGCGGCCTGGAGCGAGAGACCTGGGTAGTAGCAGAACGCGGGGATCTCGATGCCGGCGGACTTGCAGGCCTCGATGAGGAGGGTGCCCGCGGGCGCGGTAAGCTTGTTTCCGTCGACGGTAAAGGTTACGTCTGGCATGATGGTAATCCTATTTCTAAGCAAGAGCGGATAGATAACCGGATTCTTTGTAAGCGCGTATG
>CAHJWN010000104.1 GCA_903642265.1 Acidobacteriaceae bacterium | reverse complement strand
GGGCGCGTTCTTCGAAACTTGGCTTGGCGGTGCCAATCTCCATCTCGCGATATAACGCAACTGAGTCGCAGCTGACTATTTCGCCGCCGAAGATTTTGGCCAGGTGGAGCGCCAGCGTCGACTTGCCACTGGCCGTCGGACCCACAAGAACGATGAGCGGCAGATCTGGCTGCGGAACGGCTACCAAAGCCGCCACCATCCCGGGGTAAACACGCGCTCCACCCCGAAGCGAAAGATCGCAAATCCGATTGCTGCAAGCGCCAGCAGTACCAGCCCGCGGACCTGGCGTCGTCGTTCACGGTCGCGTTGCCTCTGGTCGTGAACAAGCGTGCCGTCCGGCGGTGGCATGCTACTTTGGTTCCTTGTTTACCAGGTAGTGGATCCGTAGTTCGAGCTTTGGGCCATGGAACTGCTTCGGTAGTGGAGGAAACTGGCCGACGCCGGTGATCGATCCCCAACACGACTTATTGATCGCATCGTCATGGGTCGAGCCATCAAGCGCCATGTTCGCACCAATCGTGCCATCGGGCATGATCGTGAAGCGGATCAGCGCTTCGCCCTGCTTGTTCAGCGGCGGCCGTGCCTCTTCCGGAATGAGCGGCAGCCACGTCTCGTAGATCTCGCGCAGAATTTTCTGCAGGTAAGGATTGAAATCAACGCCCTCGGTGTCCGAAAGAATATCAACTCCCGTGCCCATACCGCGGTGCGAGACGGGTCCGTTGGCGCCACCTTCGATCGACACGCCGCCGCCCCCACTGTGGGTGCCGCGAGTGCTTTGCTGGATCATGTCGCGGGCGCTCGTGTTCGGATTGCCGAAGTCAGGCTTGGCAGCCGTCGCTGAAGGCGTGGGAGCTGAAGGGAGAGCGGACTGCTGCTGTTGTTTGGGCTGCTGCAATGGCGATTGCTGCACGACCGGCGGCGGAGACGGCGCACTTGCCTGCGGCGCCGGAGTGGGCTGTGGCGGCGGAGGTTGCTGCGCCGGCTGTGATGCCGGTGGCTGCGGCGTTGGTGCGGCCTTCTGCGCTGGTGGCTCGGGAGTTTTGCCCGGTCCCTTCGGCGGCGTCTTGGATCGCGGCGCGTGCTCCAGCGCACGCTGCACGTCTGGCGGAATCGTCAAGCTGGTAAGCGGCTTTTCCTGCAAGCCCGAAGGCATCACGAATACCGGCTGCCGCGGGAAGAAGCGTGGCGCAAAGATGACAAAGAGAACCACCGCCGTCCAGAAGAACAGCGAAATGTAGATCGATTCGCGAAAGCGCGCCTTGGTACGCTCGTCATCAAGCGAATCAAGCAGGTGGACCAGCTCGCTATGATCGAGCTCGCCAAAACGCCCAGCCCTTACCTTGATCGGCGAGGGCTGGGTCGCAGGAGACTCCGGCGTCTGCTCGGGAGGTGTAGGTGTGGCTGGGTTTGGCGGCGTCTCTAAAATCGGCATGTCGATAAGGGTGTGACGTTTGGGCGGGAGGTAAAGTTACTCTGCACCGTCCTTTGAAGCTGGGCGACTGGTCTTACCGGCTGCAAGCGAATCTCCTTATTTTCTCATCTTTACCGCAATCAGGGGAGCGAAACTGCCCGATCAAGGGAGCAGGACAGGACGAGGCAACGCCGTCAGCAACTGCAGGGCCGCGGCTCTCGATCTCCTTCCGGGAGACGCTGTACCCTAGTTGATATGCCGTCATCGTTCCACACAGATACCCGTGTCGCGGTCCTGACGATCAGTGATCGTTGCTTTCGCGGCGCCCAGGCTGACCTTTCAGGACCGGCAGTCGTCGAGTCGCTTCGCATGGCTGGTGTTGCAGTGCATCTCACCGAGACCGTGCCGGATGAACTGGAAGCCATCGTGGATGCGCTGCAAAGGTCTGTCAAAAGTTGCAACCTCGTTGTCACGACCGGCGGCACCGGCCTCGCGCCACGCGACATCACCCCGGAAGCCACCCGTCTCGTCTGTGATCGCCTGGTCGAAGGACTGTCCGAGCGGATGCGCGCTGACGGCCTCTTGCATACGCCATTTGCGCCTCTCAGCCGGGCAGTATGCGGAACGGCAGGCGCGGCACTGATCGTCAATCTCCCTGGAAGCCCGGCAGGAGCAAAGACCTCCCTTGCGGCGATCCTTGCGCTGCTTCCGCACGCGCTCGATCTGCTGGCAGGCCGCACGGATCACAAACACGCCACCACGGTTCCGGATTTGCACCCTCGTAACGAGGCCGCTCTCATTGAACGGGTAGACTGAAAGTGCATCCGTGAAACTTCATCCCGTCATCTGGTCTCGCAAAGCCGGCCTGATTACCATGGCCTTCCTCAAGCCGTTCGGTTTTTGGGGGCTTGGTGCGCTCTCCTTCGTAGACTCTGGCCTATTTCCGATTCCGCCGACGATGGATCTGGTGTTGATCGGGTACGTCAGCGCAAATCCGTCTCGCGTTCTGCTCTACACCTTTGCGGCGGCCGTGGGTTCGGCGCTGGGCAGCCTGATCCCGTACTTCATCGGCAGGGCGGGCGGTGAACTCTTCCTGCTCAAGCGAATCAACCGGGCACGCTACGAGAAGCTGCGCGACAGCTTTGAAAAGCAGGAGTTCCTCGCAATCGCGATCCCGGCGATGGTCCCGCCGCCCTTCCCTCTCAAATTGTTTGAGTTTGCCGCCGGTGTCTTCGAGATGAAGCCGCTGCCGTTCGCGCTCGCGATTTTCTGCGGCAAGTTGCTGCGCTTTCTCATCGTAGGAATTGTGACCGTCATCTATGGTCCGACCATCATGCAGCGAGCTGGACGGGCTCTGCATGATCATCTTGGGCTCATTCTCGCCGGAGTTGTTGCGTTCATCGTGGTGCTGGGTCTAGTTGTGATTCGGAAGGTCTTTGATCGGCGCAGTGGTACAGCATTGCCGATCGAAGAGGCCGAGAAAACCCTATAGAGATCGTTTATCGAGACTTCGGGCACAACAAAGGCCGCGCGAAGGCGGCCCTTGTTGTGTCCTGCGACTGACTGCCGTGTAGCTTCAGCGGTGTCTGCCACCTGAGAAACCGCCAGGGTGTCCGCCGCCCGAAAACCCGCCAGCGTGCTCGAGGCCAGCGTCATGGCCGGGATCGCCAATATGGCCCCGACCGTCCCGTCCCTCATTCCCGTGAAAATGGTTAAACGCCCGCTCTCCACGATCCGGAAAGGGCCCGGCGTATCCGTGGCGAGGGTCATAGCGATTATCAACGTGGCCATAGAATCCCGAGCGGCCCCGGAACCATGGGCCGGCGCCGATGAAGATCCCGCCGTTGAACCAGTCAGGGCCGTAGTAGCCGTATGCCGCACAGTTGTACGGCGCGTAATCGTAGTACCCGTACGGGCAAGCAGGTGCCACACCAATATTTACGTTGATCTGGCCTGCAGCACCAGAAGCGGGTAGCGCGTTGGAGGCAGTTAGAGGGGCCAGAGCGAACAAGGCAACGGCGGCAGCGGGGAGCAATTTCCAATGGGACATACGTCCTCCTGAAGGGCAATCATTCGGATGTATGCGCATCAGCACTGGGTTGTGTCACCTCTAAAACGTTGCAGGCTCTGACTGACGAGGCGTTCTTAAAGTAAACAGGCCGTCCGAAGACGGCCTGCCTTGTGATTGCTGAGTACTATGCCAGCGGCTGACCTGAACCCTGGGCCTCATGAACCGTCTGCGCAATATTGCGAGCAAGAGCAGGCAAGCCAAAGAGCGCACCGGCAACCAGCGCAGTCGAAATAAGGTCATTTGCATAGAACGGAACCCCTGCAATATAGCAGGTGCCGAGACCGCCAAGCGTCATCGGGTACATGCCGCCGCCCATCCAGACCATGAAGTTACTCAGAATAAAGAAGGAGGTCGCCGATGCGAGTACACCCGCAACAACCCGCAGTGCCGAGGCGCGCTTCGCAAGCAAACCGCTGCCAAGCAGGCAGATCGCTCCGTACCAGGCCCATGTTGTGACATACCCGCTGACGTGGAAAGGAAAGCCATAGGCGTACACGGTCAGGTAGTAGTCGGTAGCGGCCAGCGTGAGAATGGCGAATACGGCCTGCCAGCGGCTGCGGCGTGCACCCGCGCCACTGCACTTCGAACCAAAAAACAAGAGGCTGCCACCAACGGCGGTTATGTTCATGCCGGTTGCATGAAAGGCGTGGGGGAGAATGCGGCTAAGTACAGCGAACAGCAGAACAAGATACGCGGACATAGGTGGAACCTCGAATTCTAAAGCGCAGCCAGAGATGGCGAAGTTGGCGGGTCAAGCGGCAGAACACGCTCGAAGCCTGCGCCAGCTTTGATTGTCATCGCTCACACCGCTGCGGTCAACCTGGGAGAGTATTTGAGCAACCCATGAGGCGGCTTATTTTTGCTCGCGATTGTTCATCTTCATCGAAGCGACCCTTCTATCTGCGCCGATGATGACCTTTCCCATAATCGGCGGGTTTGCCCGGCCATTCGCGCCGTCGCGGGTAAGAAACGTGTCGTACATGAAACGAAGATCGCGGAAGGTGATGGTGGCATTGCCATCCTGATCGATGCCAGTCTGCTCCACAACGGGGTACTGCGACCAGTCAAGATAGATCCTCCCAAGATACGACCGCTTGGCCACAAGAGTGGCAAGCGTTGTCTCCGGACGATAAACCGTGTCGCGTTCAGGTGAGCTCACGGCTTCGTTGCTTAGATTGTCTACCGTGAAGATGCGGTACGCGTCAGAGGTCTCGACCACAACGTCCCACGTGAAAGGATTGAATGGATACGGGCTGGCAAAAACGCGGAGCGCCTGCCCTCCAGCATCCTCAGCCTTCACGCGGGCAATCGCGTTGTCGCGCTCGATCCATCGCCAGCCCCACAACATCACGATCGCTCCCAGCGCGAAGCCAGCCCATCCGGCACCGCGGTACCGTTGTCTCTCCGCGCCAACCTCGCTGTTAATAAGCCCGAAGAAGTATGGCGCGATCAGCGCCAGCAGTAGCAGCAGAAACATTACCGGTTCAAAGATGAAAACGAACGACCCGGCATACCAGTGAGGGTTGAAGGGAAAGAACGGCCGGACTCCGTAATTGTTCGTCCAGTCCAGCAGAATGTGGCTGAGCAGCGCAAGCAGCGCAAACCCGTAGAGCAGTCCCCAGCGCACCGGGGCAGCCGGAGTTGCATACCCTTTACCAGCTCTCCACCGATGAGTCTTTGGTCGAAAGCGATGCCACAACCAAATTCCGCCAACGATAATCGCCGCTTCAAACGGCAGACCGAGAAAGGTATGCGTAATTCCGCGATGATGCTCAAACCCTGTGACCGGGCCGCCAAGCGACCACAGTGTATCGATGTCGGGCGCCTCTGCAGCCAGCGTCATAACCAGCGTTGTGTAAGCAGCTTTGCGATTGAGGCCCGTCCGGGCAAGCACAGCACCCGTCATAAAATGCGTTACCGGTTCCATGCGACCAGCATACCCGGCAGGCCGGTCTATGCGTTCGAAATGCCTTTACCTCCCGGCCCGGCAACGCCGCTTCACGCGAATCTATAATCTGGGCATGCCGTCCGCGTCATCCAGCAAGCACACACCGGAAGCGCAGATCCACGCCCTCCGCGAAGAGATCGTTCATCACGAGCATCTGTACTACGCGCTCGACGCGCCGGAGCTGACAGACGCACAATACGACGCTTTGATGAACCGCCTGAAGGCTCTTGAAGCAGACCATCCCGAACTGGTCACCGCCGACTCTCCAACCCAGCGTGTAGGAGGCAAGCCCGCGGACGGCTTTGCCAAAACGCCGCATTCCCGCCCCATGCTCTCGCTCGACAATGCCTACAACGAAGCCGAGCTTCGAGCGTGGGACACACGCCTTCGCGAGTCGCTGCCCAGCACCGAGACAGTCCGCTACGTGTGTGAACTAAAGCTCGATGGACTATCGCTCGCCCTGCACTACATCGCAGGAGCGAACGGCTCTGCCAGGCTCGAGCGTGGGGTTACGCGCGGCGATGGAACGATCGGCGAGGATGTCACCTCGAACGTACGGACGATCCGGTCGGTGCCCCTCAGCATCTCGGCAGCAAAGCTGAAAGCAGCGGGCATGCCGCAGGAGTTTGAAGTTCGCGGCGAGGTCGTCCTTCCGCAGGCGGCTTTCCTGAAGATGAACGAAGAGCGCGTGGCTGCAGGGCAGGCCCCGGCGGCCAACCCTCGCAATGCAGCCGCAGGAACGATCCGCACGATCGAGCCCAACATTGTGGCGCAGCGGCGTCTGGACTTGTACGGCTACTTCCTGCTGGAGGGCGGTGACTTCCTTATGCCTTCTCAGTCCGGAGGCCTCGAAGCTCTCCGCATCGCCGGCTTTCGGGTAAACAAGCATGCGAAGACCGTCGCAGACATAGACGCTGTACTCGACTTTATCGCTGCTGCTGAGCCCCTCCGCGACACGCTTGGTTACGAGATCGACGGCGTCGTCATCAAGGCGGACAGCCGTGCGCAGCAGCGGCGTCTAGGGTTCACAGGCAAAGCTCCGCGCTGGGCGATTGCCTATAAATTTGCGGCCCGAGCGGCCATTACCAAGCTGCTCGGGGTTGCGTTTCAGACCGGTCGCACGGGAAAAATCACTCCGGTGGCAGAGCTTGATCCGGTCTTCATCGGTGGCACCACCGTAAGCCGCGCAACGCTGCATAACGCCGATGAGATCGCGCGCCTGGGTGTGCGCATTGGCGACTTCGTCCAGGTGGAGCGCGGTGGCGACGTAATCCCCAAGATCATAGAGGTCGTCGAAGACTCGACCCATCCGCGTGGAACCAGAGAAATTGCGTTCCCCACCGCCTGCCTGCGATGCAAAACCGAGTTGGTTCGCGAGGAGGGCGAAGTCGACCTGCGCTGCGTCAATGCAAGCTGCCCCGCGCGCCTGGAGGAAGAACTGCGGCACTTCGCATCGCGCGGCGTAATGAACATTGAGGGCCTTGGAGAGTCGCTTGTGGCGCAATTGCTTGGGCACGCAGCAGCAGAGGTCCGCATCGACCCAGACGGCGTGGCAACCGAGGATGCTCCGATTGAAGAGCCGACACGCAAAGCCCTCGTGCATTCCATCGCCGACATCTACTCACTGAGGAAGGAGGACCTGCTCAGCCTCGAACGCATCGGCGAGAAGACAGCCGATTCGCTGCTTGCCGAAATCGAGCGCTCGAAGTCCGCCCCGCTTGCACGGGTACTGCTCGGTCTCGGCATCCGCCACGTTGGCGAGCGCACCGCACAAGCCCTCTCGGACGCATTCGGAAGCCTCGACGATCTGATCGCAGCAAGCGTCGAGCGATTGACAGAGGTCAACGATGTTGGGCCGAAAGTAGCGGCGACAGTGCATGACTTCCTGCAGAACGAGCGCAATCGTGCCTTGATTGAACGGCTGCGCGCCGCCGGCCTTCGGTTCACGGCAGAGAAGCGCGTCACCACCGATACCCTTGCCGGCCTGACATTTGTCCTGACCGGCACGCTGCCTACACTCACACGTGAGACTGCGAAGGAGCGAATCGAGGCTGCAGGCGGCAAGGTCTCCGGCGCGGTAAGCAAAAAAACCAGCTATGTAGTAGCCGGCGAGGAGGCAGGATCAAAGCTCGAGAAAGCGGAGTCGCTGAAGGTCCCGGTGATTGACGAGGCAGGGCTCGTAGCGCTGCTCGAAGATGGAGATTCAGCTTAGAGACGGGCCATGGTTCCGAGCCCAGCGAAAACTCCGCACCTGCTGGTGCTTGTTCTACCCCACCTCGACGACACTTTGGGGTGCGCAGCCTACTCGGTCTGGAATCCGCACAAATCCATAGCCGCCAGCGCCTCAGAATTCTGCATGAACGTCTTCCAGATCAAACCCGTGCGAAGGTTTTCCGCCATCACAACCCCAATGCCCACGTCGATGCCAAGCACGTCGGGATCGAACCAGAGCAGTTCCGGGTGAAATGCGTCCGAGAACCCATATCGCCCCCACGCATCCACCCCAAACTTATCCTTCAAGGCACGTAGATTGTGGATACACTCCGCCGGCAGGAACGGAAGCGAACCCGCAGACGCGCACGGCACCACGGAACCGTCGATGGGGCCCATCAGTGGCGGTCCACCCCAGGCGACATAGCCGTGTTCCCAATCAGAAGCGCTCACACCCCAGTAGTCCTCACTGTAGCCACGGCCCAGCGAGAGGCAAAACGCTTTATGCGCCTGTGTCGCAGTCACGGAGTTCTCGAAATAATTCGCGTACGCGTCGCGCTTACGGCTGAAATCGAAAAAGGCATGCGAATACTGGTGCACGAAGAGCGGATCGGCGCCGGAGATGTATTCGAACTCGCCGTAGGTCATTGGTGGCCGCGTAAACGCGTCCCACGTGGTCGGAGATACCGGGTTGGTCTTTGATCCGATGCCGAGCAGGTAAAGCATCATCAGTTCGCAGTAATGGTTCCAGCGCGACTGGATGAAGCCACTCTGCGGCCGCCAGCCCATGGCGAAGGTGTCCCCACCATTCAACATCCATGGCCAGTCCACGCGGTCGTACAAAGCAGTCGCCAGATCGACAATGTCCTTGTCATCGCTGAAGTATGCACGGCAGGTCAGCACGCCACACAGAAAAATTGCGGTATCAATTGACGACACTTCGCTGAAGCTGAGTGGCTCGCCGGTACGTACGTCATTGAAATGAAAGAGAAAGCCATGTTGATGCGGCATCTTGTTGAGGTGAAATTGCAGCGTCGCCTGCACGCGCGTCTTGATCTGTTCAGCAGGAAAATACTTGCGTCTGTCCGCAATACACATCGCCGAGAGCCCAAAGCCGGTGGCAGCGATACTGGCAATGCGGCGTTCATTGTCAAAGCCGCCAGACGAGATCTTATTGGCTGCGCGGTCCAGCACCTGCCCTGAAACCGGGTCGCCCTGCTCAAGAAAGAACGTGCATCCGCGAAGCGTCATTTCTTCGAGGAAGGCGTTATCGTCATGCGAGAGCTTCACCGGTGCCGACGCAAGCCTTGCCGATTGCGTGCGAGCCGAGGCAATTGCCTCAGGCACGGAACTTGCGGCGATCGAGGACAGGGCAGTCCCTCCCATCCATCTCATCACGTTCCGTCGCGATATGCGGGTTGTTGCGAGTCGTTCTATCTTTGCTCACCTTTGTAGCGCCGGCAGACCAGGGAAGCAGATGGGGCAATGCTACGTATTCGATTCACCACAGCCGTCGCAGGTTACATTGGATTCCACTTGATAGACGTAGTGCAATGACGCGGTAGATGTACCTGGAGCCAAAGTAAAGCCTGCCCGTTTATAAGAATCGGGCAGGCTTGATCAGCTTGTGATCCTCCGCAACTAAAAAGACAGCCGGGCAAAAAACTCGATTGTCCTTCCAGCATCCGCCGCCGTTGGCCTCCCGAATTGCGAATCGGTCCGCGTGGTGGAACCTGCCGCATCTGGCATTGCTCCGACGATTGCCGTCGGGCCGCCGGCATTTCCATTCTGGAATGGAGCTAAGTTCAGTTGATTGAGAGCGTTGAAGAGGTTTGCCTGGAACCGGATGTTGAGGCCATGATCGCGGACTGAAAATCTCTGCTCCCTCGCAAGGCTGAGGTCGGTATCGATGTAGCAGGGACCCTGGAACGAGTTACGACCAATGCCGGGCCGATAAACTGCTCCCGTCGGTGCGGAAAGCACAAAGGACGTGTTCTTTACATCGTTGCCGCTGATGTAGTTGGAGTTCGAGCAGCTTGATTGAAAGCCGCCAAGGTACGCGTAAGGACGCACTGGGCTGATTGTCGCCGCATTCGTCACGTAGGGATTGCTGGCTAGGCCAGGCACCACAGGCGTGAACGGAAAGCCCGTGTGGAAGGTGAATATCCCGTTGATCTGCCAGCCATTCGATGCGATGTTCAGCAGCTTATTGTCAGCATGCGTTCCGGGGATCGTCCACAATCCGCTGATCGTGACGCGATGCCGTGTGTCGTAGTCGCTCGGCCCCCACTCGGTGGAGTTGACGGCTGGGTTTGTTTGGTTCGCAAGCGAATCAGCCCCGAATCCATTCGAGATCTGATCGAGCGACTTCGAGTAGGAGTAATAGATGCTGTACTGATATCCATGCTTCAGCGTCTTCTCTGCACGGACGTTGAATGATGCGTAATTGGAGTTTGAGTCGGCCTGCAGGAAATATGCGGCATTGAAAATCTGTGCGCCGGCCGGTTGCGAGTAAAGGAAGTTCTGGTTGACGAGACGTGGGAGATGGTGGCCTTCCGATCCCTGAAAGCCAGCCGTCAGCACCATGCCACCCTTCAACTGATTCTCAATCTCTAACGAGTAGAGGTACGCATAAGGCGTCTTTACCCGGACGGGGGAGCCGTAGACCTCGATCCCAATCGGTGTTCCGTCTGCGTTGACCGGTAAACCATTGACAGTCTTTGTCATCAGCGCGGGGTTAGCCGGGTAGCTCGTCGGAGAGTTGCTGGTGCCGAGCGAATACTGAATCTGACCACCGTCAAAAGGCGTGTTGAAGTCCTTCGGAGCTGTCCCGCAGCAGATGCCGTAGCTGAAGTATCCGGGACCATCTTCGGTTGCGTTATCCAGAAGAGAGAAGTTCAGACGGTTCATCGCTCGCGCTACCCCGCCACGAACCACCGTGTTGCCTTTGTTGACGGGCAGCACCCACGAGAACCCAACCTTGGGTGTGACCCCGCTGTAGTCCGATGCGAAGAAATGGTTGTGCGGCACAAGCGAGGGCGTGAGCAACTCTGAGCCTGCAGGCCCAAGTACAGGGAGATTCAGTTCCTGACCCTTGTTGCGGAAAGGTGTGAAGTATTCATAGCGAACGCCGGTGTTCAGCGTGAAGGTCGGCGTGACCTTCCAGTCGTGCTGCGCGAAGATTCCAAGCGTTTCGGAGCGCAGATAGCGGGCGGTGTTGGCCGAGCCACCAGTCAGCGGGTTTGCTGTGATGCCTTCAAAGATAGGTGCATTGTTGGCGAAGTTGAACAGACCCTGGAATGCATAGACTGGTCGTGAGTTTCCGCCCAGGTTGTTGTTGTCCTGCTCCCACCTGTACTCGCCGCCAATCTTGAGCGTTCGGCTTCCCATGTTTTTTGTAACGGCGTCTCGGATCTCGTAAGTGTTTTCAACAAAGATCGCAGGTGAGGTCGGAGACTGCGTTACACCATACTGAACGCCGCCGGGCGGCAGGTTCTGGACGTTAATGTACGGGATACCAAAGTTCACTCCTGCCGATGCAGCATCCTCAAGCTGATTGTCAAAGAAACGTGTGAAATTACCACGAGCTTCATTCAACAAGGTTGCGCCAAACGTGTGGATATAGATGAGCGTCGCTGCCGAGTTGAGCGGCTTGATTGGGATGTCCGCTTGCGGGCGGTTGCCAATCGAACCCGAAGGCCCAAGCTGGTCCAGCTTGGTGAAGTAAACGCTGGCTGCGAACTGGTCTTTCGGGGTGAAGTAGAAATCGGCGCGGCCGTTGAACTGGTTGCCATGGCTGTGCTGCGGATCCAGGATCTGGGCGTACTCAAGGTCCGGGACACCGTCGAGCCCGCCGCCGGTATTGAACCCGCCCGTTCCCGGAGCATAACCGGCAACGCATGCAGGATCGGTCGGGGCCGTGCAGTTGTTCTGGTAAAAATACGTACCGTTGGCCTGTGATGTGAAGGACCCTACATCCAGGGCATTCCCGACCACCGCGCAAGGCAGGTTGGCGTTGGTGTAGGTCGAGCAGCTTGGGGTCAGTACACTCAGCACCCGCGGGGCGGAACCGGGATTGCCGACGATCGCGCCACTTACGGTCTGCCCGCGCAGCGCCACAACGGCGGCATCGAACTGGGGTGTCTCGATGTATTGATTCACCGACGAGTTGTTGCTTACCTTGAAGCCTTCGTACGATCCGAAGAGGAAGAGCTTGTCCTTGATGATTGGGCCGCCGAGTGAGGCCGCGTAATCGCGGACCTTGTTGTTCACCCGCAGTACCGGATTTGCCTGTGGCAGAGTGCCATCCGAAGAGGCCTTGTTGTAGGCATTCAGCCCGGGCTCGTCATAGCGGAAATAAGCGCTGCCGTGGATTGTGTTGGTGCCGCTCTTGGTGACGGACTTGATGTGCGCGCCCGAGTTCCTGCCATCTTCGGCGGAGTACGAAGTCGAAATTACCGTGAGTTGCGAAACCGACTCCTGATTCGGCGTGACGACCGCGGCCCCTGCCTGCCCAAGTGAGTTAACACTGACACCATCGATCAGGTAATCGTTTGCGCCAGTCGATTGCCCGGCTGCGCTGATCTGCACTGCATTTTCAGTCTGAAAGATGCCGCTGTTCGATTGCCCCGCACCAGCGCCGTTCGGCAGGAAGTTTGAGGTACCCGCGCCCGACCGTGAAGCGTCCCCGGTGATTCCCGGTGCGGTGCGCAGAAGCTCGTAGATATCACCGCCGATTGCGGGCAGACGCTGGATCGCTTCAGAGTCCAGGGTGTTGCTGATGGTGGCGTCTGAAGTATTCAGCAGGGTCGTGTCATTCGCATTCACATCGACAGATGTGTTTGTTCCGGATGTCTTCAAGGTGACATTCGTGGTGCGCGCGGATTCGCCGCCGACCTGGATACCCTTGATCGTGCTTGTCGTGAAATTTGATGCTGAGGCACTCAGGTCGTAGACGCCTGGGCCAAGCTCGCCAAAGTTATACGCGCCGCCATCGGAGCTCGTCGCCGTCCGCTTCTGCTGCGTACCGGTGTTGGTGAGGGTAATGCTTGCACCAGGAATGACTGCACCGGAGGAGTCCTGGACCGTGCCATTCAAGCTGGCGCCAAACTGTGCGAACGCCGCGGATACCGAGCAGACCGCAAGCAGCAGCGCGAAGACAACTCGCCTGAATGACGATGGGGAGAAAAGAGTATTTCTCTGAAAGCGCGGGGCCGGCGAGGTGAGGGTGGACCTGAAATGCATACTGCCTCCAAAAATGGTACAAAGTTGCGGCGAATCGCCTTACGATTCGACCTGCGTAGTGGAAGGTAGCCCGGACGATATTGCATGGGCAACAGAATTCGGGAGGAGTGTATAAAACGCATTACCCGCCGCGATCAGACGGAGACACCCCGAGGCGGCTGTTTAACGATCTAGAAGCCCTGCGGTCGTTCTGCAGCCACTCCAAACGCCCGTTCAAGAGCAAGCCCGGCCTGGCCAAGCGTACCCTCGTCAAAGAGTTGCCCGATCAAAGTAATCCCGTGCGGCACCCGCCTGGGCGGCAAGAACTTTGCCAGTGGACGCGCCGGGTCCGGTGCCCAGTCGCTGCGCGCCTCCGTTACCTCAACAAAGCCCGCTCGAATCGTCAGCGAAGGATGCCCGGTAGCGTTCGTAATATTCAGCATCTCGTCGCGAAGTGAAGGCACCAGGAGAAGATCGACTTTCGACATGATGGAGTGCATCTCCTGTGCGACCTTGCGGCGAAGCCGGTCCGCCTGTACAAAATCGACTGCGGAGAGAAAACGTGCCTGCCGAAAGAGGTTTGGCCAGGCGTCAGCAACCTGCATCTTGAGCGTATCGACCTGGCGGTTGAGGGTAATCTCTTCGAACGCCGCAGCGGCCTCCGCAAAGAGAATGATGCTGAGGGAGTTGTATGGCCAGTCCGGGAGCGAGACAGGAACTGGCACCATGCCGAGCTTCTTCACCATATCGAGCGCTGCGCGATCCACATTCGTTGCCGGACTTTCGTTCATCCACGCCGGAATATAGCCGACCCTAAGACCGTTCACTTCGGCATGGGCAGCGAAATCGAGCTTTGAAGGGACGCAGGAGACATCGTGACCATCAGGACCTGTAACCGCCTCGAGCACCAGCAGCGAGTCCTCAACGCCCCGCGTCATCGCGGCCGAGTTTGTCGAGCGACCAGCAGAGCGTCATCGCCCCGGTCCGCGGCACCCGTCCAAATGTCGGGCGTAGACCAGTCAAACCGCATCGCATGCTGGGCGAGATGATGCTGCCCCGGTCTCGCTGCCTATCGAAAAGCTGACCAGACCAGCGGCAGTCGCTGCTCCTGGCCCGGCGCTTGAACCGGATGATCCTTCCTCCAGAAGCCAGGGATTCATCGTTTCGCCGCCAAACCAGATGTCGTTCAGCGCCAGCGCCCCCATGCTCAGCTTCGCGACAAGGACCGCACCGGCGGCGTGCAGCCGGGCAACCACGGTCGCATCCGCGGTGGGGATGCGGTTCCGGAATGGCTCAGCGCCATACGTCGTGTGGATGTTAACGGTGTCGAGCAGGTCTTTCGCTCCCCATGGAATGCCGTGCAGCGGCCCGCGGTAGTTTCCCGCAGCGATCTCGGCATCAGCCTGCTTCGCCTGCGCAAAAGCCAGCTCTTTGGTCAGCGTAATGACACACCGCAGCTTCGGATCGAAACGCTGCAAACGCTCAAGGTAGATATTCGTCAGCCTTACGGAGGTAAGCTTTCGCGTCTCTATCCAACGCGACTGTTGCGCGACCGTCGCAAAGGCAATGTCTTCTTCGCGATCAGGCAGCGGCCCTGGATCTGTCTGGCTGCGCACAAAACGGTCGTGCTCTGGACCGGAAGTCGTCCCGGGCAACGTCGCGTCCCACCGCGAGTAGGGCGCAATGGATGCCTCGATCGCGAGCTTGCGTGGTCCCGTCCGCCGCTCGTAGACCGGGGCCAGCGAGTTGCGCCAGTTTCCGGCAGCCTCGACGCGTTCGACCTCCGTCATCTCGACAGCAACCAGCTTCTCGCCTGCGGCAAACGTGGCAGGAGTGACCTCTGGGCCAAACGCAGGAGCGGTGCCGAAGACCGGCGGTGCTCCGGCCGGTGGTGCAGATGCCGACGTACTCTGCGCATTGCTGCTGGTCGTGCTCTGCGCATTACCACTGCTCACGTCCTGCGCATTACCACTGCTCACG
>CAHJWN010000103.1 GCA_903642265.1 Acidobacteriaceae bacterium | reverse complement strand
GTGACAACAAGAAAAGCGTTTTAGGAGGCGACAACCGAAATGGGAATCTATAAACGTGGAAAACAGTGGTGGTACGAGTTCAACTTCCAGGGTCAGCGTATCCGGGAGTCAGCCCACACGACCAGCAAGACGGCTGCTATTCAAATCGAGCGCGAACGTCGGCGCAAGCTCGAATTGTCTGCGGGCGGAGTGCGGGTGCATAGGCCGCTCCTCTTCAGCGCCGCGGCAAAATCCTGGCTTGCTGAGAATGCCCACTGGAGCCAGAGCACGAGGGAAATATACGCGCTCAAGGTTCGCCATCTGGGGCCAACGTTCGGCAAGCTGCTCTTAAATGAGATAACCCCGTCCGATATCTCCGCCTTCCAGCGCAAGCGACAAAAGGCCGGAGCGTCGAACCGAGAAGTAAACATGGAGTGTGCAGCACTCCGCATGATCTTGAGGAAGCATCGTCTCTGGCACCTCATCGCGCCTGATTACCGCCCCATGCGTGAGAGTGAAGAGACGGGCAAGGCTCTCACGTCCGACGAAGCCCATCGGCTCCTTAGTGCGGCTAGGAAGAGCCGGAGTCTGTCCCTGTACCCGGCTCTTATCCTGCTCATGAATACCGGACTGCGTGTTTCGGAGCTGCGGACGCTGCAATGGCGGCAGATTGACCTTATAGATCGATTCCTCACCGTGGGACGGTCTAAGACGAAGGGCGGCGAGGGCCGGGTGGTGCCGCTGAATCAGGATGGGTTCGCCGCGCTCATGGATTGGCGAAAGAACTTCGAGAATCCGCTTCCCTCGCATTTCGTCTTCCCGTCGGAGCGTTACGGCTTGAACGGCGAGGAAGGTTATCTGCAAGGTTCTGTCATCGTTTGGAATCGCAACCCAGAGAAGGCGATTGGAAGTTGGAAGGTGGCGTGGGGCGCTTGCCGTAAAAACGCCGGAGTCGATTGCCGCTTGCACGATCTTCGCCATACGTTTGTCTCTCGACTAGCGGAGGCACAGACCGCCGATCAAACCATCATGGCGCTCGCAGGTCACATGTCGCGGAAGATGATGGAGCGTTACAGCCACGCACGGAACGAAGCGAAGCGGAAAGCGGTCGAAGGACTATTCGGAGTCGAAGTTCGCGAAGACTCCCCACAAAACCCCCCACAACCACAGCAGATGGAAAACGCCAAACCAATGTAAATTACTCATAGTAAATGGTGGGCGAGGCGGGGATCGAACCCACAACCACCGGCTTAGAAGGCCGGTGCTCTATCCAATTGAGCTACTCGCCCGTGCGCTTAGAAGATTGTACTGGCAGGTGGCATTCCCGGGCCAAACGGACACAGGGCCGTACCTTAACTCATGGAGAGGTCTTTACTGCGCAGCAGTGCCACCGTCGCCTCTAGTGCTGCAGCCCACACCTGTTTCGCCGTGAACGCATCAGGCCCAAGCGCCTTGATGTACAAAGAGATTGCAAATCCCTCCTGGGGTCCCGTAAGATCCACCACTGCCGGGCGCAACACGCAATCAAGCATCGCCGACGGCTGGTCGATGGGCATCGCTAATCGTGTCAGCCGGTGCAGCAGCTGTTCACTCTGGTGGAACGAAGCGAAGATAGTGCGGTCGCGCCAAACCAGGTCGATGTAACTCGCGAATCCACATACCGCAGCGTCCATCGCGTCGACCCGTATATCGAGCTGGTCACATAGGTCTTCGAGTTCGGCAGAATCAAGCTGCCACGCATCGCACTTCACCGTGAAGAGTGCGGAGCGTGCGGCATTCAACGCACGCAGCGCCTGCATTAGCGGTGGGTACTGTTCCGCCTCAGGTATGTGGTCAAGGTCGTAAGGGTTCTCGCGGAGATCGACAAAGTCCGCCGCAGTCGCCGACGCAACGCCGCCTGCCTCGGCAACCGTCCATGGCACCACCAGCACGGCATCCTCCGCAGAACATTCAACCGACCAGTCAGCAACCATGATCTTGTATTTTAGAGGCTTATCGGATCAAGCAGTGCGACGCGAGACGAAAGCGGTCTTCCAGCAGGGGAAGTCTCAGGCGTTTGCGAGCACAAATTGCAGCAGCGTCTTCTCGGCCCAATAGCCATCGTCGTTTAGCGCGGCATCGGGATCAGAAAGAAATGCGCAGTGCCCTCCATAGTTCGTCTCTACGTAGGTCACCCGGGGATTTGCGAGCAGCGCTGCACGGCTCTGCTCCGTCAGACGAACGAAGGGATCATCAAGTGAATGTAGTACCAGTGTCGGCACGGCAATACGGTCGATCACGCGCGCCGCAGCTGCCCGGTAGTAGTAGTCGTCCGCACCCGTGAATCCAGCGTAGAAAGCAGTCACGCGGTCGTCAAAGGCCCGAAGCGAACCAATATTCTTTGCTCGCGACGCATCGAAGAGCTCCGGGAAGATCTGTGCCTTGGCGCGATATCGTGCCAAGAGCGAACGCAGAAACTTCATCTCGTAGACACGGTTCAACGGCTCGTGGAGCGCGTCCGCCGATGGGCCCAGATCGACTGCCGGGGAGATCCCGATCGCGCACTTCAACGCCTTGGGCACGGAACTTCCGAGTTCGCCTGCAAGCTTCAGTACGAGATTTCCACCCATCGAGTATCCAATCAGCGCGAGGCTCTGCAGCCCGTACTGTGCGATAAAGAAGCGCATCACCGCATCCACGTCTCCCGACAGTGCCGAGTGGTACAGCGTCCCTGAAAGCCGCTCCGTGCCGCCGCAGTTGCGCATGTTCATGCGGATCACGTTGCACCCCGCAGCCCAGAGCTTATTTGCGTTCCCCACAACATACTGCGACTTCGAAGAGCCCTCAAGCCCATGCACAAGGATGACGGAAGGCCGCGCGGCGCGCACCTGCGGGGGCTGAAAGTGGCAGTGGCAAAGCACCTGGCTGTTCGTCGCTGCGTCCACCTGTACCAGTTGTGCAACCGCCGTAGGCAAGCGATCGACCCGCCCAAGATAGTTCCCCGCAATCGTCTGCAAGTGTCCGTTACGGAGAAACCGCCGCGGCCGAAAGCCCGCACCACTTGCTGCGCTCGTTGTCGGTGGCGTGTTCGTCATTGGGCGGCTTTTGCCAGCGCGGCGGCCTTCTTCAACATCGCCACAGCGTCTAAAGCGCCCGACGGTTCATCCTCATGCTTGAAGTAAACATAGACATCGCGCGTGGCCGAGAGCGCGATAAAACGCTTGGCGAAATCAGCAAGCTCCGCAGCCTTGTAGCCGCCGTTGCGGCGCAGTCGAAAGCTGGTATGGCCGCTCGCCGTATGCATCTCGGGTGTGGCAAGATCATCGCTCTCAGCGATGCAGACCGCCGCGTTGTGTTCGCGAAGCACTGCTTCCATCTCCGGCGCAAACCAGCTCTCATGCCGAAATTCGAATGCAATCGGCGGGGCTCCGTCCGCGTTAAGCACCGGTAATTCCAAAAAGCTCCGCAGCCTCTCGGCATCGGCTTTGAAGTTTGGGGGAAGCTGAAACAGCAGCAAACCCAGCTTGCCCGCCTCGCGCACCGGCCGAAGCACGTCCACGAACTGTGCCACGTCGTTCTTACAATCACGAAGCCGCTTGAAGTGCGTAATTCTCTGCGGTGCCTTGAAGCTGAAGGTGAACCCTTCAGGAGTGGCGGCCAGCCAATCACCTAGTGCCTTCGCGGAAGGCAACTGTCTGAACGTGTAGTTCACCTCTACCGAATTCATCTGGGACGAATAGAACGGCAGGAACCGTTTCGCCGCCAACTCTTCGGGATAGAAGTCAGGCTTCCAGCTCGGATATGCCCAGCCAGATGTCCCCACGAACAGTCGCGGCGGCGCTGTGGCTAAGGCTGGAACAGGCACTGCGATTTTGCTGGTGCGAGGCAAGAGAGATCCGTCAGGGCGTAAATTCCTGAGTCGAGATTACCATGCAGACCCTTGCAAGTGACTCGCTGCGCAGGTCCCGCTCACCGGACCATACGGTTTCCAAAGACGCTTCGAATCTCATTCAAATAGGCAAACTTGTTCACGCTATCAGGCTCGAGGTAACTGCCTTCCGTCCACTCGTTCCAGCTGTTGATCGTCAGGATCTTGTGCTTGAGATCAACACTGTGATCAAGGAAGCTCTTTGCGGACCGTAGCGCCTTTCCAAAGTTCGCAGGCGTGTTGCCTTGCACCACCGGTAGAAATGGATAACTCTTCTCGACGTACACATCTGACTGACAGGCACGAGGCGAAGAGTCCCAGCCCATCGAGACATTCGGGAAGTAAGGCTTGCCCAGCTTCTCGGAAGCAGAGGCTCGATACTCCTCGTAACTTTGCGACATGGCGCTGTACTCCGTCACGGGAAAGCTTGCCAGCTTCGCATGATGCAGCCACACGTAGGAGGTCGTACTGTCCACCTGTAATTTCTCCAGCAATGCCTTGAGATCCGGCACATCAGTCTGGCCCGGAAGCAGCTTCACTCCCCACGTGACAGCATTGAAGTGCAGGTCGCGGAAACCGGCAGCCTTCGTCTTCTGCCGAAACTCCGCAATCGCCTTCGCAGCTCCATCCGCTCCACCCATGCTGGCCACAAAGTTGAACAGCTCATAGACCGAGAAATAAGGGCAGCCATCGATCACCCAGTAGCTTGAGCTCTTGAAGTATT
The DNA here is from genome assembly GCA_903642265.1 of Acidobacteriaceae bacterium. Taxonomy (GTDB): domain Bacteria; phylum Acidobacteriota; class Terriglobia; order Terriglobales; family Acidobacteriaceae; genus Edaphobacter. Next base: position 10,303 of record CAHJWN010000103.1, on the reverse strand, counting down.
TCTTAATCACGTGATCGGTGATCTTGCGGAACGTTTCGAGCGTCACCTTACCCGGAAATTGCAGTGTCGGCGGTGACGCCAGCTTCGCCGGATGAATGTCAAACCAATCGTGGTTCGCCCACATGATCGCAAATTTCAGATCATCTCTGTTTGCCGCACCCATATAGCCCTTCTCGAGCGCAGCCTCCAGAAATGGCCCATCGTCATACCAGTACCAGTCGAAGATGAAGGCCGACAGCCCTGCGTTGGCGGCGGCTTTGATCTTCTTTGAAAAAATGGAGGGAAGTGATTCATCCTCGTAGCCCCACAGCGGCACCTTCGGCTGCTGATGGCCCTCGAAGCGCGGCCGCGCCTGCTCTACCAGCCGCCACTCTGTCCATCCGGCCCCATGCTGTGCCTCGTTGCGAGGATCGACATGATAGTTGCCGAAGTAATACGCAGCCACTTCGTATTTGGAAGTCTCTGCTGAAGCATGCGGCAGATTCGGTTCAGCCAAAGCATGTGGCAACGCCAGCGCCGCCGCACCCAGACCGCTCACAAAGCTTCTCCGATCGATCTTTCCCACGCACTACTCCTTATCTACCGAAAACACGTAGCTGCCGGACCCAATCTCCCGCATCAGCGAGCCATCCTTTACGGCAAGCGTCAGCGCCTTGCCATCCTGCTTCACCACGCCCGTCACCGCAGCAGGGAGAAACAGCGTGGCCGTCGCGTTCGCCGGAACGGTCACGTGAAGATCGATATGCCCCGACGCATTCGAATTCCAGTCCGTCTTGATCGTTCCATACGCTGAGTCATACTCCGCATGGACATGGCTGAGTCCGGGCTCAACGTGCGGGCGGATGATTACGTGATGAAAGCCCGGATGCTCCGGGTCCGCATCAATTCCCGCTACCCGCCGATACACCCAGGCCATTACCGATCCGAATGCATAGTGGTTGTACGAGTTCATTGCAGGGTCGCCCGTGTCGCCATTCCACCGCTCCCACCAGGTCGTCGCACCCTTGTCGACCATGTATCCCCACGATGGATAGGTTGACGTGAGCAGCAGATCGTACGCCACGTCAGCCCTGCCCTGTTCTTCCAGTGCAGAGAGCAGGAAAGGCGTTCCAAGAAACCCCGTCGTCAGGTGCGTCTGATGCGCCTTGATGTCCTTGATCAGCCGGTCCGTCATAGACTTCTTCAACTCTTCCGGCGCAAGCCCCATCGCCAGCGTCAGCACGTAAGCGGTCTGAGTATCTCCAACGATGGAGCCGTCCTGCTTCACGTATTTCTGCTGGTACGCCGTTCGGATATGCGACTCGAGCGCGGCATACTTCTCGACATCGGAAGTGCGGCCGAGCGCCTTTGCCATCTTCGCCATCTGTTGCGCGACCAGCACCCAGTAAGCAGTCGCAACCAGGTCAGAAGGCGTGTGCGGATCAGGCGCAAGCCAGTCTGCATAGTTTGGTCCTAGATCGTTTTTGCGAATGAAGTCTGGATTCTTCTGCAGAATAAAATCCATCCACCGCTCCATTGAGGGCCAGCTACGCTCCACGGTCGCAGCGTCTCCATACTGTAGCCACGTGGCGTAAGGCACAAGCACACCCGCGTCGCCCCAGCCCGGCGCACCGGGATCGCCTTCAATCCCCTGCAGTAGGTTTGGCGCGATGTTCGGAAACGCTCCATCGGGCGTCTGGCCATCGCCAATGTCCAGCATGAACTTCTGTGAGAACGCATCGATGTCAAAGTTGTAACTGCCTGTGCGCCAGAACGCGCCCGCATCACCCATCCATCCCATACGTTCATCACGCTGTGGGCAATCAGTCGGGATCGAAAGAAAATTCCCGCGCTGCCCCCAAAGACCAAGCTCGCTCATCTTGTTCAGCATTGCGCTGGAACTCTCGAAGCGGATCGACGGCGAAGCAGGCAGGCTGTTCAATACCTGCCCTTCAAGAGCAGACACCGTAATGTCGCCCGTGTATCCCGTCACTTCGACATACCGGAACCCATGGAACGTGAACTTCGGCGTCCACGCTTCATCGCCATGCCCGCTCAGCGTGTAATAGTCCGTCGCATCGGCGTCGCGCAGGTTCTCCGTGTACACCGTCCCATCCGGCTTCAGCCGCTCGGCAAACCGCATCTTTACAGTCGTTCCTCGCGGCCCATGGATATGCAGGCGCACCACGCCAACCATGTTCTGACCCATATCGAAGACGGAATCCCTGGCCCCCGCAGCACCAACCATCTTCACATTCACAGGCTTGATGGTCTGGGCCAGATGCACCGGCGCGTCCGGCTCTGCCGTCACCATCAGGCCCGCTTGGCCGTCATCCGCGACCGCAGGCGACCACGCAATTGCCTTGTCTAAAGAAGCCGTATTCCAGCCTGCATGGTAAAGCCGCGCATCGTAAGCCTCGCCACCGTATAGCTCCGACGAGATGATTGGTGAAGCGGCAGCCTCCCAGGTTGAGTCCGTCAATACAAACTGCTTGCTCCCATCGGCAAACATCAACTCCAATTGAGCGCACAGCCTGTCTGGACCCGCAAACAGCCGCGAACCCGACCACAGTAGCGGACTGCCATGCCATCCTGCGCCGAGCATCGCCGCAAGCATGTTCTTCCCTGGTCTAATCAGCGAAGTCACATCATACGTCTGGTAAAGCACACGCTTGCGATAGTCGGTAAACCCTGGCGTCAGCTTTGCTTCGCTGACCGCCTTCCCGTTGAGATACGCCTCGTAGCTGCCCAAGGCCGTAACGTACAACCTCGCAGAGACGACCTTCTTCTCCGGCGTGAACTGCTTGCGCAGCAGCGCTGTTGAGGACTCGATACGATCAGGCGTAGGCGCCGGCGACTTACGATCTGTCCATGTTCCAAACGCAAGTTCCTTCAGCGCTCCAAGCCGATTAGCTGCTGTCCATGGCGACTCCTGCGGCTTGATCGAACGCGCCTGCCAACTTCCATCGCTTCCAATCCATCGCGCTTTGCCGTCCTCCTCTGTCAGACGAAGGGCCACGGCCAAAGCCGTGCGAAAGGTCTTGTCCTTCTGGTCCGATCCAGGCGCCGATGCGCTCACAACGATCTCGTTTTTTCCGGCATGCAGCCGGTTGCGCACATCCTCAAAATCGAACGCACTCCACTCATCCTTGTGGCCCGTGACCATGCCGTTTACACGCGTCGTAAAGTTACCGCCAACCAGCACATGCAGCACCGCGGCCGAAGGCAGCTTCTCAAGATCGAGTTCGTACCTGAACTCCGCCTCAACCGCCGCCGGCACATGCTGCGCATCCTCATTCGGAAGCCAGATCCATGAGGTCCTGACAATTGCAGCTTGTTCCTCGGCATCACTGCGACGAATCCACTTCGCTTGCCAGTCCGAGGGCTCGAGCAGCCCGGTCTCCCACCAAGCACTCTCGCTCGAATGCTCCTCTTTGCCCTGGGCGTTCCACGTGTACACGGCCCAGAAATAACGCTGCCTTGACTTGACCGCCGGGCCACCGTAAGCAATGTTCACGGACTCCGAAGACTGCCGTCTACCGCTGTCCCAAACGTCGCCTTCGCCCTGCTTCAGCTTCGCTGCACTGCTCGCAACCAGCACGCGATACGCAGACTGCGTCCAATCCCGCGCACTCGAATCGCTTCGCCAGGAAAGCATTGGGTGAGCAGAATCGATCCCCAGTGGGTCCACACGTTGATTCGTCCGAAGGGCGACAGGCGCAGCAAAACTAGCCGTAACGCTAAGCGAAAAGGCAACGACTGCAGCAGTCTGGAATAGACCGCAAAACGATGCGGAGAGAGATGATGCGGAGCACAAGGTCTTCATTCGTAAGTGGTCATCCGGGGGCTTCTATGCACAGGTTTATGGGTTGGGCAGACAGTTCCACTCTCTGCCGCAGAACGAAACACCGAAGTTCGCCTCCGATCTTATCCTTTACCTAGCCGCAGTGGGCTTACGCGATTTCAAGAGACCTACGCGATTACGGGCACTTACGCGATTGCAATGAGCAGCCCACCAATGGGCATTTACGCAGTGGCAGTGACTTGGGGATAGCAGGTAAACTCCTCCTCCGAGATCAGCCAATAAGGCATGAATCTCTGCCCGTCGTTTCCACGTACAGTGAAGTGCAGCGGCGTTTGACTCACCGCCTCGAGGTGGTTCGCAAGATGCTCGGCATCCTGCCCTTTATCTACCTTCAGGTCTACCTTGGCACTACCCACGGCAGCCAGCAGAATAGGGCCGTACTCTACCGAATAGCGCTTGCTTCCAGCAATCTGATCTTCACCGCTATAACGCTTAACTCGCAGCGTCGCAGGAAGAATAAAGGCAATCGTGTCGCCGTCGGTCCACTTGCGATTGAGCGCGAGATAGCTCCCCGGCTTACCCGTGCCCTCCACCTTGCCGTTTACCGAGACAGCCATTGGGCTCCCGGCCCACGAAGGCACGCGAATGCGCAGGTTTGCCTCGACAGGCGCACCGACCTTCACCTTGGCACTTACCTGCGTCTCGTAAGGAAAACGCGTCTTCATCTGCAGCTCCATCGGCTGCCCGGCGTGCTGCCACCGAATCGTTGATGGCTCATACAGATTTACGTACAAGCCATCGGGAGCGATGGAATAGATATGCTCCGGAAGCGACCCCAGCAGCCTTGTCCCCTGCCCTTCGCAACAGGTGTTCTCATGCGTCGACTTCTCCTTCGTCCCTTCCATAATCGTGTGATATCGAAGGCCGTGTGCCTTGTCCTGATTCGCCATGCCCACGTTGTAGATCGACTTCTCAATTTCCGCGGCATACCGCTCGTCATCAGGATTCAACAGCTGAAATCTCTGGCTTAGAAACACCCAGAACGCACTCCCGCAAAGTTCACCCAGCTTCTGATGAAGATAGTTGCTGCTCGGTGGATCTTTCTCGAACTCGATGATCGAAATGCTTCCGCCCGCCTGCTGCCAGTGCGCTCGATATAACTCCCACGCCCCAAGGACAGCATCGCGGTAGCGCGGGTCTCCCGTCACAAGATACATATCCATATAAGCTTCAAGATTGGTCAGCAGGTAACAGTGCGGCCGGTCGTAAGGATACTGCCAGACCTGCTCCTTCTCCTGCCTCGCCAGCCCTGCCATCCAGCCGTCTTCCTGGTAGTAGCGTTGAATTACCTGCGCGTCCTCAGGCTTGCCAAGGGGACTTGTGCAAACACGCGTGTTCGCCACCATGCCCTGCCCACCCTGGATCGCTCCACGCAGCATCTGCGGCAAAAACGCCTGTTGATTGAACCAGTCGTAATATCCGCGCAGCATCGGAAGCGCCTTCGGATTTCCACTGTAAGCCGCTTCAAGCAGCCCGTGTGTAAGCCATGCACGCGTATAGGCCGCCCGCTCCGAGTAGAAGATCGTGTCCTCTGGATACGCCATGATGTACCCATTCGCCTGCTTGCACTCGTCGATGCCATCGACGACCGCAGTGACCCTGCTCTTCAATTCAGGATCATCAATCCAGCGCACACTGTTTCCCGCGCCCATCAGGAAGCGACCCGCGTTTGAGCCAGCTAGGTCCTCTTCCCAGAAGACCTGCGAGCCCGTCGGCTTGAAGCCTTTCACCTTGCCTGTCCGCTCATAAAATTGCCGCAGCAGGTCGTCTGTCGAGAAGGAGTTCAGCAGGTACTCATTGTTGTTCTTCATCGCAATCTCGAAGACACCGCCATCGAGCGTCACCCCCGTTCGCGGAGCTTCAGCCTTATACTTCGCCGGCTTCCACATCGCAGCATCGGTCACCGCGTGAGGATTATCCACCCGGATCCCTTCACCATCCTGACGAGGAGCACGAGTTAATTGCCCCACAAGCTCTGGATTGCCATAGGTCGTATCGGCGGTGACTGTACGCCCGACTGCAGCATCATGCCCACCCGAGAGCACCGCCATCTTTGCCACCATCAGCGTGAAATCTGGGCTGTTCTTCGGCACATTCCCAAGTGGGGTGCTGTCGGTTGCCACCGCCTTCACAGCGCGAAGCTTCGTCGCCGTAATCCGCACATATCGACCCTGCACGTTATGCGCAGCGTATTGCGTGATGTTGTCCTTCAGGTCAGGAAAGTCTGCCCTTGTGAAATCAGCAATCGTTGTTGCTTTCGCGAAACTGGCATCATTCGAGGCTTCAAGTCTGAATCGCAACGGGAAGCCTTCTCCGCCGTAATACTGGTCGCGTCCGGGATACATTCGCTCCGAGGCTGGAAATAGTTGGATCGCCGAAATGGCAACACTCTTCCCTAGATCAACCTGCACCCACGTGGTCACATCTGGACTTGCGACCACCTTCGATCGATACGCCCGGTAAGCCGTCGCCGGGGTCGCAGCCATCCGAATGCCCGTAAGATACGGAGCCATTTCCTGCTCAGGATCGCTCGCCCACATTGGAGGCTTCATCACGCCAACAACAGCAAACCCTGCGCCAGCAAGTGTGGTGTTTCTTATGAACTTTCGACGAGTCACAGCCATGTTGATCTCCAATACCGCTACGAATACCAGTTTTCAACGGGCAGGCTCTTCAATCACTTGAAGAACCTGCCCACCGGCCATCACCTGACTAAAATGCATACCGCAACGCTAGCTGCAGGGTTCGTTGACCTACTGACTCAAACGTAAGCAGGCCAGCGCCGGGGTTTGTGATGCTTGTACTTCCAGCGCCAAAGTTGGGATGGTTGAACACACTGAACGCCTCTGCGCGAAATTGCAATTGCTGCCGCTCGGTAATCGCAAACGCCTTCTGAATGCTCAGGTTCGTTGTATCTATGCCGGGCTGCCGCGGTCCGCTGCGCGCCGTTCCATACTGACCGATCCCGGGCTGCACATAACATGCAGGGTTGAAGAATTGGAAGCGGGTGTGACCTGCCGGCGCTGCTCCCGAGCAGACCTTGTCCGCATACACGCTATGAACGGAACTCGTGTCTGCATTGTTGTTGGCAAAGATCTGGATAGGCTGCCCGGTAGCGAACTGTTGTATTCCAGACAATTGCCAACCGCCCACGATCTCCTTATTAAGTAGCGAGTTCGAGTTAAGGAACTTCTTGCCAGGTCCAAACGGCAGCCCGTAAACGCCGCTGATCAGAACGTTATGCGTCCGATCGAAGCCTGCAGGCCCATACGTAAGGCCAGGGTTATATAAATCCTGGATATCTGCATTATCGCCATCCAGGATGTCCATAGCCTTTGAGAACGTATAAGCCCCCAGGAATTGCAGCCCATTTGAGTAGCTTCTCTCAACCTTGGCAACAAACGCATTGTAGTTAGCCGACACGGCATTGAGTTGCCCGTCGGTCGTTCCTACCGTGGTGTTCGGTCTAAGGTCGAGAATGCCGCTGGTGTTTCCCGCCGTCAAACCGTAGGGCTGATTTAGGTCGGCGCGCGCAGACTGGTGCCGCGTCACATTCCCGATATATCCCAGCGTCACCAGGGTGTTATTGCTGATGGATCGCTCGATGTTGAAGTTCCAGTCCTGCACAGAAGTATCTTTCAGGTTCTTCGTCAGCGTGTAGTTCTGCTGCCCTGCCAGTGATGGGTTCGGAACAAATAGATTCTGAATATCCACTGGCGCCGCAACATGGAATGAGTACGACTGGTTTACGAAGTTGGGTGAATAGAGCAATTGAAACTGCAGGTTGTTGTAAAGAATGGGCGCATAGTAAATGCCATATCCGCCGCGAAGAACAGTCTTGCTATCCACCGAGTATGAAAAGCCGAACCGTGGAGCCCAGTCGTTATAGTTCGTATTCCAAGTTCCGGGAATAACCCGGTTCGACGCCACATCGAACTGCCCGCCGTGGCCTCCCTTATCGGTCGGCGGATTATCGAAGTCATACCGCAGCCCGAAGCTGATCGTCAGGTTTGGCAGAGCCTTCCAATCATCCTGTAAATACCCAGAGACATCGGTTCCGCGAAATGCACCAAGCGTCACGCCATTTGCCGCGTTTGCCGTGCGTGGAAATCCAAGTTCCAGGTCAGCCAGCGCATTGCCTTGATCAGTCGAACTCCGCACGCCACCAACATACGCCGAGGTAGCGCTTCCATCGAAGTTATAGATGCCGTTATTCCCAACCACCCAATTCCCATCGAACTGCGTCCGTACGTAGTCGCCGCCAAATACAATCGTGTGCTTGCCAATCTTCCAGCTCACTTCGTCTGTGTACTGAAAACGGTTCTGGATTGCACCTTGCGGCGAGTAAGGATCACCCAGCGAGGTGTAGTTGTTCAAATTGATCGCGGGTGGTGTCCACTGCGCCGGTGCAGGATTTACGTTCGCCAATCCATATTGCGCAGCATAATTCAAAGCGCCTTCACCCTGCTGCGTACGGAATAGATTGCTGCGGTTATATCCCACTTTGAAGACGTTGACGATATTTGAATTGACGACGTGCGTCTCTGCCAGCGAAATATTTGTTCCCTTCAGCGCAACAAAGATCCCGAATAGGCCCGGTGTGATGCTGTTGCTGCCCGCAGAGCTTGTAAGCCGCGCCACCGTACCGAAGAGCAGATCCTTGGATGAGATGTTGTAGTCCACCCGGCCCAGGTACTCGTTGTAGTTGTTGATCGATGGAAGGTTTCCAACGTAGTTCACGTTTGTCGCATCCAGAGGCCTGTTTGGCTCCGGATAGTTCGCCAGCCAAAGCTGGGCGAATGGACTGATCGCAGGCAGCGTGTCGTTCACAAAGGGCTGGCTTGTCCCAGTCTCTGTGTTGTAGGTGGAAGGATCGTAGAGCGTCAATCCATCGGCCGCAAAGTTCCCCGCGCGCTCGGCATCTGTCGGCACGCGGTCCCGTACTACCGATGCCGTATGACTTCTTAACCCGGAATAATCGAAGAACCCGAAAATCTTGCCTTTCCAGATCGGAGCACCGACATTCGCGCCGAATTGGTTGTAGCGCTTGGCCGGCTTCGTCGCCGCGAACCAGTTGGATGCGTCAAGATCATCGTTCTGTAGAAAGTCGTATGCCGTTCCATGGATCTGGTTCGAACCACTCTTCGTGATGACGTTGATGACTGAAGGCTGGCTGAAGCGCGCCGGCGCCCCATTCAGAATCGTCGTCACCTCCTGCGAGGCTTCCACCGAGGAAAGAATATTGACCGTCTGCGTGAGCAAGTTTGTGTTGTCCACACCGTCCTGCAGAAACGCCGTATGCGCGTTGCCGAGTCCGGAGATGATCACCGAATTCGCCGTCTGGCCATAAAAGCCCTCGTCGCCGCCATCTACCCCGACATCGGTTCCAGGCTGTGACGATGGCCCAAGCGTTGCAATGTTCAATAGGCTTCTTCCGCTGTTCGGCAGGTTCACAAGCTGCGTTGGAGAGACCGTGGTCGTCAACTCATGCGTGTCTGTTTGCAGACTCACTGAGCCGGAGGCTGAGGTGACCGTTACTTCCTGCTGTACATCGCCCGCCGTCAACTGCAGGTTGGCAGTTGCACCGTTTGTGGTCACATCCACCATCGTGACGACACGTTTAAAGCCCGACGCCGTCGCTGTAATGCTGTACGGCCCGACTGTCAGTGACGGCACATTGAAGTAGCCGCTCTGGTCGGTCGTAACAGAGCGACTCGCAGACGTCTGCTCGTTCCTGATCTCGATCTGGCAATTGGGAAGGGCCGCATCGGCGCTATCGCGAATGGTTCCGCTAATGGAGCCGAGGTCCGTCTGCGCGAATAGCGCCGTGCCCCTACCAGCGATGACGCCGATCACCAGCAGGAAGACAAGTTGTGCAAAGCGCGCGATGAGCGTGCTGGAACATGAGCTTCGCAAGACGGACGCATTCCTCACTCCGACGCCGTAGAACATTCCTGAATGTTTGCTGTTTCCATGTCGTTTCAACATTGCCAACTCAGACCTCCCAATAACGGCGGCAAGTCGAACACATGGCTCGAATGATTGTCAACTGGAAACTTATTTCAATTGAGGAACTTGATGGCTAAATCCTTTTACTGGGCGCTTAGGCGCACATAGCGCCGACGGCCCGATTTGCGCGGCCTTGCCGGATCTGCACGCAGGCGTTCCTGTACGGAGACTGTGCAAACGAATGGAATGGGGGACCGGCAGATCGACGCCACGGGGTTTGCGGCTACAGATGCGAGGACCTGCAAACGCCTCGCACGCTCAGCAATTCTTCATTACTCTGGCAGAGGCGCAGCAAGACCGCGACGCGAAGACTCGCCCATGATGTCCACAGCGCCAAATTGGCGCATGAAGTCAGATTGAAGTTTGAGGTATTTTGGGGCGGCTAGTGGGTTTCGAACCCACGACATCCGCTGCCACAGAGCGGCGTTCTGCCACTGAACTATAGCCGCC
>CAHJWN010000102.1 GCA_903642265.1 Acidobacteriaceae bacterium | reverse complement strand
GTATGAAGCTGAAGCGACGCGTGATTGAGAAGAAGTATGCGGCGGAGATTGCGGAGTTCTATAAGGATGAGGCTACGAGTTCGAAGTAGCCTGGGCGCAGCTGGTAAAGCGGAAGTTCTTGTGAGAAGGTTTGAGCGGTCGAGGTAGCCTGAGTCGCGTGGGTCTTTGGCTGCGCTCAGGATGACGACCAGGAGTGGGCAAAGCAGATTCGCTTTGAGAATGACAGAGAGAACTGCGTATAGACAGGAAGAACAGCAGACATAGACTCCATTTCGCAAAGACAAGCAAAAGACACATGGCCCACAGGCTTTGCAGCATTGCGGGTGTAAGAGCATCGAATCTCTATGACAATGTTGCAGCGTGCGAAGAAGCAGGGCAGGAAGTTTCTGAACCCGGTGCAGACCGGTGTGGCTGGGTTCAGCATGATGCTCAAACTCCTGCCGCTTTATCTGAGGAATAAAGAAGAGCGGGTGCCGAAGGTGGCGCTGGGGCCGTTTCGGACAGATGCCAGTGTTTATTCAAAGGCGCCGGAGAGCGGGCTACGGGTGACCTGGATGGGGCACTCGTCGACACTGGTGGAGATTGATGGGGTGCGGGTGCTGATCGACCCGGTCTGGGATAAGCGGGCGTCGCCGTCGAAATGGTTTGGGCCGAAGCGGTTCTTTGCGGCTCCGCTAGGATTGGAGGAGATGCCGCAGATCGATGTGGTGGTGATCTCGCATGATCATTATGACCACCTGGGAAAGGCAACGATCCAGCGGCTGGCGAAGCTTGTTGAGACGAAGAATGCGCAATGGGTGACTTCGCTGGGTGTGGGTGCATTGTTACGGAGCTTTGGTGTCAGGGCTAGCCAGATAAGTGAGCTGGACTGGACGGATTCGGCGGCGGCGGGGGGCGGCCTGACGATTACGGCTCTACCAGCAAGGCATTTTTCCGGGCGTGGAGTGACAAACCGGTTCGAGACGTTGTGGAGTTCGTTTGTATTGCAGGGTTCGAAGCACAGCGTTTATTACGGGGCGGATTCGGGGCTTTGGAACGGGTTCGTGGAAATTGCGAGACTTTACGGGCCGTTTGACCTGACGATGCTGGAGATTGGAGCATTTCACGAGTTATGGCACCGGATCCATATGGGGCCCGATGGGGCGGTGAAGGCGTTTACGGATATGGGAGCGAACGGGTTGTTGATGCCGATCCACTGGGGTTTATTTGACCTGGCGCTGCATGCGTGGTGGCAGCCGATTGAAAGGATCACGGAGGTTGCAGGTCTGGAGGGTATCAAGTTGTGGTCGCCCACGCCCGGGGTGCCGACGGAGGTTTCTGCGGGAGTCGAGCTGCGATCGAATTGGTGGCGGTCAAGCCGCTGACTTGCCACTGAGCAGGTGTGGATGCGGGGGGTGTGGGTGCGCAGGCTGAAGCTATCAAGCGGAAGTTCGGGTAATGGTAAGCCGTGAGAATGTTGTTGTAAGTCGCTGGAAAAGCAGGTACAACAAGGGTGCTAGCAGGTCTGTTCCTTCGCGCGCTCTGTGCGGGCTCTATCTGGAGAATTGGTGATGGCGGGTGCGGTACAGGCGATGTTGCGCGAGGTAATGGATATCCGCCAGGCTGCGGATTACCTGGGTATCAGCGGGGACACGCTCTATCGTTACGCTTCTGAAGGTTTTGTGCCGGCGTTCAAATTGGGGAACCGGTGGCGGTTCAAGAAGTCCCTACTCGACGCCTGGATGGACGAAAAAAGCGGCGTGAAGGCGGCTTCGGCTACGGGGATTGCCGTGGTGGCGCCGGAGCAGAAGAAGCCGGCGGGGCGAGCACGGCTGGGGTAGTGCGGCTCCGGCCAGGTTACAGGGACCATTTGAATTCAAAAAAGACAGTGTTGCCTGCGAAGCTGCAGGAGCAGCCGAACGTTTCTGCGTTAGAGATCTCTGCGCAGCTCTGGGCGGCGCTTCTACTGACTGGTGCAAGCGCGGGGCTAGCGGGTGGATGCCTGATGAAGCTGCTCCGCTGGACGCAGCACTTAAGCTACGCGTACAGCAGTGGAGACTTTCTGCGGGGCGTTGAGCAGGCACCGGGCATGCGTCGGCTGCTGGTAATGTTTGCCGCTGGGATTGTCGCGGCGCTAGTGCTTTCTACGATGCAAGCACTGCGGATGGAGTCAGGGGGGAGCCTTTCGCTAGCGGTGTGGAGCAAGTCTGGCAGGATGCCGGCTGTGCCCAAGCTGATACGTTCTGCGTTGTCGATCATTGTTGTTGGGATGGGAGCTTCGCTGGGCCGGGAAGGTGCTCTTAAGGACACCGGGGGTGTGATTGCGAACGGGTTCGCGGATTGGTTTGGGACGACGCTAGAGCAGAGGCGGCTGCTGGTCGCATGCGGCGCGGGTGCGGGTATGGCGGCGGCATACAACGTACCGCTCGGAGGCGCCCTGTTTGCGGCTGAGGTTCTGCTGGGGTCGCTGTCACTGTCAACGGTCATTCCGGCGCTGGTGGCGTCGCTGACCGGGGTGGCGGTGTCGTGGCTACTGCTTCCGAACGAACCGGCTTACACGATTCCTGCGCTGCATGTTTCACGCTCGCTGATCGTCTGGGCAGTTCTTGCGGGGCCGATGCTGGGACTGCTGTCGGTACTCTGGGTGCGGGCGATCGCGTTCGCACGGTCTATAAAGCTGAGTGGATGGCAGGTGTCCGCTGCACCAGTCCTGGTATTTACCGCGATCGGGGCGATGGCGGTGGTATTTCCCCAGATCTTAGGGAATGGGAAGAACATCGTTCAGCTTACATTTCAGGATCAAATTGGAATGGGCCTGCTGTGCTGGCTGATCCTGCTGAGACCGCTTGCCACCGCGTTGTGCCTGGGGACAGGAACGCCGGGTGGCCTATTCACGCCAACCATGACCTTCGGCGCACTTGTAGGGGATGGGCTGGGGCGAATCTGGAACCACTTTGGCTTCGGCAACGAGATTGCAACCTACGCGCTGATTGGGTCTGCAGGATTCCTGGGGGCAGCAACCCTGGGACCACTGTCTTCTGCGGTGTTCCTGGTGGAGCTGACCCGGGGCGCGGATTCGCTGATGGTGCCTTTGCTGATCGCGACTGCTGGAGCAACGGTGACGGCAAGGCGCTTCGAGGTCGAGTCGATCTACTCGGATTGAGTGGCTAGGCTGCAAGCAGGAATGCAGATCAGGCAGGTTGCAGGGTGATGTGGGTGATCTCGGGTGGGCAGTTAAATCTCAGAGGGACGCCGACGGTACCGAGACCGCGGTTGACGTAAAGCTGCGTGTTTTCGAACTGGTAGCGGCCCATCGAGTATTTCCATCCCAGGGGTGGCAGAACAAGGGCGCCCTTGAAGGGTAGACGAACCTGGCCGCCGTGGCTGTGGCCGGAGAGGACAAGGTCGATGAATGGCTTGCGTTTGTGGACGGCGATGTCGTCCATGAAATCCGGTTCGTGGCACATAAGAATGACGGGAGCGCCGGGTTTTTCGGGGACTGCGAGTGAGACATCGGGGTGGCCTGCCTCAACGTCGTCGAGTCCGCCGAGCCAGAGGCGTTGGCCCTGGCGTTCAATAGGGACGTAGCTGTTAACGAGCGCGGTGACGCCGCAGGTACTGAGCATGCTGAGAACAGCGGCGGCGTCCACTTCGACATCGTGATTGCCGAGGCTGCCGTAGCGCAACGGGCACTCAATGCCGCTGAGAATCTCTCCGCAATGGGGCATGGCGGCGTAGGCGCGGGTGTCGGGTCCGATGGAGTTGTTGCTGATGTAATCGCCGGTGATGAGAACAAGATCCGGTTTCAGGGCATTGATCTTCTGCACGGCGTGACGCAGCAGGAAGTCCTCGGTGAACCACTCGAGATGTATGTCGGAGAGCTGGGCGATGCGGTAGCCGTGAAAGGCAGCAGGGAGATTGGCAATCCGAAAGGTCTGCGGGACGATTTCTATGAAGTGACGCTCGATTTCGGCGGAGTAGAAGGCGAGACCGGCACCGGCGGCGACGATTGCTCCGCCCGCAAAGAAAGCTCGTCGCGAGAACGTGGAGAGGGCTGGCCGCTGGGCACTCACTGGATCAGTGGTCATACTTCATGATACCGGGCGCGATGCTTTGAGGTTCTGCCAAAGGGACATGAGGCCTACTGGCATACTCAGGAACCTACTAGAAGCTGGTGCACGTGCTTACTAATCCTTTAGTTGGTCGTCTATCTGGATGAGGAAGTAGATTGCGATGCCGCCGAAACGATCAATAACGCTGACCGAAGCCGAGCTCAGGCTGATGAAGATTCTGTGGCGGCGCGGAGAGTCGGCAGTGGGTGACCTGGTGGCGGCGATGCCGCAAGGGCTTTCGCTAGCGTACAACTCGGTGCTGACGACAATTCGGATCCTCGAGCAGAAGGGGTATGTGGAACATCGTCAGGACGGCCGTGCCTTTCTGTACACACCCTGCGTTGCGGAGGATGAGGCGGGGCAGACCGAGGTTCGGCACATGCTGCAACGTTTTTTTGGCAACTCGCGGGAGAAGCTGCTGCTGTCGCTGCTGGGGGATGATGAGATTACGGTGGAAGAGCTGCAGCGTCTGAAGCAGGCGATCGCGGCAGCTCCAGTGGATGAGCCAGTGGAGGGCAACGTCTCAAAGATTGGATATAGGAAGCCCGGCTTTGTAGCAGGATTTGTGGCGGGGAGTGAGGAATGAGTCCGTTCGCCGAGTTGCTGAGTGGGATGCACGGTGAAGTCGTGCGGGCTGTTGCCGAGAGCACGGCGAGTGCGCTGGTGGCGGGATTGTGGCAGAGTGCGCTGCTTGTCGTGGGTGTCGGGCTGGTTCTGAACGTGGTGCCGCGGACGACGGCGGCGGTCCGATTTGCGATCTGGACAGTGGTATTTGGTCTCTCAGCGGGTATGCCGTTTGTAGAGATGCTGGTCGGTAGGCAGGGTAGTGCAGCGACAGGGCAGTTGCGAGTTGATTCAACATGGAGTTACCTGCTTGCGGCCGTGTGGATCGTAGCCTCGATTGTGCGAATGGCACAGCTTGCGGGGCAGGGATGGAAGCTGCGTGAGCTTTGGCGGCGCGCGGTCCCGGTTGCAGACGCTGCTCTGGATACGTGCAGTGGTCTGCAGAAAGGCCGCAGTGTCCAGGTTTGTGTTTCGGCGGATGTGGATCGACCAAGCGTCATTGGCTTCTTTGCTCCGAAGATACTGGTTCCGACGTGGTTGTTTGAACAACTTTCTACGACGGAACTGCGACACATTGTGCTGCACGAGATGGAGCATCTACGGCGGCGGGATGATTGGATGAATCTGCTGCAGAAGGTTGGGCTGGTGGTGTTTCCGCTGAATCCGGCGTTGCGGTGGGTTGACCGGCAGATGGCGGCGGAACGGGAGCTGGCTTGTGACGATGGCGTGTTGCGCCAGACACAGATGCGGCGGGCCTATGCCAGCTGCTTGACCTCGATTGCGGCGATGCGGCTTGAGCGCAAAATGCATCGGCGAATGGTAGCGTTGGCGCTCGGATTGCTTGGGACGGCTGGCATGCTGCGAGGACGGTCGCAGTTCAGCAGGCGTATTGAGGGGATCCTGGGACGTCGTGCGGTAATGAATCCCATGCTGGCTCGGGTGGTTGCGGTGGTGCTCGTAATTGGGGTGTTTGGAGCGGGAGTGGAGTTGATGCGGTCACCGCTGCTGGTGTCGTTTGGGCCGCGTGCGATATCGGGAGATGTCGCGGTGGACGGGGGTGGTCACTATGGTGGAGCTCGGGCCATGGATGCTGGGTTTCATGTTGGTCAGGCGAAAGCGATGGGTGATTTAGTTGCGAGAGGAGCAGGAAATACGAGAGAAGTGAATCTGGTGGTGCAAGCGCAGGGCGTACCTCAGCGGCGGACGCTGCGAAGCAAGCGCGTAGCTCATGGTATGGCTAAGCCACTGCCGATAAACACGATGGGTTTTTCTGCAAACACGATGGGTTTTTCTGCGCAGAGGACGGGATTGTCGGATCATAGGGCGGCTCTACCAACGCAGCGTGCGGGCTTCGAAGCAGTTCGGGAAGTTGCAAGCAAAGACGCGGGCGCAATAAGGCGGCGTATCAAGACAGAGTCTTCTGCGGAAGAGCAATGGATGGTGCTGACTTCAACTGAGGAGGATGCTCCGGCGCGGGTCGTGGTGAGGATGGGTGATGGTCGATTTTATGTAGCTCCGTATGCCGCTGTTCCTGTAAGAGACGGCTGGCTGATCGTTCAACTGTAGTCAAACGATGGTGCATTGAGGGAAGACGATGACTGTATCAACTAATCAATTAGTGGTGAAGATCAAGCAGTATGCCGGGCCCGTGGTGCTGGGTGCTGCAATCGTTGGAGGAGCGACGCTCTTCCTAAACCATAACGGTGTTCATGCGGCGAGCTTCGCGGCTGCTCCGCTGGATGACAACAGCGTTTCGTCGTTGGTTGCGCTCGATAACGCCGTAGAGCAAGTGGCGGCGCGCGTGACTCCTGCAGTGGTAAATATCGCAGTGACCTCGAAGTCGAATGGCGAAGCGGATTCGGAAGAGGATGGCGATGATCAGCAGCCTCAGCAGA
The DNA here is from genome assembly GCA_903642265.1 of Acidobacteriaceae bacterium. Classification (GTDB taxonomy): domain Bacteria; phylum Acidobacteriota; class Terriglobia; order Terriglobales; family Acidobacteriaceae; genus Edaphobacter. The sequence continues at coordinate 8,433 of CAHJWN010000102.1, read as the reverse complement.
AGCCGCAAAGGCAGCAGGGACGCGGGCAGATGCAGGGCCTGCCTCCGGAACTGCAGCAGTTTTTCGGGCAGGGCGGCGGCCAGTTCAACATGCAGCAAGGACCGCAGCAGCCACAGATTCAGCATGGAATCGGGTCGGGAATCATTATCTCGCCCGATGGATACATTGTGACGAACAACCATGTGGTGGAAGGCGCGACGCAGATCAAGGTAACGCTGAACGACCGGCGCGTGCTGACCGGCAAGGTGGTTGGAACGGACAAGCTGACCGACATCGCCGTGGTGAAGGTGGATGCGCAGAATCTACCCAGCATCGCGTGGGGCGATTCGTCGAAATTGCGCCCTGGCCAGACGGTGCTGGCGTTTGGAAGCCCATTTGGATCGCTGCAGTTCTCGGTAACGCGCGGCATTATCAGTGCGTTGAATCGGCCAAACACGTTCACTGACAATCGGCGTGCACCGGGTGGCTTGATCCAGACCGATGCCGCTATCAACCCGGGTAATTCCGGCGGACCTCTGGTGAATGCCAGGGCCGAATTGATCGGTATCAACAACGGCATTATTACGGAGTCGGGCTCGTTTGCCGGCGCGGGATTTGCGATTCCTTCGCAGACCGTGCGGTCGGTTGCGGACCAGATCATCAAGTCGGGCAGTGCGCATCATGGCTACCTTGGGATCACGATGAACGATGTGACGCCTGAGAATGCAAGCTTCTTCAAGCTGAAGGATGCGGATGGCGCGATTGTGTCTCAGGTGTCGCCGGATTCGCCTGCAGGGAAGGCTGGGCTGAAGAGCGGCGACGTCATCCGGTCGCTCGATGGTCAGACGATCATCAACGGAAGCGCGCTGCAGGTTGCGGTGAGCGAGGACATGCCGGGAACGATGATCTCGCTGGGCATATTGCGGGATGGAGCGTCGCAGACGGTCTCGATCAAGGTTGGCGAGTACCATGCAAAGGCCGAGATGGCGGACAACGAAGGCGACCCATCGGCGCCGACGAAGCCGGGTAAGCTCGGGCTGGGCGTCGGTGATCTCACGGACGATGTGCGGCAGCAATTGCGTGTTCCGGAGTCGGTAAAGGGCGTGGCGGTCGAGAGCGTGCGGCCGTCGAGTCCGGCGGAGGAGGCTGGTCTGGCACCGGGCGACGTGATCCTGGAATTGAATCGGCAGCCGGTGCAGTCGGCAGACAAGTTCATCTCGGGCGTAAAGGCGAATGCTGCGGGGAAGGACATGCTGCTGCTGGTATGGTCGCGTGGAAATGCGACGTACCGAGTGGTGAAGCCGAACAGCGCTGGTTGAGTTGTTTGTTTGAACGAGAGCCCCTGCCTTGCTTCGAGGTGGGGGCTTTTGATTTGAGGGGCACCCAGAGAGCTAGGGTCTAGAGAGGAGAGCGGAGCGCACGACTCGAGCGTCCGGCAAACTGACGGAAGGCGCGCTTATTGGGACCTATCCTGCCTATTACTGGTGACGCGTTCGGATGGTATTCTGTGTCCGTCGGAAAAGGCAGACTTGGTTTAGTAAGCCCAGATCCTTTCGAAAACGAAAGCTCTGGTTGTTTGCTTTCTTCAAATGATCCCTCGACGAACAAAGGACGCTATACGTACATTTTGTTCGTCCGGGTGGTTCTGCAACCGACGAACCGCTCAGGTCAAATGCCCTAAGGAGCGGTTATGCACGAAAATACCAAACACATCTCGACGAGTGCTATTGCCGGGAAGAACATCTCCATTGCTGGAGGTGGGCCAGGCGGGCTGACGCTGGCGCGACTGCTGCAAAAGAGTGGCGCCAAGGTTGTCGTGTACGAGCGAGATCAGAGCCGCAGTGCGCGCGTGCATGGCAGCGCGTTAGACCTCCACGAGGGCTCTGGGCTGGCAGCCCTGGAGGCTGCCGGTTTGGTGGAAGCATTCTGGCCCAACTACCGCTCTGATCTTGAGCGCCTTCGCCTTACCGGTGCCAGCGGAACAGTTCTTCACGATCATGCTCGCAGCATGTCCGGTGCCGGGAAGCGACCTGAGATTGAACGCGGACCACTGCGCGATCTTCTGCTCGATTCACTTGAGGGCGGCACGGTGTAATGGGACTGCAAACTGGAGTCGGCGCAGATACAGGGCGAGCAGGTGCTGTTACGTTTCGCGAGCGGAACGACGGCGCTTGCCGATATCACGTCGTCCCAAAGGTCCTCGGCGGGCACGACGGCGCGACCAACCGTCAGCTTCTTCACCCGGAGTGTCATCGTCAACTGCACAGCCGTCTGAGCTACAAACACCGCTGCGTCTCGCAAGAGGCGTTCGGAAGGCTTGAGTCGTGTGAGTTGGAAACTCTCACGCACGGTTCTTAGAGGGGCGGTCGGTGGCAACGCCGACTGCCTACTCGACGAAAAAGCTGGCAAACCGCCAAAAAACCTAGGTCTTCGAACTCGCAATCGAAGGGCACGTTACATTCCGGCTCTGCAGATTTAAGTGTGACGCCACCAAATACCAAATATCGGTCGCAGAAGTTCAAGTAACTGTTGCCGCGATTCGTCACGGAGCCAGAAACGCGCCGTTTCCTTTGCACTTCGCCCATCCACCCACTGCTTCTCACCCTTTTCGGGCGGAGCATGCAGGAACCATTCCTCTAGCGTTTCTATGAATTTGCTGTCTTTAGCTATTCGCATGGGCTACCAAAGGCTATTGCGTGAACGACGCGAAAGCAACGCGCTCTTTGAACACTCACAAATGCGCTTGTCGAAAGTTGAACTACTAGCCGGTAACCCTCCAGGAGATCGCTCAATAGCTGCTCCATCTGAAAAGATAAAAGCATAAACGTTTATGTACTTAGATCTATGAAAGCTTGCACTATGCGAAAGCTAACATTTAATGTCTTTTCGCTTTTCCTTCGCTTACCCTGCTATACCTAACAAAGGAGGCCGTGATGAGCCTGCAACTCGTGGAATGGGCCGTAAGCTGGCCCTTGGTCTTGCCGTACTTCGATGGCAGCGTACCTGCCGGCTTCCCGAGTCCCGCAGAGGACTACCTGGAAACACCGCTCGACCTCCACGACTTCCTGATCGACAACAAAGCTGCCACTTTCCTGATGCGCGTCGATGGCGATTCCATGCGAGATGCCGGAATCCTCGACGGCGATCTCCTGGTTGTGGACCGCGCCGCGACACCTGAGAACGGCTGTGTTGTAGTTGTGGCGCTCAACGGTGAGTACACGGTGAAACGCCTGCGCCGTGGTCCGGACTGCGTGTGGCTCGAACCGGCCAATCCTTTCTATCAACCCGTCCGCGTCTCGATTGGCGAGGATCTTCACGTGTTCGGCGTCGTGAAACACGCCATCCATACGTTGCTATGAGCCATGGAAGAGGTTTTCGGGCTCATCGACTGCAACAACTTCTATGTGTCTTGCGAGAGAGTCTTCCGGCCCGACCTGGAGGGCAAACTCGTCATCGTGCTTTCCAATAATGATGAAAATGCGGTCAGTCGCTCGAATGATTATGTGGAATCTGAGCGCTCGTCAAATTTGGTCGACTCTTCAAAACTGTGCGCTGAGGCGGTGGATGAGGACAAGCGCCTACGTGGGGACTGAGTCGGGGCGAGGATATGGAACGTGGACCTCGGTCCACCGAGTCGCTGCTGCTGTGCATAGGTAGCGGGCGTCATTCCAACCACCTGCCGGAAAGCTCGGATGAACGCTCCTGTGCTTTCATAGCCAACATCGAGAGAGGTTTCCGTCACCGACTGTCCGTCGGCCAGTAGTTCGAGCGAGCGCAGCACCTGCATCTGGCGACGCCACTGACCCGGGGTCAATCCGGTCTCCTGCTGGAAATTTCGAAAGAGCGAACGCTCGGACAGGCCGACCTCATGCGCCAGCGCAGATAGATTTTTCGCACTGTCGGGAGCCTCCGCCAACCGGCCCGCGAGTCGCTTCAGCGCGGGATCATTCGGCATTCGCAGATGGAGCGCAACCTGTGAAGCCCCAGCAATTTCATCTTGTAGCACCTCCACCAGGCGCAACCTCGCGGAGGTGACCCCTGGCTGCGTTGCCCATTCCGTGATGCGCCTGACCACTTCCTTCAGCAGCGGGTTTACCGCCAACACCTTAGGCTCTTCAGGCAAGCTATCGCTCAATCCTGCATCCATGTGCAGCATCCACCCACTTATCTTGCCGCATGATCGCAGCGAGTGCGCCATGCCAGAGGGGATCCACATACAGCGCCCCGGCGGGCACAGCCAAGAGCCCGTATTTGTTTCCAGAATTGCCAGTCCCGCGTCCAATCCGCACAACTGCGCCTCAGTATGACTATGAGCGTGCATCTGCCGGATTGCTGCTGGGGGCAGTTCCCAAGCGGCTACCCGAAGGTCTTTCAGCACCTTTGGCAGGTTCGAGTCATTCTTTGGCATACACGGATAAGCGTCGCACAATCGATCTGCTTAACTTGGTTGTAGAGGAGAACTTCCATGAAAGCAGCCATTGTTATCGCCCCCGGCACCTTACCCACCTTCGGCGACTTCCCAACTCCCGTCGCGCGGGAAGGGCTCGAACTCGTTACTGTGAGCGCCGCCGCCGTGAGCAATCTCACGAAGAGCCGCGCCGCGGGCTTGCACTACAGTTCCGAAAATGAGTATCCCTTCGTTCCAGGCGTGGACGGCGTGGGCACCACAACGGATGGTCGCCGCGTTTACTTTGCCATGCCTGAATCGCCCTATGGAGCCATGGCCGAGCAGACGCTCGTGGACCCACGGCGCACCGTAACTGTGCCTGATGGCCTCGACGACGTAGCTGCTGCCGCCCTCGCCAATGCCGGTATGTCCTGCTGGGCTGCGCTGGTCGAGCGTGCCTGCTTTCTACCTGGCGAAACGGTGCTGATCAACGGTGCCACGGGCTCCTCAGGGAGCGTTGCCGTACAGGTCGCCAAGCACCTTGGCGCGAAGAAGGTCATCGTCACGGGCCGCAACGTGGAGGAACTCGAAGGCTTGCGCCGCCTGGGCGCTGACGTTGTAATCCCGTTCGACCTCCGTCCCGGGAACCCACAGGGCGTCGATCAGTTCGGAGAAGCCCTGAGCGCCGAACTCGGCCAGGGGCTTGACGTCGTTATCGACTATCTCTGGGGCACTAGCGCTCGCACCATCATTGTCGCTATCGCCAAATCAATTGAAGATGCACACCCTGTTCGCTTCATTCAGGTCGGTGAAGCCAGCCGCGAACCCGTCGAGCTTCCCGCAGCGGCGCTGCGCTCCTCAGGAATCCAGATCATGGGCAGTGGGCTCAAGTCCGTCCCGTTTCCCAAGCTTCTGGACGCCATCCGCCACACCTTCGACTTAGCAGCTCAAGGCGAGCTCGAGCTCGCCACCAAAGCCGTTCCACTGTCCACTATCGTTGACAACTGGAACGCTCCAGGAAAGCCACGGCTGGTTTACACATTGACGTAATCAGTCAATGCTGGAGACGGTGTTGCCTTGCGGACTGCGAGAGTCGGTTCGACAGGGTGGCTTGTAGGAAGATTAGTTGAAGCGGGCGTCGGGCAGTATACGAGCTTTGCGACCAGCTTCTCGTGTCCGGCAATGCCGTCTTCTACGGCTCGCAGTTCATCATCATTAAGTGGGATCTCCTGCCGAAGCCTAAACAGGTTTGCTTTGGCCTCAATACTCTATGCCTTGCTGGATTCTTTGGGCACATAAAAATCGCAGCGGGCGCAGACCATGCGGTGCGGGCACTGATCAAAGAAGTCGTAAGAACAATAGCCGTGTCCAAGATCGTATAGCCTCCAGGGCTCATCTGATGGGCTTCCGCGTCTCACGACATCCTGGTCAATTAGGACTTCAACTGCTCTCAGGTTGCGGGCGAAGTAGCCGGCATCCTGGTACGACTTTGCGAGCTTGGTCGGTGTGATCTTTGTGTAATGGCGCGTCGACTCCGGAGAGCTGTGTCCGAGCCACCCTGCAGCTCAAACAGGCTGAGCGGTTCCTTCGCGTTGTAGAGCTGAGAGCTATGGTGCCCTGGCTCGATGACTACAGATGCGACCGCGAGCATCCTCAAGCGGTACGCCCGCTTTCCGGCAGAGCAAGGGAATGACGACGTGATTTATGTATTGAGGCGAAACTCCCCGACCGCGATGCGAGAAGAGCCGATGCACCTGTTCGCCTGTCTTTAGATCGAGCGAAGCAGGTTGAGGTGGGCGCATTTGCGCCCAGAGTTCGACGGCTCGGCCTACTACGCGTCCACAGGCTTGGAAAATGCTTGACTGAGTCGTCGTACATATCGTTTGTAAGGTCGAGGGTATTCCTGAACTCATCAAAATCGGTACCTAAAGCCGCTCCCTGGTCGAGGAAAAAGATCTGCGCCCAGAGGTCATACGGTCTGTTTGCAACGGGTGTTCCCGTCATAATCACTCGCCGTGTGAAGCCAAGAGAGAGCTTGAAAAGAGCTTGTGCGATAGTCGATTCGGGATTTTTGATCTTGTGAGCTTCATCCAAGACAATCGCAACCTTGCGAGTTTTGAGAAACAGGTCCAATCGGGCCTGTTCGGATTTCATCACCTCGTAGTGGGCCAAATAGATGCGGGCAGGGCTGTTGAAAGCAAGGAAGTTGGCCCGTCGGTCTTGAGAGATGACACGCGGTTCAACATGTATATGTGACCTCAGCTCCTCGGTCCAATTCTGAATGAGCCCCCGCTTCGTAACAATGAGCACCGAGTCGATCACACCGGTAGAGATCCAGTAGAGAGCTAGATCTATCCCTATCTTGGTTTTTCCTAGCCCTTGCTCATGAAAGATAGCTGCATACGGAAGGTCTTTGGTTGCGGCCAAAGCCTGAGCCTGATACGGAAAATCCTGATGCTTCGCTGTCAGGTCTGGTTCTCTGGGTGCCCTGATCGTCACGAAATCTCCTGAACGTCGTCAATAACGACGAGGTGTGTCTGCGTAGAATCGGTCTCTTTGCTGAGGATAATCAGCATCTGCTTTGCTCTACACAATCAGAAATTGGTGTCTCCACGGAGATTATGTCTGGCGGGAACCACAATCGGAAGAGTAAACCCTCATGTTGGTGCCCGAATCGATTTCTAACGAGCCGCTCCAAATCGACTATACGTAATTGGCGGTTATCGGAAATAAGTTCTTTACTATTAACATACGAGATCAGATCGTTTGTCTGCAAAATGGACTAGGGTCAGTTTTCGAAGCTCTTCATAAGTTCGTCTTCGCTCAGATTGGTGAGAGCTACGTTGCCGTCCTGATCTCGAACTTCGTAAAGAAAATGGGTTTGGAAAAGAGTAATTGTTCCGTCTGAGAAATGAATGATGATGCCTTCGCCCGCCGGCTCGGCTGAAACAAGGGTGATGTCCTTATGTTGAGAGGCCAATGTTGTTCCTTTCGAGCCTGAGTGGAGAGTTTGATACGTGAAAATATCGCTTTTTCATGTGCTCAATCTGTCCGCAGCGTAACGCTAAGCGACATTCGCATCCATGTCATGCATCTCAGGGGTTAGGAGTCATTTATGAGCAAAGAAGCGAACATCGCAGCGCAGGAGAAAATGGGCGAGATCGTCAATAGCTATCACTTCGAGAAGCTGCACGAAGTTTTCGCACCCGGTGTAAAGGACCACGATCCAGCGGACGACCAAGGTCCCGGACCGGAAGGCTTCGTTCATTGGTTTACGCAGTTTCATTCTGCCTTTCCCGACTTCAAAATTGCGGTTGAGCACTTGGTAGCGGACGAAGACAATGTGGCCTTCGCTTACACCATTACAGGAACTCAGGGTGGATCATTCAACGGTATTCCTGCCACCGGAAAAAAGATTAAGGTACGCGGCATGCAGATCTCCAAGTTCAACTCAGACGCAAAGATCGTCGAGCGCTGGGGAGCTTCGCACGAGGTTGGCATCCTGCAACAGATCGGTGCAATGAAGCCAGTTCCACACCTGGATGAGCCGCCTGTTCTCTCCACTCCGGCATCGGCGGGAAAGATCTAATTCCTGGGATGGTCCCCGCGCCGAATGATGGCGCGGAGACCTCACTAGAAACCTTTTTGAGCCCCTCTGCCTGCCCGCTGGAGTAGTCTCCTTTAGGTCCAATGAAGCTGTACCTGAAAGAATGTTCTTCACTTTCCGCGATAATGGCATTGCGAACGATCAGGAATTAGTAGAGGCAACAGTAAAAAGCTCGATGAGCATGAGCCTTCTGTAGGGCCAAACGCGGAGAAGCAAAGCTGGTTTGGGGCAACCGACAGGCTTGGAGCCGTTCTTTTAGAAATGGGTTTTACCACTCTTGATCTGGACGGCGTCCCTTTCGACACTGAAGGTGAACAAAGTGGCCGCCCGAGAGGTTAGCGTCACTGCCGATTCGCTAAAGGAAATTGGCTTTCGGAGCATCCAAGGGGCAGAAGGGCGTGGCTCCTAAGTTGTTGCTCTGCGCTGCGCAGTACTCTTCGGCTCATTCCGAGGGCCTTCA
>CAHJWN010000101.1 GCA_903642265.1 Acidobacteriaceae bacterium | reverse complement strand
TGCTGCCTTCCAGCTGGTTCAACTGTGCTTCGGTTTCCATCCGTTCCTCCTGAACTGGTTCGGTTTAAGTGTGGCGCGCGACTAGCTTGCGAGCGGTTCCACCTGGCCCTGCACATTAAGAATGCTTACGACTGCCGAGACCAGCTTCTGGATGTAGTTGGTGTCGGCATTGATGCCAGCGGTTGCGAGCAGTGAAGTAACGGCGGCGCCTGCGAGCTGGATCACCTCGGCCAGCTTCTGCGTGCCGGTCCCCTTGGCTGTACCCGAAGCGGCAAACTTCTGCTCAACCATCAGGACAGCATTCTGAATGAGCGTCGTAGCTGTAACTACAGCCGTGAGCTCGGGTGCTGCTGAAGGAAACAACAGTGCGGCTAGCTTCTCGACAGGCACTGCATAGCTGACCGCCCAGGTCAGTCCCTTGGCAAAGTCCTTGCCAATTTTTTCCAACACGCTGATGAAGCTCATGGTGGTCCTTTCTATTCCTGTTTGTAGATTGCCTGTTTGTAGATTGCTTGTTTGTAGAGCGGTGGTGCCTTGCGCACGCTGCTCTATCTTGCCCGCGCGACGCGATGGGAGACGCTCAAGCCCGGTCTGCATAACCGAAAGCTGGTGGCCCGGTACGCCGCTTTATCGCGCAGCAGGATGGCCGCGCCGGTGAATGTTGCCCTGGTCAAGGTCCATACCTGCGCATGCATGTCCGCGACGTGCGCATCGGCCAACTCGTAGCTCATTCCCATGGTTTCTTTACCGTCGACCCCGGCGGAGACTTTTTGTTCCATCTCCGGGAAGTCGCGTGCAAAGAGGTATCCGGCCACGGTGAGCCTGGTTCCGTCGACGGCGGCGGAGGTGATGATGCCGCATTTCTGGCGTGCGTCATGACCGTCCCAGCCGGCTTTATAGTCGACCGCCATGCCCATCAGGCTGGGCAGAGCGGCTTCGGCTGCCTGACGCGTGAGGACGACACGATGTCCTCGCGCACCGCTCGGCGCCCGATCGCTGGGCACATCAACAAGCGTCAGCACTCCTTCGAAGGGAAGACGATTTGGATGGCCGTGGACGACAGGAAACTCGACTGCCATTGCCCGCAGCTGCATGGCTGCCGGTCGTGAACCTGATGCAGAGCTCGTGGTCGCAGCACGACTCAAGCCCTGCAGAACACCAGCTTTACGTTCGACTGCGGACGCCTCGTTCATGCGGTCTCCTGTGGGCTGCGATGCGTTCCACTGTCGCCGGACTGCGCCATGGATGCGTTGGACTCTGCGAGCTCTACTGCCTGTCGGGCCTCATACCTTTCCACTTCGTCCAATAGCTGCCGTGCGAGTGACTTTCTGCGACTCTTTGGAGTCTTCGCAGCTTCAGGACGTTGATCGAAGCCACCCACCCTGGTCAGGGACGTGAAATGCGCAACGCTTCCCGACTTCGCCTCGTTGATAAAGGTATTGACGATGTCGAGCATGGCACCGGCCGTCTCCTTCCGAATGAACTCCCGGCAGTTTCGCGGGCTTGGAGCTTTCTTCGGCCTGGGTGTTGCTGCAGTTGCAAAAGGCACGTCGCACGTGGTCACCGCAGCATCTTCTTTTTTGCAATCATTGCTGCTCATTGGTCCCCCTTTTGCGAGCAAGTCTCGCTTTGCACCTGGCGATCGCGATTTCGCTACCACCTGTGTGGATCCAGGCCCCAGAAATAGAAACGGGAGAGCTGCCCGAAGGCACTCTCCCGTTCATTTCTTACTTACATCTCTAGAATACCAAGTGCGCAGTATCCTTTGGGCAAAAAATAATACTGCGCAAGCGCCCTTGAATGAGCAGGTTAGAGGTTAGTCGGGAAGGTCCTCCCCTTGACAAGGATTTCTCCTGGAGCTTCGGCAGGCGGCGAGAGGCTCCAACAGTTTGACTTCGAGGAAGATGCTCGTGAGGCGATTCATTGCGTCGTTATACCGGCGCATGATTGTTCTGCGGGTGAGATGGAGGAGCTGCCCCGCCTCTTCCTGGGTGTACTGCTGAAGGGCAATGCGGCGAATGAGCCATTGTTGATCTTCGTCGAGCTTGCGAATGCAGGCCTCTATGTCGTGGATAAAGATCACAACATCATCAAAGCCATGCACAACGTAGTTGGTGACCTTGCCCCGAAACAGGTCCTTGCCGAGAAGCGAGGGTACACGACCCGCTTCCATTGACATAGAGACATAACGGCGCAGCATCCCTTCGGTGTACTTGCGATAGAAGGCCAACTCAGGGGAGACCGGTCGAGGACGGTTCCTTGCCGGCTCGATGGATGGGCGGGGAGCGATGCTCGCGCGTACCCAGGGCAATACCTGTGCCGCGGCGCTCACTTGCTCCCTGCGGATTGAAGGCCTGCGGTTGAGTTCTGGGACCTGCTGTCGGGTCGCTTGCTGGTGCGGCAACGATTGCGGCGGCTGCGGGGCCCGGTTGCAGACTGGTCCACCATGGGTCGGATCCGCTTGTTGCAGAACTTTGCGGGGTTGGGCGCAGGGAAATCAGCTAACCGGGCGGAGCATTGTCTGCAGTAGGCGCCTTCCTCTTTTCCGGTACGCAGCCAAAGTACGCCGCAAGCTTCGCATACTTTCAATTGAAGTCTGATCTCGTTCATTGCGTTTCCTCCGTCAGGCAAATCAAGTTCTCCGGGTAAGTCTTTGGGTCGAGTGGCGCGGTTGAATTTACCCGGATTGCTCGGAGGCGCAGTTTTCCAGTGCCACGCTGCGGCGGCATGCAGGGAGGGGACTGCGCTCAGATTGTCCTTAGCTAAATCACAAACTTCGCGAGGGTCCGCGTGGAGGAAAGGCCGATCAAGGTTGCAGACGATCATCCGGCGGCTTAGAGGCTTGTCATGTGGGCTATTGCCATCATGTCGTCTTTAGCCAGCACGGACTTCAGGTTATAGCTGCAAACAAAGTAACTGTCAACTATTATTTCCAAAAAGGAACTTATGCCGCTTTCAAGAACCTTAGTGGTCACTTTAAGGGCCTAAGCATTGCATACTGCAATATATCAACGCACTTCATCAGGAACGCTCACCACGTTGAGGAACGCTCGTCGAATGAATTTCGCAGATCTGCATGAATTGTTGCGACTCAATATCCTTCAGCGCATTGCAGCCGGTGACCTTACCGGGACACGCCTTGCGCAGCAAACCGAGTTTCGCCAAGGGCACATTTCCAATTTCCTGAACAAGAAACGCGCGCTCTCGCTTGAGGGTCTCGATCGAGTACTGGCTTCACAAGGAACGACGATCGAGGACATTATGCCAGTGGAAGTCATGGCTGCTGCGGCGTCTTCGGGGGCGGACGTAACTCCCGACGATGCGATCTCTCTTATCCCGCTTGTGTCAGCGTCGGTGGCTGGAGAGGTGGCTCAAATTCCTCCTTCAGCGGTTTTCGAGACGCTGCCGCTGATCACTTCGCGCCTGGTCAACAATCATGCGCGGCCCTCTCGGCGGAATGCTGGCTGGCAGCGATTCGTGGCTCTTCGGATTGACGCGCAGCAAGCTGCGGCGATGGAACCCACCCTGGCTTCGGGCATGGTGGCAGTGGTCGATCGCCACTACAACTCGGTCGCGCCTTACCGGTCGCATCAACCAACGCTGTACGTGGTTCGATACGGAACGGGCGTTCTGATCCGGCATGTGGAGTTCGACGATGGCCGCCTGATTCTTCGCCCCACGGCGAACGATTGCGGCATCCAGCTGATCGCCATTGCAGCGAATGAGTCGGCGTCCGATTACATCGTCGGACGAGTGTGTTTGCTGCACAACGAGCTTTGAAGTTCCGGTGCAGACCAGCCAACGCGTTTGCGATTGGTAGACTGAAGTAATGCTTTCTGGCTTGTACGCAAAATGGATGTGGCGCTGGGAGACTGCGCTGACCTTCAAAGATAGCAACCGGGTGGTCCGGCCCCTGGAATGGGGCTTTGACTGGATCAGCGACTTCCTTCCTGAGCTGAGCAACGACTCAGAGATGGCCACAGCGACGGACCTTGACCGCATGATTGCGGCCAATGAGGCGATTGCCAGCCGCTCGGATGAGTACTTCAGTTACAAAGTTCCGGCAGATTTCCGTCTGGAAGATCGTCATCCGCAGCTGTTTCCGACCAATGTTCGCCCCGAAACGCTCTCTGAAGAGGCGGAGGTGCGGCGAAGAGCGGCAGCTGGAGAGACAGAGACGGCACAATTTCTGCGATTTACTTCACCTGTCAGGACCAAGTATCCGGAGAACGACATCGTCAACGCGCGGTGGTACCCGGCTTCTGCGGAGAGCCAGAGGGGCAAACCGAAGCAGGCGATGATCGTCATGCCGCAATGGAACGCAGACGCGTTCAGTCATAACGCGCTGTGCTCGCTCTTCAACCGATCGGGCATCTCGGCGCTGCGTTTATCGAAGCCGTACCACGACATTCGGAGACCGGCAGAGCTGGAGCGATCGGACTATGCCGTGAGCTCGAACATAGGGCGCACGGCCGGGGCATGCCGGCAGGCAGTGGTCGACATCAGGAGCTGCCTGGATTGGCTGGAGACTCAGGGTTATGAGCAGTTTGGCGTACTTGGGACCAGTCTCGGTTCGTGCTACGCGTTCATCGCGGCGGCCCATGATCGGCGCTTGAAGGTCTGTGCCTTCAATCATGCGTCTACCTGGTTTGGTGACGTTGTATGGACGGGACAAAGCACGCGCCACATTCGGGCCGCGTTCGAGCATGCGGGGCTAACGCAGCAAGATGTGAGGATGATCTTCAGGGCAGTCAGCCCCATGGCGTACATGGAAAAGTTCGCGGAGAACCCGAAGCGGGTGCTGGTAGTCCACGCAACCTACGACCTGACCTTTTTGCGCGAGTTCTCGCTGGAGGTGCTGGCTAACTTCAAGCGCTTTGGGATTGATTATGTCTCGAAGGTGCTGCCGTGCGGCCACTATACGACGGGTGAGACACCCTACAAGTTCCTGGATGGCTGGTATCTCGGGTCGTTCGTGCATCGATCATTCCGTCGGCTGGCCGCTAAGACCAGGTGACGAAGCACCCGTTTGATCTTCATGGACGTAGGTGGGGCGAACGGTGATGAGGGAAGGGACGAGGATGACCCCAAGGACGACGGAAGCGATCAGGACAAGTTCTTGGCTCAAGGTAGATCCTCTTCGATGACAAGGAAGCTGGGTGGGACGAGTTCCATCATCCGTCAGCTTTAGGCAGCGATCTATAACACTTTTGTACAGGTGCGGTTTGATTCGACGCGGGCGTCAATTGTCAGGGCATTCTGCCGTGTCTCGCGCAAGCGAAGATTCGCGGGTGCCGGAGGACAGCTGGGAACGCGTAAAATTGCGGCATGCCATTCGACTTTTCGCAAGGCCTTGCCGCATCTGATCCTGAGATCGCCGAGCAGGTAAAGAATGAAGTCTCCCGCCAGCATGAAGGCCTGGAGATGATCGCATCCGAGAACTTTGTCAGCCGCGCCGTGCTTGAGACTGTCGGAACAGTTTTCACCAACAAATATGCCGAGGGCTATCCTGGCAAACGCTATTACGGTGGCTGCGAATATGCGGATGTTGTTGAGAATCTGGCGCGAGACCGGGCTAAAGAGATCTTTGGCGCGGAACATGTGAACGTGCAGCCGCACTCCGGTTCCCAGGCCAACGCCGCTGTCTTTATGACGCTGCTGAACCCGGGCGACACGATCCTGGGTCTCGATCTCGCCCATGGCGGGCACCTGACGCACGGGCATAAGCTGAATTTCTCGGGCAAGCTTTACCGGATTGTGGGCTACAAGGTACGGCAGGACACTGAGACGCTCGACTACGACGAGCTTGAAGCGATTGCGGTCCGGGAGAAGCCGAAGCTGATTATCGGCGGTGGCAGCGCGTATCCGCGCATCTTTGACTTTGCGCGTATGCGGGCGATCGCGGACAAGGTTGGTGCTTACTTCCTCGTCGACATGGCCCACTTCGCGGGACTGGTTGCGGGGGGAGCACATCCTTCACCGATCCCCCATGCTCACGTCGTTACGACTACAACTCACAAGACGCTGCGTGGCCCACGCGGCGGCATGATCCTGAGCAAGGCGGAGTTCGCCGCCGGGATTGATCGGAGCGTATTTCCCGGTCAGCAGGGCGGTCCATTGGTACACGTGATCGCGGGCAAGGCAGTTGCGTTCAGGGAGGCATTGCAGCCGGAGTTTCGCATCTATGCGGCGCAGGTGGTCGCAAATGCGAAGGTGCTTGCGGAGGCGATCGCCAACGAAGGGTACCGTGTGATCTCGGGCGGCACAGACACCCACGTCCTGCTGCTCGACGTTTTTCAGAAGGGGATGCTTGGCAGCGAGGCGGAGAATGCACTGCACGCGGCAGGAATTACCGTGAACAAGAATGCGATCCCGTATGACACGAACCCGCCCATGAAGCCGAGCGGTATTCGGATAGGAACGCCGGCGCTGACTACGCGCGGGATGAAGGAACCGGAGATGCAACATGTCGCAGGGTGGGTGACGAAGGCGCTTGATCATCGCGAGGATCCTTCGGCGCTCGCGAAGATTCGTGGCGAGGTACTAGAGATGGCAGAGGCATTCCCGCTGTATGGATGGCTGCGACAGAAATAAGCTGCGACAGGACCAATGCGACAGAATTAATTCTGGTTAAACGCCTGGTGTTGGATTCGACGCTGATGGCCTGGCGTCGAAGAACGGCCTCCAGCCTAAGGAAGCTGAACTTTCGCCTACTTTGTTGTAGACGCCGGAGCCTGGCCAGCATCAGAGTGATCTGAGGAGTTAGACCATGATTGCGTTGATGTCCTGGGTACTTGCGATCCCGCTGCTTGGAATGATGACTGGTCTGCGCTCTATGACACCGATGGCAGTGCTGTGCTGGTTCGCATATCTCGGGTCGAATGGCGGCCATCTCCCGCTGGTTGGGACGTGGGGTTTTTGGGCGGCCAAGCTGATTACGGCAATAGTTTTCACGGTTCTGGCGGTGGGTGAATATATTGGCGACAAACTGCCCAAGACCCCTAATCGCACGGCTCCAGGTCCTCTGATGGCGCGGCTCGCCTTTGGTGGGCTGGTGGGTGCGCTTGCGGCAACGGGCGTAAAGGGATCTGTGCTCGAAGGCGTGCTTCTTGGGGTTGCGGGCGCGCTGGTGGGTACGTTTCTCAGCTACCAGGTACGCAAGCGGCTTGTGGATTGGTCAGGGCGTCCGGACTGGATCGTCGCAGTGCTGGAGGATGCCTTTGCGCTGCTGGTCTCGATCTACGCGATGGGCGTGGTGACCGGCTAAAGCTTGCAGCAGAAGTAGAGGCTGTACTTCGTAACAGCGGATGACCTTGGAGAGCACATGGAATACGTAAATTTAGGCAAGACAGGGATGAAGGTATCGCGGATCACGCTGGGATGCATGACATATGGCGCGCCCGTTGAGGTCCCGACACCGGGAAGCCATGCATGGGTGCTGAACGAGGAAGAGAGCAAGCCGTTTTTGAAGCAGGCGCTCGACCTTGGAATCAACTTCTTTGACACCGCGAACGTGTACTCGAGGGGTGCGAGTGAAGAAGTAGTAGGCCGCTTCCTGAAGGCAAATGTTCGGCGCGAGGCAGTCGTGATCGCAACCAAGGTACATAGCCCTATGCGCGAAGAGCCAAATGGAAAGGGACTTTCGCGGAAGGCCATTCTGTTTGAGCTTGATCAGAGCCTGCGACGGCTGCAAACCGATTATGTCGATCTTTACCAGACACACCGGTGGGACTATGAAACGCCGATCGAAGAGACGCTGGAAGCGCTGCACGATGCCGTAAAGGCCGGCAAGGTGAGGTACATCGGAGCTTCTTCAATGTTTGCCTGGCAGTTTACCAAGGCCTTGTACCTAGCGGACCTGCACAGCTGGACGCGGTTCGTCTCCATGCAGAACCATTACAACCTGCTGTATCGCGAAGAAGAGCGAGAGATGATGGGCGCATGCGCGGCGGAGGGGATTGGCGTAATCCCATGGAGCCCACTGGCGCGCGGCCGGCTGGCGCGGCCATGGAAGAGCGAGACAACCAAGCGGCTGAAGACAGACAAGTTCGGTAGTGGGATGTACGGCAAGACGGAGGATTCCGATAAGGAAGTCGTCGACCGGCTGGAAAAGATTGCGAACGAGCGCGGCGCTCCTATGGCACAAATCGCACTGGCCTGGATGCTGAGTAAGCCGGAAGTGACTTCGCCCATTGTGGGAGCTTCAAAGCCACATCATCTGGCAGATGCTGTAGCGGCGCTGGACGTGAAACTTTCGCAAGATGAGATCAAGTCGTTAGAAGAGCGCTACGTTCCGCACCCCACGCTGGGCTTCAGCTAGGGCTGTTTACAGTCCGAACGCTGACCGGATCGTTTCAACGCCGCGAAACGACGCATACAGCACGGCGAGAATTGCGACCGAGGGTGCTGTGGCCAGCGCGAAAAGCGCCACATTATCGTTGAACGACCACAGTTTTACGTCATAGCGTTCAAAGAGTTCGTCGCGGTCCACTCCGCGGGCCAGATTGACCGATGAGACGGCCTTGGCAAACATTGCAAGCACGAAGGTGGCTGCGGCAGTTCTCGACCGCGCGGCGCTGTAATACTCAAGCGTTGAGTAGCTGGCTTCGCCTAAGAAGTGCCCGGCGATAGCGGCTGCGCCTTGCGTGGAGAGAGAGTGGTTTCCGAGTTGGTTGGGCATGATGGCATCCTTCCAGGCTTGCGACGTTTACTGCGGCAACATCAGAATCGTTCTTCCTGATGTAGACGCCCATCCCCACTTTGGTTTTCTGATTACCACCTTTGGGTGATGTCCCGAACGATAGTGACGTAACGGCTGGCGCGTATGGCGATGACGCGGTGCCGGGTTCGCTGAAGGCAAATGGAAGACGCCCCGGACGTCGTTGAAGACAGCCGGGGCGACAGTTTGCAGACGGCCCGTAAGCCGAATTCTGTTTTAGACGATCATTCCTCTACGCGACGCATTACTGCGGCACTTTAGCAACCTACCCGCAGGTTCCGGCTACCGCCACGCTTTCGCGGGGTGGTTCTCTCGGCCTGGGCGCATCGGGCCAATGCGCTTGCCGTCCGCTCGAGAGGGCGGCGCGACATCCCTGCCTATTTGGTCTTGCTCCGTGTGGGGTTTACCAAGCGTTCCTGCTTACGCAGAAACCGGTGCGCTCTTACCGCACCTTTTCACCCTTACCCTGCTGTTTGCCTGCGCTCGCAGCCTGGCGGTTCGTTCTCTGTTGCACTAGCCGTCCAGAGGTCTTGAAACCTCCGTCCCGGACGTTATCCGGCACACTGCCCTGCGGAGTTCGGACTTTCCTCCCCCGCCAAACGACTTGCATCGAAGGCGGCAGCGATCATCCAGCCGCCTGCAACTTCAGTGTATCGCAGCGCCTTGGCCGGAAGGCTTTGATTGCACGGAACAGATCGGAGCGAGGTGCCGTATCGAGTCAGAAAGGAATCGCATGGATTTTGCCGGGCTGATAGGCTCGTGATACCGGTGAAGCGCTGAGACGGCAGAAAAGACTTGAATGGAATTTAAAGAGGCTGTAAAGATCGCGCTGCAATCGCTTTGGGCGAACAAGCTGCGCTCCGTGTTGACGTTGCTGGGCGTCGTCATCGGCGTGGCCAGCGTGATTGCCGTGGTCACGCTGGTAAATGGCGCGAATACGTTTGTAGCGACGAAGTTCTCAAGCTACGGCGCGGACGTTTTTACAGTGTCCAAGACGCCGCAGTTCATCACATCTTCAGAAGACTATGAGCGATTCCAGAAGCGTAAGAACATTCTTTTTCCGGACTATCAGTACATCGCCGAGAACTGCAAGCGGTGCGTGGGCATCGGTGCGCAGCAGGCGACCGTAGGAAAGATTGTCCGCGGGACGCAGTCGGTTACGGATTCGAGCATCCGCGGCTATACCTGGCAGATGCCTTCGCTGCAGAACCTGAATATCGTGCAGGGAAGGGGCCTGACCGAGGCTGACGAGGAACATGCATCGCATGTCGCCATTATCGGGACGGACATCCAGGAGCACCTGTTTCCGGGTATCGATCCGCTGGGGCAAGACCTGCGCGTGGACGGCACGCCGTACACGGTAGTTGGCATCAGCGAGAAGCAGGGCAGTACGTTTGGCGCGAGCCAGGACAACTGGGTCGCCGTCCCACTGACGTCGTTTCAGAAGAGCTATGGAACATCGAAGACCTTGACCGTCTACGTAAAGGCCGGTGAGGCTGGACCGAGGCTTGAGGCGGCTGCGGACGAGGTGCGAGTGCTTGTTCGAACAGAGCGGCATGACGGGCCGGGGGATGTTGACGATTTTGAACTGGATACAAACAACACGCTGGTCGGATTCTTCAGCACGGTCACGAAGTCGTTCGGAGCGGTGGCCGGAGCGATTGCGCTGATATCGCTTGTCGTTGGCGGCATCGTCATTATGAACATCATGCTGGTAAGCGTAACGGAGCGGACGCGCGAGATTGGTATCCGCAAAGCGCTCGGAGCGAGGCCGCGCGACATCCTGCTTCAGTTCCTGATCGAATCTGCAACGATGGCGCTGGTGGGTGGTGTCTTCGGTGTGCTTGGCGGGATCCTGGTGGCGCTGATCGTGACCCTGGTCGCGGGCTTCCCTTCGACGATCGCGCCCTGGAGCGTATTTGTCGGATTGCTGATGGCGACGTCTACGGGCATCTTTTTTGGTGTGTATCCGGCACGTAAAGCGGCGATGCTGGATCCGATTGTCGCGCTGAGAGCGGACTGAAAGATGCGGTTGTTCGTTGACTGTTGTCAGTGACAGCCAGCAAAGAATAATGGGCAACTGAAACGGAGAACGCGTACCTATGCGGCTGAGCGGGATCAACGAAACGGTAAAGATGGCGTTCGACACGCTGCGGACGAATAAACTGCGCAGCGGGCTGACGATTCTTGGGATCGTGATCGGGGTCATGACGGTGATCGTGATCTCTTCGGTCGTGACGGGGCTGAACAACAGCGTCTCGGACCTGGTGCAGTCTCTGGGATCGAATGTGCTGTTTGTCTTTCGCTTCCCGGTGTTCGGTCAGCGGCCAACGACCGAGATGCTGACGCGAAAGCAGATGACGTATGAGGACGCAGTTGCGATGCGCGATCTGGCGCATGTCGTGGCAGTCGCGCCAACGCTGCAGTACACCGACAACACGGCACCAGGCAGGGGAGGATCGACGGCCATCAAGTCTGTGGAGGGTGGCAAGAAGATGCAGAACACAATCCTTGAAGGCGATGTGCCGGATGTGACGAAGGTGAGTGAACTGGGTCTGCGCGAGGGGCGCTTCTTTACTGAGAACGACCAGGATCGGGCGGCGAACGTGGCAGTGCTGGGCGGCGACACTGCGGATGGGCTCTTCGAAGGTCAGAGTGCAATTGGGAAGGAGGTCGAGGTGGCGGGTGTCATCTTTACGGTGGTGGGGGTGCTCGACAAGCAGAAACAGGCGTTCGGAGGCGGAAAGAATCCGCAGGACAACAAGGCCTTCTTCCCGATCACGACCTTTCACCGGATTCATCCGGAGCAACTGGACTACTGGATTACGTTGAAGTACGACGACCCGAAGAACAAGTCCTTCGTTGAGGATGAGCTGACAGAACTGTTGCGACGGCGCAGAAAGGTCGCGAACGAGGCTCCGGACAATTTTGCGATCTTCGGCACGGACTCGCTGACGCGGTTGTGGAACCAGATTACCGGTGGGTTGTTCGCGCTGCTCTTTGCGCTTTCGAGCGTGGCGCTTCTGGTGGGCGGTGTGGGCGTGATGAACATCATGCTGGTGAGCGTGACGGAACGGACGCGAGAGATTGGCATACGCAAGGCGATTGGTGCCACCAAGCAGACGATTCTTGGGCAGTTTACGCTGGAGGCGGTGACGCTGTGCGCGGTGGGCGGCGTTATAGGGCTTGCGATTGGCTCGGTGATCGCGCTGGGCTTGAAGTTTGTCTTGCCCTCCGCGCTCTCGACGATCTGGGTGGCGGCTGCGTTTCTGAGCTCGTGTGCGATTGGATTGATCTTCGGGATCTACCCGGCCTGGAAGGCAGCAAACCTGAATCCCATCGAGGCGCTGCGGTACGAGTAGCGGGAGCGCGGGTGTTAGTAAACTGAAGAGATGCTGGTGGATTCCGGGTTAACGCTGTTGGCGGTTGCGGTAGAAGTTGTTCTGACCGCGCTGACTCTCAGTGGGCTCGCGTATATGTCGCTGGCCCTGTGGGGCGCGAGAAGCTTTGTTCGTGCACTGAAACGCAATCGTTCCATTGTAGAAGCGACGGTCGATGTGACCATTCTCAAGCCGCTCAAGGGAGTGGATGCGCGGATGTACGCCGGGCTCTCAAGCCACTGCCGGCAGGAGTACCCGGGCAGATACGAGATTGTGTTTGGTGTGACGACGATGGACGATCCGGCCGTGATCGAGATTGAGCGCCTGCGCATTGAGTTCCCTGCGACAGAGATACGGCTTGTAGCGTGTCCCGAGGTACTTGGGTCATCCGGCAAAGTGAGCAATCTTGTGCAGATGCTGCGCGAGGCGAAGTATGAGCATGTCGTTATCAATGACAGCGATATGGAAGTGTCTCCTTTGTATTTGAACAACGTGATGCGGGGCTTCAGCAATCAGAAGGTTGGCCTTGTGACCGCACCTTACATTGGCGGAACTGCCGAGCGCCGGGCAGATCGGACGATGTGGGGCAAGCTTGAAGCGCTGGGCATTTCGACGGATTTTATGGCAGGCGTGTTGACTGCCCGTGCGCTCGAAGGCGGGATGCGCTATGGCCTGGGATCGACGCTGGCCACGACAAAGAGTGCAGTTGCGAAGATTGGTGGGTTGGAGGTGTTGGCGGACTGCCTGGCGGATGACTACGAGTTAGGAAAACGGCTCAGCCTGGCGGGTTACAGCGTCGAGTTATGTGGTGAGGTGGTGAAGACCACCGTTCCCGCTTACAAGTTAGCTGACTTCTGGAATCACCAGGTCCGCTGGGCGCGCACGGTGCGTGATGCGCGGCGGTGGGGCTATCTTGGTCTTGGAACAACGTACTGCCTGCCGTGGGCAATGATGACGATCGTGGCCAGCGGGTTCAGCCTGTGGAGCTTCACGCTCTTCAGCCTTGTGCTGCTGGCTCGGGTCGCAGTGGCGCTGACCGTAGGAGTCGGGGTGCTGCGCGATGGTCAGGTGCTGCGCGACTTGTGGTTATTGCCGGTTCGGGATTGCTTCGGATTGATCTTCTGGGCGTGGAGCTTTGCAGGGGACACAGTCGT
The DNA here is from genome assembly GCA_903642265.1 of Acidobacteriaceae bacterium. Classification (GTDB taxonomy): domain Bacteria; phylum Acidobacteriota; class Terriglobia; order Terriglobales; family Acidobacteriaceae; genus Edaphobacter. The sequence goes on along the minus strand of CAHJWN010000101.1, from coordinate 1,755 downwards.
CTGGCGGGGGGAAGAGTTCCGCTTGAAGAACGGGCGGCTTGCCCGGATATGATTGATGCAGGTGCTGCATTGAGTCCGACGGAGATACTGACGAACATCACGGGACCGGCGACTGAGTTGATCTTCGGCGACTGGTATCCGGCGGCACGCGCGGGTACTCTCAAAGCCGGCAAGATGACGACCGCTTTGCTGCTCGGAGTTCCGATCCTGCTTGGGCGGAAATCGGATGGAGCTATCTTTGCGATGAAGGACCTTTGTCCGCATCGTGGCATTCCACTTTCGGCGGGCCGCTTCGACGGAGAGACCGTCATGTGCAAATACCATGGCTGGCGTTTCGAGCCATGCAGCGGCCAGTGCACACAGATCCCGTCGCTCACAATGGGTGACGGTCTCGAACCTTCGAAGATCTTTGCTACGTCTTACCCCTGTGAAGAGCGCGACGGCTATGCGTGGGTGTACCTTCCGGCAGCCGGAACCGGCAGGACATCAGGCAGTCTTCCGCCTGTGCCGGAACTGCCCAAATTCTCAGAGAAGTTTCGCAGCGCGCACCTGGTGGCAGAGCTCCCGTGCAATGTCGATCACGGCATTATCGGGTTGATGGATCCGGCGCATGGGCCATTCGTGCACCAGGCTTGGTGGTGGCGTTCGACGGCCAGTATTCATGAGAAGGTGAAGAACTTCGAACCGATCGCTGAAGGATTTCGCATGTCGGCGCATGCGCCTTCGGGTAACAGCGCACCGTACAAGTTGCTGGGAGTTTATGGCGAGCCGATTACGACCACGATCGACTTTGTCCTTCCGAACCGCCGCTATGAGACGATTCGCTGCGGGAAGAAGTGGTTCTCAAGCCTGACGACGATCACGCCGATCACCCCTTCGACCTGCCGCATCGATGTGATCGCGGCGTGGAACGTCTTTTACCATGTGCCATTTGTAACTTCCATTGCTACATATTTCGGGGCGAGGTTTGTGGGGCAGGACCAGCAGACGATGATTGAGCAGGCGCAGGGTCTGCGGTATAACCCTGGGCTGATGTTGATCGATGATGCGGACAAGCCGGCGAAGTGGTACTTCGCGCTGAAGCAGGCAAGGCTGAAGGGGACGGGCGAGCATCCGCTGCAAGGGCCGGTGACGCTGCACTGGCGGAGCTGAGCGTGACGGGCCTGGCGGGGATTGCCTGAGCCTCCCACGTCTCAGAATCGAGACGTGGGCACCCGGCTTTGGGGCTGTAAGAAGCAGATTCCCTTCGGGAATGACAAGCAAGAGGAACAAATACCGCCTGCGCGCGTGGACCGGCTGGCAACCCCGTTCGCCTTAGGCGAGGCCGGTGGATTCGGCCTGTTCCTGCGCGTGGTAGCTCGAGCGGACGAGGGGGCCGCTCTCGACATGGCGGAAGCCCATGGCGAGGGCTTCGTGCTTGAGGAAGGCGAACTCGTCGGGGGTGTAGTAGCGGGTCATGGGGAGGTGGTCGCGGGAGGGGCGAAGGTACTGGCCGATGGTGAGGATGTCGACCTTGCGGTCGGCGAGGTCGCGGAAGACGGCGAGGAGCTCGTGCATCTCTTCGCCCATGCCGACGATGATGCCGGTCTTGGTGACGATAGATTCCTGGGATTCGAGGGCCACAGCCTTGGCGTTGGCCAGGAAGGCGAGGGAGCGCTCGTAGCGGCCGCCGGATTTTGCGACGCGGTAGAGGCGCGGGACGGTTTCGATGTTGTGATTCAGGATCTCGGGGCGAGCGGCGACGACGAGGCGCAG
>CAHJWN010000100.1 GCA_903642265.1 Acidobacteriaceae bacterium | reverse complement strand
CGTATCGGCACCCCTGATGGCTTTCGCGAGATAGGCACCGTCAAGAACCAGCAGATTGCGGACACGCAGATGCTGACCAGTTATAGAAGGCGGCGACGCCCTCTCCATGGCCGACACTGGGAAGAAGCTGGTGGGGTGTTCTTAGTTCGAGCGGCACGGCATGGCAGAACCAGTCGTTTAGCGTTCTGCCGCGGTCTTCAGTGCCATAAGCCAATGTTTATGATTTGCCTTCAATTTCTGCGAGGAGAAGAAGACGGTAAGCAGTGGACCATCCATTGACTCTCTTGTCTTTACGAGGGTGCGACCGCCTGGAAGTTGTTCGAGCTCCCATACGTGGATAGCTTTTGCCCTGTATGCCACTCCTGTCCACACAAGCTCCTGGAAGGGTTGGACAAGGACGACATGCGAGTGAATCAACATGCCGCTCCGCCATGTGAAGTCTGTTCCAGGTTGGACTGGACCCTGAATGCTGGTGGCGGTCACGTCGGGTTGCCACTCTGGCCATCTCTTCACTTCGGCAAGCAGCTTCCACACGCGCTCGGGCGAGGCATTGATGATGATCTCGTCCGAGGCTTTCACAGGCGCGTTCTCCTGGATTGATCCAGTTGATGCGAGCTGTTGCAAGCGGTCCTGTTGCGGTGCTTGACCGAAAGCCATCGCGCAGCAGAGTAGAAGTCGCAACACCAAGGTTTCCTCACTGAACTATTTCTTTAGCGATCTACGTAAGGAGCTTGGTTCTGGTTCCGCCATGGGCGTCTCTGCAAGCACTGCAAGGGTACAGGTGGAAAGTTCAGGTTTCGACTCACCTCCACCTGGAGATTAAGGCTTTCTGGTTACGAATTAAAAGATAATGGCGCAGACCATCAATCAAGGTCTGCGCCATTACTGTTCTGGGTCAGCTATTCAATGGTTACATTCAAGCTCAACGTATGGACGACGCCGGCATCACTCGCCGTAATCGATACTGTTTGTTTCTGGGGGGACGATCCTCCCGCGGCAAAAATCGACACCGCCGCGGTAGACTGCTTGCCATACGGATTGAGATTGATGCTCGAGGGGCTGAAGCTGCACGCCAGCGACGGTGAAGAGGTAGCGCAACTTAGTATCACGCTTCCTTCCAGACCCTGGATCGAGCTAAGAACCAGGTGCTTCAGTGCGACCTGTCCGGCTTGGACTACTACATCCGGACTGGATGTGTTCATAGTGAAGTCGCCCTCGTTGCCCATGATGGTGACCGGAGCGCTGGTGGATACGTCATACTTCGGATCGTAGATATACTCCGCGGTAGCCGTATTTTTGCCAGTAAACAGGTTGAAGTTCGTGAGCGTCAGGCTTGCCTTTCCATGCGTGAGGGGAATGGGGTTGAAGTTCAGGGGTTGACCGTTGAGGTAGAACTCGACTCCGCTGGTAAGTGGAACCTTTACGTCTCCCGTCACGGTTGCGGTTAGTGTGAAGGTGCCATTGCTGCCCGCGCTGATCGTGTTACTTGTCAGCGTGGTGAAGGATGGCAGCAGCTTGGGAGCAGTTACAGTAACCGTCTCTGGGTAAGAGGATCCGGAGACATAGTTTTTGTCACCCGCATACTTAATCGCCAGAGTGTAACTGCCTACCGCGGGATTTTTGAAGACAGCCGTTCCGGTCGCAAAGGGTTGACCTTCTGCTACCACCTGTGTGAGCGAGACCTGCTGGACCTGCGAACCATAGGTCACCGTTACTTTGCCTGTAGGCGCAAGCCCCTGGCTTCCGGCGACCAGGAACGGAACAGAGAACGGCTGGCCGCTATAGATTGGGGAAAACTCGCTTTCGTCCTGAGGGAAAAGGTAGGGAGTGCCCTTGCTGATCGTAAAGGACACTGTCGTTGGCTGGCCGCCTTTCGCCGTGGCTTTGAAACTCGGATCTCCTTTGTAGGTAGCGCTCACAACGTGGTATCCGACACCAAGGGCGAAGGTGTTGAACTCGGCTACTCCATAGCTGTTGACGTTTGCTACAGCAAGCGTTCCTGGACCGGTGGTGAGGTCACCGTAGGCAACAGTCCCTGTCGGTGTACCTTGCCCTGATTTGCCGGTGACGGTCGTATCGAAGGACAAGGTGTAGCCGTAAGGCACGGTGCTTCCGTTGGTGATTGGCGTTGGCTCAAAGCCAGCTTCCATGTTGGGAACGGCAGCGCTCGCGGTGAGCGCAATCACCGATGCTTCTGGCGAGACGGTAAGACCGGCAGGAGACGAGTCGCTCGCGCTGAACTTTCCATCGCCAGCGTAGTCTGCGTAGACGTCATAGGTCCCTCCTGGAAGGAAGAATGGCGCCAAGCCGGTACCATTCGTCAGCGTGATGAAGCCTTGACCACCCTGTGCTGGAGTTGTGCTGTTGCTGACCAGCGCTGCGGTTCCGGTAGGAGTTCCCTTAGGGGAGAATACCGAAACGTAGGCTGTGAGCGGTGTACCGTGCACCAGGCTGGTCGAAGATAGAGCCAACGAGGTTGTTGTTGCTAGAGACTTTACCTTGCTCCAGTTTGCGACGAGATTGGCGGCGTTTACAGAACCCAGACCGGTGGCAAAATCATATCCGACGGTCGCAGCATACTTCTGCGTGGTGTAAAGGCCGTCGCCATTTTTGTCCCGAGAACAATTCGGCGTGCCAGGAAAGCAGAGAACATTGTTGGAGCCTACCGTGACGTCATTGAAGGAGTTGGGATACTGTTCTGCGAGGGCATACAGGGTGGTATTCGGGTTTCCCTGCCGACCCGACTGCGATTGATCGACCAGCGCCATGATGCCTGCCATTGCAGGCGATGATGCGGAGGTTCCGCCTACACCGGTCACGTAAACGCTGCCGCTGTCTGTTGTGTAGCTGGTACAGTCTTCAGCCTCGATGCAAATCGGCCACGCACTCAGGTTGGCGCCGTCTGCCGCGAAGAGAGAGATGTCCGGGATGTTGCGCTTGCCATTGTTGGGCATTCCAGGGGCTCTCTGCCAGGAAGGCCTGGGGTAGCCGGAAGTACAGGAGAGATAGCCGCCGCTTTGAGGGTCGACGCCATCCCCTACAGCGCAGGTACTGGGACCACCGCTTCCCGAGGCTATTGAGGAGTACCCGGCTGGTATCTTCAGGATGTTTAGTCCGACGTAATCATTCCAGGCCTGCTCTGGAACAGGCTTGATCAAGCTGGCAGTCTCGTTGTCGGTTGTTGCTTTGCCCCAATACTGAGCCAGCTGAGCGTTTGTGATCGCGCTTCCGTTGCCATCCTTGTAGTCGGTGTAATAGAAGTCGGTCCCACCTACTGCAACGTCGTAAGGAGTAGATGCAAACCCACTCACCGCCAGCCCTTGCGCGGCAGGCTGGGCATAGTCGGCTCTGTCGCAACCGGCTGAACCAGAGTCTCCGGAAGAGACAAACACGGACTGGCCCTGTGCCGCTGCTTGTTCCCAGGCCTGGTAGAAGAACTGATTACCCGCCGTGCCCAAAGTTTTTTCGCATTCGCCATAGCTCATGCTGATGATGTCTGCTTTATCGTCCTCGACCGCTCGCACCATCGCGGTAAACAGGCCTGGAGTGGTGAGGGTATCGGCGCTGGTGTAGAGATCGATGGTGGCCTCGGGGGCGAGAGCGCCGCTAGTCTCCACGTCCAGATAGGCTTCTTCCGCTGCCGAATTCTGGCCCGGGTCTTCGCCGTCAATGATGGTCTGTGGAAGATTGCCACTGTGAGGAATGTGAAAGAACCTGCGATAGTTCAGCACGTTGCTGACGTCGACGTTGCTGGCACTGATGATGCCAATCGTTGTCCCTTTACCGCTGAATCCGTTCTTGTATACGGGCTTGATTCCATACTGGGTGGCGATGTCAGCCGGGGTGGGTAGATAGACGGTGCAGACGGTACCAGCTGCTGGGTGTGGTCCACAGATCGGGTCGTTCCACTGTGCTGATCCCACATGGGTCTTCTGATCAAAGTTCGCGCGGCCTTTGGAGATGAGAAACGACTTAGGCTTGATGTCGTTCAGCGCTGCGAATCCTTTTACAACCGAAGCGAGGGCCTCAGGGAGTTCGGGATCTTTACTGTTGGAATGAAAGCTGACTCCATTTCTGTTGTAGAGATGCAGTTCCGTGTGGAAGGCGCTTTCGACCTGTCCCGCGGTGCCTGAGAAGTCAATCGTGGTCTTGCCCGCATTCGTTTTGTTTACGGTGAACCCTTTACTCTGAAGCCACGCCTGGACAGCCTCAAGATCTGAGTCGCTGACACCAAACCTGGTTCCGAACTGGCCTGGCTTCAGCCACTGGTGATAGGAGGGTGACTTAGGATCATGCAGACCATCTACCAGCTTCTGGAGATCAGCTTGCTGAGCGGCTGATCGCTTGAGTACGAGCAGCATGTGGTTTGCCGGTTCAGACGAGCTGACGCGACCCTTATCGTAGGCAAGCATTGCGGATGGTGGCGTGTTTCCCCGGAGCACAACCCGTTGCGAATCATCTATGTTCTGGGTGATCTGTCGAACGCTTTGTGCTAAACCGCTGGCGCACCAAGGTGCGAGAACCAAGCCGCAGAATAGCCCGGCATGAAGCAGGGCTTTCGAGTGAATACGATCCATTTAGATCTCCTAGTAGAACGGCAAGCTGAAGGAACTGGCCACCGGACTCTATAAAGAGGTGGCTTCGTTCCATGCGGGGGAAAGGGTCATATGACTCGGTCTGGAGATTCTGGCGGAGGTACGCCAGTCCACCTGCAGACCTTAGCAAGTTGTCGAGAGGAATCCTGCGTTCAGCAGACGGTCACTCACCAGTTGTGTCAACCAAAGGAATGCTTAACGAAATCTTAAGGATGAACCTGCCTGTAATGAGGCAGTTGCAGGGGAAGTGATTCGGAGTGGTGCTCCCCTTGAACGTACACAACGCTGAAGGGTTCCATATTCTTCCGTTTGTTATAGTGGTGTAAACGCCAATATACCTCTATGGACCCCTTATGTGACGCCTATCGGTTCCACAATTTCGAGGCGAAGATCCGAACAGGTTTGCTCCTGCGTGATGGCCAGCGCATCAAGATCGAAGATCTACCTTTCAGGATGCTCGTCATCCTGCTTGAGCGACCCGGTCAAGTAGTTTTGAAAGCGGAACTACAAGACCGCCTCTGGGGCGAGAAAACTTTTGGTGAGCTCGATAACAGCCTTCATGTGGCTGCCGGCAAGCTTCGCGAAGCTCTGCGGGAGCGCGCTGGCGACTCTCACCTGATTGAGACCGTACGGCGACGGGGTTATAAGTTCAACGGCAAGGTAGTGCCGGTCTACGATCCTCCTGCCAGGCCACCTATCTTCGAAACTGTTCCTGACATATCGCGTGGGCCAGCAGAGAGAGCTGGCAACGTTCTGCTGTCCCGGGGAAGTGTAACCCGGGGAAGTGTAACTGGTTATGCGATCGCAATTGGATTTGTCGTGGCAATTGCGGCTATCTTGGCAATCGCATACCGACACGAGCACCGTCCGCTCTCGGTTGCCGGGGATGAAATCGTGCTTGGCGGATTCAAGAACAGCACGGGCGACGACTCCTACAGTGGCCTGGCTCATGCTTTTCGACTCAAACTTGAAGAATCACCGTACCTGAAGATGTTGCCGGATCGTACCTTCCGACAGATCGTCAGTGAACCGGACGAAGCGAACCTCGCTGATCAACTCAGAGGGTGCAGTTCACTGGGCGGCAAGATCCTTCTGACTGGCCAATTGAGTCTCCAAAAGAACGGATACCAGATCGTCACGAACGCCTGGGAGTGTCCTGGAGGCAGGCTGCTCAGCGCGGACACGACGCATGCAGACACCAAGGAGAACATACTGCCTGCGCTCGATGTCAGCACTGAGCAGATACGCCGGCGACTTGGAGAATCCGACGTCTCGATCAAGCGATTCAATGTCCCTTTGGCGCAGGCTACGACAGCGTCTCCAGCGGCGCTGAAGGCTTTTACCCTGGGTGAAGAAAAGCGGGCCCAGGGACAGGAGTTCGAATCGATCGCGAACTACAAACTCGCCATCGATCTTGATCCCCAGTTTGCGCTGGCCTATGCACGCCTCGGAACTGTCTATTCGAACGCCGCGGAGACTACGCTAAGCAGCTCTTACTACAAGAAAGCGTTCGAGATGCGGGAGCGCACGTCAGATCGAGAGCGGCTTTATATAGCCGCCCACTACTATTCTTTCGCGACCGGCGAGATCCAGCGATCGATCGATGCCTTTGAACTCTGGCACTCGATCTATCCTGGCGACGCGTCGCCCGCAAATAATCTTGCGGTGGAATACCTGTCCATCGGACAGCCGGAGAAGGCGGAGCAGATGGCTCGAGCCGCCGTTCAACTGGATCCCTCTTCCGGATTTTCCTATGCAATCCTTGCCCGCATTTTTCTCGAAACTCAGAACTATAAAGACCTGAAAGCGATGTGTACTGACAAGACGCCGGGCAGACGCGATGTGATGACTTTGCATGAATCGTGTTACCTGCTCAGCTTCCTGAACAACGACACCAGGGCCATGCAGGACCAACTGGAATGGGCCAAGGGTAATTCAGCAGAAGGCGAACTGCTGGACGAAGCGGCATGGATTGCAACGTATCACGGCAAGATGTCGGAGGCGAGGCGGTTGTTTTCGCAAGCGCGACAAGCTGCTCTCAGTCATAAGTTCGTAGAGATGGCAGCGACTGTAGATCTCGACGAGGCGACACTGGAAGCCGATCTCTCTTATCCGGCGGAAGCGAGGCGACACGCGCTGGATGCATTGGCCCTCGCGCCGAAAAGCACCAGCACCCAGGCATCTGCTGCGCTGGCTCTGGCCAGGTCTGGCGATTTGCACGATGCGCAGATTGCAGAGACTGAGGCGGAGCAACAGGCGCCGCTGGATACGATCCTCAACGCCGTTGAGCTTGCATCCGTCCGAGCGGCGATTCAACTGCATACTCGAAATCCAAATGCGGCAATACACTCCCTCGAACAAGCCCGACCCTTCGACCTCTGCAGCACAATGGCCTTGGCTCCAGCGTATTACCGGGGCCTCGCGTATCTTCAGAACGACCAGGCTGCAGCGGCTATTCCGGAGTTTCGCAAAGTAATCGATCATCGCTCTTTGGCTCCGGATTCGCCCTACATTGCCCTTGCGGATTTGAACTTAGGCCGCGCTCTGCAACGCTCTGGAGACCGAAGCGATGCTGAGCTGGCATATCATGACGCCGCGATCGTGTGGAAGGATGCAGATGCGGACTTTGTCCCTATGCGGCAACTTAGGTGTCTGAGTGGATCCCTGGCACGACAGACCTCGACCACGGTGTGTCAGTAGCCAGTACACGCTGCGAAGAATGCCGCAAACGGGGGATGTTGTCTGCTGCTATCGCGGTCATGAAGACCCCCATGGGTAATCGACATTGCCAGTTTTGAAATTGACAATTGGTCGTCACATCCTCGAGTTACAAACACGAGATAAGAGGCCCGATGAGAACGCGTTGGCACCTACCGGAGACTCCCGCGAAGACGATAATGCTTGCTGCCGTGGTGCTTGTGATTATGGGGGCCGCAAGGCTTCTTCATGTCACGCTCGATCATGAGATTCGAGTTCTCGGATTTGGTGAACCGTTCCTGATTGTGGCCGCCAGTTGCGTTTTAGCGCTGATGATTCTGGTCCTGATTGTCTATAAGTCCATTGGTGACCGGCAAACCAATTTGGAGCGTCATCTGCTGGAGGCATTTCTAGAACACATCCCCGACAACGTGTTCTTCAAGGACCGTGAAAGCCGCTTCATTCGCATAAGCCGTGGCATGGCAAGACATGTTGGACTTGCCGATCCTTGCATGGCCGTGAACAAGACAGACGCTGATATCTTCAGCTCGGAACATGCCAATAAGGCGCTGGCGGATGAAAAGGAGATTCTTCGCAGCGGTGAGGCGAGGGTAGGCATTGAGGAGAAAGAAACCTGGGAGGATGGTCGGGAGAACTGGATGCTCACCACCAAGGTTGCCTTGCGCAACCAGAAGGGAGAAATCTTTGGCACCATGGGGATTGCGCGAGACATCACGGAGCGCAAGCAGACCGAAGCGCGCATCCACTACATGGCGATGCACGACTCGCTGACTGGCTTGCCGAACCGGGTGTTGCTTCACGAACGCCTGAGCCAGACGATTGCCCTGGCAGCCCGGATGCATCAACAGTTTACGGTGCTGATGATGGACCTGGACCGATTTAAGGATGTTAACGATACGCTTGGCCACTATGCGGGAGATCGCCTGCTGGAAGCAGTCTCAGCCGGCCTCAAGTCGTGTCTCAGGGAATGCGACATCGTAGCGCGATTTGCCGGAGACGAGTTTGTAATCGTGCTCCCCACTACAAGTGTCGAGAGGAGCATCGAGCAGGTCGCGCAAAAGATCCTGAATCAACTTGCCACGCCTGTTCGGATCGAAGGCCATGAGCTACGCATCAGCGGCAGCATTGGCATTGGGCTGTATCCTGCCGATGGAGAAACGCCTGAGCTTCTTCTGCAGTCTGCGGACGCTGCCATGTATGAGGCCAAGAGGGTGGCCCCGGGCAGCTTTCGCTTCTTCACGGCCAGCCTGAATGAAGCCGCTCGACGCAAGCGCGAGCTCGAAAGCGATTTACGCAAGGCCTGCGCCCGGGGAGACTTCATCCTCCACTACCAGCCGGTCGTTTCCACTTTTTCCGGACAAATTTCAGGGGTAGAGGCACTGTTACGCTGGCACCGGCCTAACCACGGCCTGGTCAATCCAAGTCATTTCATTCCGCTGCTCGAAGAGCTGGGATTAATGACTGAGGTGGGCAACTGGGTGCTGAGAACAGCGACCAAGCAGAACGCAGCCTGGCAAGAGGAAGGGTTTGCGCCAATTCGTATGGCGGTTAACGTTTCCGCGCAGCAGTTCCAGCGGGGCAATCTGGTACGCACTGTCGTAGAGGTGTTGCAAGAGACTCAGATGGATCCGAAGTGGCTGGAACTCGAGCTGACCGAGAGCTTAGCCATGGAGAACACGGAAAAAGTGATCGAAGTGATGCACGAGTTGAAGCGCACAGGCGTGAGTCTGGCGCTCGATGACTTCGGTACAGGCTGGTCGTCGCTCTCCTATCTGCGGCGATATCCCCTTGACCGATTGAAGATCGATCGATCGTTTATGCGCGATGTAGACTCGCAACCTGCGGCTGAGGCGGTGGTACGGAGCATCATGGGGTTGGCTCGCAACCTGGGTCTGACCTGCACGGGCGAGGGAGTGGAAACGCCCCAGCAGCTCAGCTACTTGCGTAAGTGGAAGTGCTCCGATGTGCAGGGATTCCTATATAGTCCTGCCGTGCCGGCGGACGAATGCGGCGAGATGCTGCGCAGGCGTTACACGCACGCGCAGGAACTGGGGGAGCTGGTAATACCCGAAATCGGTACGCACGAAGAGGATACGCACGAAGAGGATACGCACGAACTCGCCGAATGCCTGCCCTGATGCAGTCTGGAAAGCATTGCGGTGTTTTTCAGATGGACTGTCGCCGCTGCTTGGTCCTGGGAGCGTTGCTGCATCGGATAAGCGGCGACGCCCTGAGAGATACGAGTCTTGCTCGAGTCGCTGGCGCTTATTGCCAAAGCCATCTTGCTTTCTACTTCACATAGTTGGTGAGAGTTCCGATCGTGTCGATCGTGATGCTCATGACGTCGCCACTATGAAGCGTGAAAGAGTCTTCGGGCACGACGCCGGTGCCGGTCATCAGGTAAGCACCCTGTGGGAAGCTGAGGTTTGAAAATAGATAGCCGGCGAGATCTTCAGGAGTTCGCTTCAACTCTGCGAGGGTCGTCTGGCCGGTGAAAGAGACCTGACCTCCGCGCGTGATGGTGATCATGATCTTTGCGCTTCTCTCGATCGGGAATTGGGCGAGAAGAACGGCAGGGCCCAGGGCGCAGCTACCGTCATAGACCTTGGCTTGCGGCAGGTAGAGAGGGTTCTCGCCTTCAATATCGCGCGAGCTCATATCGTTCCCGATCGTGTAGCCAACGATGTTGCCGGCGGGGTTGAGAACAAGGGTGAGTTCGGGTTCGGGGACAGACCACGAGGCATCGGTGCGGATGCGGACTGCGCCACCTGGACCGACGACGCGCCAGCCATTGCTCTTGAAAAAGAGCTCCGGACGGACGGCGGAGTAGACGCGGTCGTAGAAGGTGCCACCGCCCGAGTCTTTGCTCTCCTCGATGCGGGCGCTACGGCTGCGGAAGTAGGTCACGCCCGCAGCCCAGACTTCCTGGCTCATGATCGGCGCGAGGGCTGTGGATGGGTCGAAGGCGACGGAGGCGCCTGCGGTTGCTGCCCGCGCTCTTTCGAAGATAGCTGGATCGCAGAGCAACTCGTCCCAGGAGGCAGCAGGCAAGGGCCAGAAGCTGGCCTCATGTTCGACGATGATGGTTTCGGCTGTGCGGTAGAGCTTCACGGGATTGGCCTCGGTGACAATCTGTTAGAGCAATGGTGTGTTGGTTGAGGATACGGTGCCGCGGCCGAGTTGAGCGATGATGGCGTCGGCATCATAGACGCAGCCTCCCCAGACGCCGCCACTGGCCTGGATGAGGGCAGCCCAGAGACGGGTGTCATCGGGTAGATGGGGATGCGGTGCGAGGTCCGGGCGTGGGTCACGTGCACCCAGATGCAGGGTGCCTTCTTCGGCAGTAAATCGAGTGTCTGCTTCACCGACCAGGTTAACGGTTCCGTGCAGCGCGCTGCGATCGATGATGATCTCGATGAGATCTCCGTCGCGGAGTTTGCCGATCGGGCCGCCAGCGAGGGCTTCGGGCGAGATGTGGCCGATGCATGCACCGGTGGAGACGCCGCTGAAGCGAGCGTCGGTCAAGACGGCGACGTGCTTGCAGAACGGTAGATTCTTGAGTGCGGAGGTGACCTGGTAGATCTCCTGCATGCCTGAACCCTGCGGGCCGCCGCAGATCAGGACAAGGACGTCGCCGTGCGTGATCTGGCCGCGCTTGATGGCGTCGATGGCGGAGGCCTCGGTGATAAAGACGCGCGCGGGACCGCTGTGGCGATAGAAGTTGTCGTCATCGATGAGCGTGGGATCGATCGACGTGCTCTTGATGACGGAACCTTCGGGGGCCAGGTTGCCGACCGGGAAGCAGACCGTCGAGGTGAGGCCACGGGAGCGAGCGGTGTCGGGTGCCATGATGACGTCGTTGGCGTCGATGCCGTTCAACGTCAGGAGGCGCTCGCGCAGAATGACGCGCCGTTCGCTTTGTTGCCACCAGTCGAGATTTGCATCGAGCGTCTCGCCAGTGACGGTGCGGACGCTGGTGTCCAGCAAGCCGGCGGTGCGGAGATGCAGCATGACTTCAGGAACGGCCCCGGCGAGGAACACCTGCACGGTGGCGAATCCCATGGGGCCGTTGGGCAGGGCGTCGACCAGCCTGGGCACCTGACGGTTGATGGTGGCCCAATCTTCCGCGGTCGGCCGTTTCAGCCCGGCGGCGTGGGCAATGGCGGGCACGTGAAGCAGTAGGTTGGTCGAGCCACCGAAGGCGGCGTGGAGGACCATCGCGTTACGGATGGCGGCGTCCGTCAGGATGTCGCGGGTGCCTATGCCGAGTTGGGTCAGGCGCAGGATTGCACGTGCCGATCGCGATGCCGCGTCGAGCCAGACTGGCTGCCCGGACGGGGCGAGAGCTGCGTGGGGCAGTGAGAGACCGAGCGCCTCGGCGACGACCTGTGAGGTGGCGGCTGTGCCCAAAAACTGGCAGCCTCCGCCCGGCGAGGCGCAGGCCTTGCAGCCCATTTCGGCGGCGTAGTCCAACGAGATCTGGCCCTGGGCAAAGCGTGCGCCGATGCTTTGAATCTTGCCTGCGTCCTCGCCGTCTTCGGGCAGCAGGGTGACGCCACCGGGCACAAGGATGCTGGGGTAGCTGCCGGACGAAGCGAGCGCCATCATCATGGCGGGTAGTCCCTTGTCGCAGGTGGCGATACCGAGCACGCCTTTGCGCGTGGGCAGCGACCGCATGAGACGACGTAATACGATTGCGGCGTCGTTGCGGTAAGCGAGCGAATCGAGCATGCCATCTGTACCCTGGGTGCGGCCGTCGCATGGATCGGTACAGGCGCCGGCGAAAGGGATGGCGTGTCGATTGCGGAGCTCGCGGGCTGCCTCGGCGACGAGCAGGCCTACCTCCCAGTGCCCGGTGTGGAAGCCCAGCGCGATGGGAGTTCCGTCGGCGGCGCGCATGCCGCCGTGGGTGCTCAGGATCAGGTACTCGGGATCGAGCAGGCGGGATGGTTCCCAGCCCATGCCGGAGTTCTGGCTGAGGCCGAACAGGTTGCCGGAGGGCTCGTTGAGCAGCATGGCGGGCGTGATGGGAAGTGTTCCGCCGGGGCCGGGAGCATGCGTCTGGGTAGAGTGCAGGGCTGCGGGGTCGCTATCGAGAACCTGCTCGACGGGAATCGCGTTGCGCGATCCGTTGGGTGTGTCAATCAAGCTGCTCTCCTGTTTCTGCTCGCGCCGGTCGTCGTCGCAGTCGTCGTCGCGGTCGAAGTTGAGGATGATGGAGAGGGGACCGTATGACTTGCCGGCCCATCGTCGAGGAAGAACATTCCTGCTGCAGCGCACAGGAGCGAGAGACTCATCAGCAGGTAGCCATCCTGCGAGCTGCCGGTCCAGCCCTGAAGCCAGCCTACGAAGTAGCTGCCGAAGAAGCCGCCAAGCGCGCCGGCGCTGTTGATCACCGCCAGCACCTCTGCGGTCACCGAGCGGGGCAGGCGCTCGGGCACGATCGCAAAGAACGCACCGTATGGCGCGTACATGCAGGCGCCGGCGACAATCAGCGCGAGGAACGCGATGGTGAAGTGTGCGTGTGCCAGGAATGAGACTGACAGAGCAATGCCGCCGAACAGAAGCGAACGCCAGACGAGCGATCTGCGTTGCTGGGTCTTGTCCGCGCGTTGCGAGACGACCAACATCGCACCGATGGCTGCGGCATAAGGGATTGCAGAGACCAGGCCAGTGCGACCCATGGAGAGCGCAGAGCCCTGATGCACGATGGTCGGCAGCCAGAGCACAAAGCCGTAGACACCGACGCTCCAGAAGAAGTAGGTGACGGAGAGAAGAAGCACATCGGGCCGGGTCAGGGCCGTGCGCAAGGTCATTGCGGAGCCGACTGCCTGCTGCTCGGCGAGGAGGCGGGCGTTGAGGGTTGAGACTGCGGTGGCGGACATCCACCACGAGTCTTCTGGTTTATCGCGTATGACGAAGATCCAGACCGCGGCCCAAAGGACAGATGGGATGCCCTCATAGATAAATGTGCGCTGCCAGCCGACGGCCTGGATCAGGTAGCCGGTGACCGCGGACATCCAGAGAACCGTGACAGGATTGCCCAGGATGAGAAAGGTGTTGGCACGGGAACGCTCATTGCATGTGAACCATTGCGTCAGGAGCAAGAGCATCGCAGGGAAGATGCAGCTTTCCGCCACACCGAGTAGAAACCGGATGACGGCGAGGGCCCAGAAGGAGGTGATGACGCCGGTGAGTGCGGAGAGGATTCCCCAGGGAATCAGCGCGAAGAAGATCAAGCGCACAGGACTGTACTTGCGGGCAACGATCGCACCCGGTAACTGAAACACAAAATAGCCGGCGAAGAAGAGTCCAGCAAGCAGAGAACTTTGCCCGGAGGTGATGTGCAGGGTGGTGGCCAGACCAGCGGCGGCACCAAAGCCGAAGTTGGCGCGATCCAGATACGCCAGGCTGTAGGTGATGAAGACGGCGGGAAGCAGAAAAAGCCAGCGGCGACGCAGGCTTGTGTCTATGTTTTCGGGGCTGCGCTGGAGTGGGTCGCCAGTCACGTCAGGTTGCCCGTTGGATCAGCGCGGACCGCGAAGAAGCCTGCATAGGAGATGGTCCGGTCTGGGAGAGTGGAGCGCGGTCGACTGGGAAGAGCAAGGCGTTCTGAGTGCAGTTGAAGATGGTCAGCAACGCTGTTCTCCGAGCCCTGAGGCGTGAACTTTGATTATCCTAGCAAGGCGGACGCGTGATTGGATAGCGTAGCCCGAGCGCCCTGGTGGCAGATGGTGCAGCGTGTCTGGAGCGCTGGAGCTTTGCAGATTGCCGCTGCCGGCGCAAGTTCTTGTGACAGCTTAGATTTATAAGACAAGTAGATTCAAACGCGGAGGACGATGATGGGTGTTCGGGGAGTGTTGTTGATCGGCGGCGAGGAAGTCGTGGGAAGCCAGGCAGGTGTGTATGCAGTTAATCCGGCGACGGGTGCCGAGTTGGAGACGGCGTTTACGGGCGCGGGGGATGGCGAGGTCAGCCGTGCGTGCACGCTTGCAGCGGCCGCATTCGATGCGTACCGCGAGACCAGCCAGTCAGTCCGGGCGGCGTTTTTGCGGACGATCGGCGAAGGCATCGTGGCGCTGGGCGATGAACTGATCGAGCGGGCCATGGCCGAGAGCGGATTGCCGCGACCCAGGCTCGAGGGCGAGCGTGGAAGAACGGTCGGGCAACTTGAGATGTTTGCGGACATTGTCGAGCGCGGCGCCTTCCTGGGTGCTGTGATCGACACGGCGCAACCAGAGCGCAAGCCGCTGCCGCGTCCGGATCTGCGCCTGCGCAGGATTGCAGTAGGCCCGGTAGCAGTCTTTGGCGCAAGCAACTTCCCGCTGGCTTTTTCGGTCGCGGGTGGCGATACCGCTTCGGCTCTTGCGGCCGGCTGTCCCGTGGTGGTGAAGGCGCATCCGGCCCACCCCGGAACATCGGAGCTGGTTGGGCGAGCGATTCAAGATGCGGTGAAGAAGTGCGGGCTGCCGGCTGGCGTCTTTGCGCTGCTCGGTGGCGCAGGGAATGCCGTTGGCGAAGCGATGGTTCGGCATCCGGCAATCAAGGCGGTAGGGTTTACTGGATCTCGCGCGGGGGGACTGGCCCTCATGCACATCGCGGCTGCGCGACCGGAGCCTATTCCTGTTTATGCGGAGATGAGCAGCGTCAATCCTGTTTTTCTGATGGAACATGCGCTGGCGGACGATGCAGCATTACTGGCCAAAGGTTTCGTTGATTCACTAGTGCTCGGGGTCGGGCAGTTCTGCACCAATCCCGGATTAGCGATTGGCGTTGAAGGCGACGGGTTCTCCCGGTTTGCAGCGGCGGCGGCGGAAGAAGTTGCGGGGCGGGGTGCGGGCACCATGCTGTCGCCTGCAATCCACGCGGCGTATACCCGCGGAGTTGAGCGGCTGGCAAGCTGCGATCAAGTGACGACGCTGGCCAGGGTAGAGGAAGTTAGCGGCTCAAAGGGAGCGCCAGCACTCTTCGCCATTGCGGCGGCCGACTTGCTTGCGAAACCCGAGTTGGGAGAAGAGATCTTCGGCCCATCGTCGCTGCTGGTGCGATGCAATACGGCTGAGCAGATGCAGCAGGTTGCCGAGCAGATGGAGGGTCAACTGACCGCCACGCTGCTTGCCGCAGATGCAGATGCGGAGGCGCTTCGTCCACTGCTGCAGATTCTAGAGCGGAAGGTTGGGCGCATCGTCTACAACGGCTACCCGACCGGGGTCGAAGTCGCGTGGGCGATGGTGCATGGCGGCCCATTCCCGGCAACAACGGACAGCCGGACAACGTCGGTGGGAGGCGGTGCGATCGAGCGGTTTCTACGGCCTGTGAGTTATCAGAATCTGCCCCCCGGGCTGCTTCCTGAGGTGCTCCAGGACGGTAATCCGCTGAAGGCACCGCGCGTGGTGGACAGGACTGCAGAGTAGCCCAGGTGCGGTATGCGTGGGAAGAGCAGTGAGGAACCCGGGCTGTTGGTTCACACGTGCCTGTTGTTCATGAAGAGCCCGCGGGTACTTCGTGAAGCTCCTGCGGGTACTTCGTGAAGCTCC
The DNA here is from genome assembly GCA_903642265.1 of Acidobacteriaceae bacterium. GTDB lineage: Bacteria > Acidobacteriota > Terriglobia > Terriglobales > Acidobacteriaceae > Edaphobacter. Next base: position 12 of record CAHJWN010000100.1, on the reverse strand, counting down.
TGCGGGTACTTC
>CAHJWN010000099.1 GCA_903642265.1 Acidobacteriaceae bacterium | reverse complement strand
ATGCACCGGCAGATCTAAAGCCAAGACGCCAAGCTAAACCGGTCTTTGAAGAACGCCATCTATCCATTGCGCGCGACGCGCATCGGCTGGACGAAGCGGGCGCGTTGCAGTTGCGGCGCGAGGAACGGCGACCAGCAGAGAACGGAAATGGAACTGCTGGCCCACAGGCACGAGTCGTCGTTCCCTCGATACCGTACAAGGAATTTCGTCGAGTGACGGGTGGCGGTGTCCCCGCTGCGCCACCTGAGAGAACCAGCCGTTTGCAGGAGCCGCCTGCGATGGATGAATCAGGCAGCTGGAACGCGGCAGAAGAAATGCCAGCGGATGGGCATCCAACAAACCGGCGTGCAGATGCGGCAACCGAGAACTGGACATCGTCCGGAGGCTTGAACACTGCAGGACCGGATGGCGGTACGCAGGATCGTATCGGCTGGGAACGTGGTAGCCCGCAACGTGGCAGCCCGGAACGTACGGTGTCACCGCGCAATGTCCCCGGGGTACCGGCCCAGCATTTCGAAGATTCCGGGACCTTTGAAACCCCCTGGACGACGGGTAATCAGGCCGATGATCGTTCTGGTGGTGCAAAGCCGAAGTCTAACGAAGTCGGTTCAACACCGCCGCGCGACTCGTGGGGTGTAGCGTGGGAGCGAACTGACCCGCGGGTAAATGCTTCAGCGATCGTTGACGTGCAGCCAACCTGGTCCGATCGACCAGCCACCGCGAAGTTGCTAGCAAAGCAGGAACCGGGCAGAACTCAGATTGAGCACCCTCCGACTGATGCATCTGGTCCGGCTTGGCTCTATCCGAAGCCGCAGACCCCGCGTTTTGTTGATTCGCTGGTTGATTCCGGCGTACGGCGTCGCGCGCAACTGGCGGCGCAGAGTCTTCGTGTCGGCTCAACTCAGTCATCGACCCAATCAGCGCGGGAGACAGCACCGCAGCCACGCGCTGTTGCCGCAGAGAACACGCTCAAGCAATCGCGTGAGCAGGTAGCTTCGCGATGGTTTGCCCTAAAAGGCGTGTTTGCGAAGACTGAGCGTGAACAAACGCCAGAGAAGCAGGGGTCACGCGAAAGAAAGCGTAATACGCCGTTCGTAGTGGTTTATTCGCTGGCGGGCGGAGTCGGGAAGACCAGTCTGGTAGCAACTCTCGGGCGCGCTCTTTCATCGCTGGGTGAAAAGGTCCTGCTGACCGACACGACCTCCCAGGGATTGCTGCCGTTTTACTTTGGTGCCAACGAACTTCAGGCAGGTGTAGTGCGGATGTTCTCGCCTCCTGCTGGTAGCAGCGACGCACCGATCCAGCTGGTGAGTTACGATTTCGCCGCACGTGAGAAGGATCCTGCAAAGAGCGAGAGCGAAACACATGGTGAGGTCTTCGATGACCTGCTGGCGAACAGTCATCGCGCTAACCGGGTTCTTATGGATCTCAACGTGAACTGCGGGTGGATGGTGGGGCGGATGGCCTGGATGAAGCCGACGATCCTTGTACCCCTATCCCCGGACATGAATTCGGTTTTGAGCCTGCATTCGGTCGAGCGAAGCTTTAGCGGAATGAAGGATGCAGATGGGAACGCACTGCAGCCTGTGTATCTGCTGAATCAATTCGATGCTTCGTTGCCGTTGCACCTGGAGGTTCGCGAGGTGCTGAAGCAACAGCTTGGCGATAGGCTGCTGCCGTTTGTAATTCGCAGAGCTTCAAGCGTAAGTGAGGCATTGGCGGAGGGTATGACAATCGTTGATTATGATCCAGAGTCTGAGGTTGCGCGGGATTACATGGGCGTCGCAAGCTGGTTGCGCAACGCCTCCGCTCCGGCAACGGTAGGCTTTCGTAATCTTCGATGGAGTGAACGATGAGCCGTTCCAGCTTTTGGAAAGACTTCGAGTCGGGCACTGGGATCCTGTTCCGGTTCTTTCGTTTCTGCGTACTGTTCGGCGGAGTCGTATTCCTTGTGTTCTCAGGAATGCTCGACCTCACATGGCCGCAGCAGACGATTTTAGGCTTGCTGACAGTGTTTCTAGCGATCTGGATGGATCGTAGTTCTACGTCTTACCTGGTTACGCTGACACTGATGTTTGTGTCTTGCTACTCGACGTTTCGATACGGTTTCTGGCGATTCTCGACGACGCTGGCGTACTTCTTCGATCCTGCGGTCAAGTGGACGCCACTGAACTTCTTTTTCATCTGGCTTCTTGTAGCGGCTGAGGCGTACGCCTTCATCATTTTGTTTTTGGGGTATATGCAAACGCTCTGGCCCTTGCGCCGGACGCCGGTCCCACTGCCTGACGATCCCAATGACTGGCCTTGCGTTGACCTTCTGATCCCGAGTTATAACGAGCCTCTGAACGTGGTCCGTTATACAGCTCTGGCGGCAATGAACATCGACTGGCCTTCGGACAAGCTGAGCGTGTGGATCCTGGACGATGGCAAGCGCGAGGAATTCCGTAACTTTGCTGAAGAAGCAGGGATCGGGTACATGACACGCGACGACAACAAGCATGCAAAGGCGGGCAACATCAATCGCGCGCTAAAGCGGCTGACCGCGCCCTACGTGACTATCTTCGATTGCGACCACGTTCCTACGCGGAGCTTCCTGCAAGTGACGGTCGGATGGTTTATCCGGGATAAAAACCTGGGTATGCTTCAGACGCCGCATCACTTTTACTCGCCCGATCCATTTGAGCGCAACCTGGAGCAGTTCCGCATCATTCCAAATGAAGGCGAGCTTTTTTACGGCATTGTGCAGGATGGCAATGACTTCTGGAATGCAACTTTCTTCTGCGGATCGTGTGCGATTTTGCGGCGGACAGCGTTGGACCAGATTGGCGGCATTGCGGTTGAGACGGTAACTGAAGATGCGCATACTTCACTACGCATGCAGATGAACGGCTGGAACACCGCATACATAAATATCCCGCAGGCAGCGGGTCTCGCCACTGAAAGCCTTGGCGGTCATGTGAAGCAGCGTATTCGCTGGGCTCGAGGCATGATCCAGATCATGCGAACGGACAATCCGCTCTTTGCGAAAGGTCTGAAGCTGTATCAAAGGATTTGCTACTTCAACGCGATGTCGCACTTTCTGTATGCGCTTCCTCGCCTGATATTCCTGAGTGCGCCTTTGATCTATCTGATTCTCGGGCAGGTCAACGTGCCGGGATACTGGGCAGCAATCCTTGCATATGCGTTTCCACACCTCATCCTTTCGGGCATCACCAATTCGCGAATTCAAGGCCAGCACCGGCACTCGTACTGGAACGAGATCTACGAGACGATCCTGTCGCCGTACATCCTGATGCCTACGATGCTTGCCTTGGTAAGTCCGAAACTTGGGAGCTTCGAGGTCACGGCAAAGGGCGGCGTTGTATCGAACCGCTACTTCGATACGCGGATTGCGTCGCCCTTCTTGTTCATGCTTGGTCTCGACCTCGTTGGATTGTTGATGGCGATCCCGCGGTACTACTACTTCGACCTGTGGCCACTCAGCGTCTGGTATGACGGCACCCACCCCGGCACGATCATCATGAATGCAATCTGGACGGTCTTCAACATGATTGTTCTGGGCGTTTGCACGGCAGTCGCATGGGAGAGCCAGCAGCGAAGGACCACTGTTCGAGTAACCATGGCGGTGCCGGCTGACGTGATGTTTGAAGATGGATCGCTTGCTGCGGGCGTGACGGTGGATATGTCGAGTGGCGGCCTTGCCATCAAGATCGATTCAGCGGTCGAGGTAACTGCGGGTGCGCCGATCCGACTGATATTCCCTGTGCTCGACGGCGAGGCAACTATCCCGGCGACGATTGTCGGTGCCCACGGCGGCGTGCTGCGGGCGCGATTCGATCCGCTGAACCTGCAGGAGGAAGAAGCGCTGACGATGGTGTTGTATTCGCGCGCGGACACCTGGCTGGGCTGGGGCGAGACACGCGAGGTGGACCGCCCGATGCGCAGCCTGGGCCGCATCTTTATGCTTTCAATGTGGGGCTTCAAACAGATGGGCGAGCTGGCGCTGAAGAAGTTGAAGTCTCCAGCCAAAGGCAAAGCAAAGCTGGTGGAAAGTGTCGCCCCGATGGTTCTGCTTGCCGTTCTGTTCGGGACCTGTATCAAGGTGAGTAGCGCAGCCCAACTTCACGGCAAGCCGAGGGTGGCACCGATGTTTCAGGAGGCCGCTGCCGGCCTGATGCCGGCGTTGGCAAATCCGCCGATGGTTGGAGACGCTGGTGCAGCAAAGGCGGTGGCGGCGGGTCAGTTCGATAACGTCTTCAAGTTGTCGGATGTGAACGTGATGGACACGATCGAGCTGCGCGGAATCGACGGCTACGCCTCCGTGCATTTTTCACTGCCTCAGACGGAGGTCGTGAAGACTGCAACCATGCACCTGAAATATCACTTTTCGCCTGGGCTGATACCTGCGATGAGCCACCTAAAGGTGAGTCTGAACGGCAGTCTCTTTGCAACCTTGGCCGTAACCAACCAGCCAACTGTGAATGGGCTAGCCGCCGGTAATTCTCCCGCGTCAGAAGACCAGCAGGCTGTGATTATCTCGCATGATCAAAACAGTGCCATGATCCAAGCGACGCTGCAAATGCCGGCTGACATGCTGGTGCATGACAACGAGTTGACCTTCGAATTCGTCGGGCACTATACGACTCAGTGCGAAGATCCATCGAATTCAACGCTGTGGGCCGACGTGGACAAGGACTCCACAATCGAACTTGCAGGCGCACTGTTGCCGCTCCAGAACGACCTAAAATTGCTGCCGCTTCCGTTCTACGATGCCGCAGTAAATCTGCATCCCTCGGTGCCGGTTGTGTTCTTGAGCCAGCCTTCTCCCCAGGCCCTTCAAGCTGCCGGGATTGTGACTTCATGGTTCGGGATTTTGACCAATGACCATCCGGTACGTTTCCCAGTGAGCTTCAGTTCTATTCCGCAAGGCAACGCGATCGTCATTGCAGAAAACCCCTCAGATGTGCCGGCTTCCTTGAACGTCACAGGGAGTTCGGGACCGACAATCTCGATGCGGACCAATCCGGTTGATCCTTATTCGAAGTTGTTGGTGATCTCTGGCGACAATGGCGACGATCTCATCAAAGCCGCTTCAGCCTTGACGCTGCAGCGCGATCTGCTACAGAGCGACCAGGTGCGGATTACAAGTATCAAGATGCCAGCACCGCGCGAACCAGACGACGCTCCACGATGGATGAGCACCGACAAGATCACGTATCTCGGCGACATTGCGACGACTGCGGAGTTGCAGGGTGGCGGATTTGTTCCACTTGGTGTGTATCTAAGGATTCCGCCTGACCTGTACTTCGGGGCGAAACAGAATATTGCATTGCATGTCGGGTACCGCTACAACCCTACGCCGCTCGATGACAGCAGTACGCTCCAGGTGTTTATGAATGGCGCCTACGTGAGCTCGACACCCATTCCGCACGAGGACAAGGCGACATCCAACCGGGAGACCGTTCTTCCAGTGCAGCGAATGAACCTTCGGCCGTTTTCGAACACGCTGAAGATGACGTTTATCTTCCAGATGGCGAAGAAGGGCAAGTGCGTGGATACGGCGCCGATGAATCTGCAAGGTTCGATACAGAAAGATTCGTATCTCGATATCCAAGGCGTTCCGCACTGGGCAGTTCTGCCGGATCTTGAATTGTTTTCAAACGCTGGATATCCGTTCACGCGTAAGGCTGATCTTTCGGACACGGCTGTCGTGTTGCCGGACACGGCTGCGCCTGAAGAGATCGAACTGTTCCTGACGATGATGGGGCACTTTGGCGCGCAGACGGGATACCCGGTGCTGAACGTCACGGTCACCAACTCGGACGGGATGAAGACGGACGAGAAGAAAGATTACATCGTGCTTGGGACGGTCGACGATCAGCCGGCAATTAGAAAACTAAGTGCGGCGCTCCCCGTCACGATCGACAGCGACGGCCTGCATATCCAGGACACGCAGGGTTTCTTTGCTCCACTTGAGCATGCATGGTGGAAGGTGCGAAGCTCGGACCATATCCAGTCTGGCCAACTGGAGACGGCCGGTGGCTTGCCCAACGCCTTGATAGAAGGCATTGAGTGGCCGAGCGGATCCAATCGCTCCGTAGTGGTCGTGGCGCTCCGAGACAAGTCCGTTATTGCAAATTTCCTCACGGTATTTTTGAAGACCTCCCAGTCATCGGACATCTCGCAATCTGTAAGCGTTTTGCAGGGGCAGAAGTTTACGTCGTACCGGATTGGAAACGATGTGTACCACGTGGGATCTTTGTCGATCCTGTATCGCTTTCAGCTGCTGTTCTCGGAATTTCCGGGGCTTGTGGTTATCTCGTCGTTCGTCATCGCGTTTCTTATGGCGCTGCTGGTGCGATCGATCCTGCGGCGACGCGCACGTATCCGTCTGCTGGGTACAGAACCAGAGTAGGAACTTGGTGGATTGGATCATGACGAAGTATCGGGCCAGAAGATGGAGTTTTATTTCGCTGTCAGCCATGCTCGTGTTTGCAGCCTCGATTGCGAGTGGCTGTCATGCCGAGCAGACGTGGCCCTTGTGGGACCAGTATTCAGCACGGTTCATCGACGGCCAGGGACGAGTCATCGACCACAGCGCCAATGAGAAGACGACAAGCGAAGGGCAGTCCTACGCATTGTTCTTTGCGCTTGTAGATAACGACAAGACACGATTCGCCAAGGTGCTTAGCTGGACGCAGACGAACCTTGCGAATGGTGACTTGACGGCGCAACTACCGGCGTGGAGTTGGGGCCAGGCGCCGGACGGAAGCTGGAAGATCCTGGATGGAAACCCTGCAGCGGACTCAGATCTCTGGATCGCCTATTCATTAATAGAGGCGGGTAGGCTCTGGCGTGATCCGCGATACGAAAAGATGGGGTCGGCCATGGCTTCGTTGATTGCACAGCAGGAGGTCGCGATGGTGCCGGGCGTTGGGACGACCCTGCTCGCGGGTGCGCGGGGATTCCATCCTGATGCGAGTACATGGATCCTGAATCCGAGTTACTTGCCCTTGCCGGTGCTGACGAGGTTTGCGAATGCCTCGCCGGTTGGACCGTGGAACGCCGTAATCGCTTCACTCCGACCGCTGCTTAGAAACGGATCGGGTGCGGGCTATGCGATGGATTGGGTTGGCGCCGGAACAGGTGTTCGACCAATCCCTGCGCCGGGTTCGAAGGAGACCCAGGCCATTGGAAGCTATGATGCGATCCGGGTGTATTTGTGGCTGGGCATATCGGATCCGGCAACGCCTGGCCGCGGCGAACTTCTGGGATATGTGACTGGCATGGCAGCGTACCTGAAGTCACATACTGTTCCGCCCGAGAAGGTGGATAGTGCGGGAAAGGCACTAAATGCTGCAGGCCCTGCCGGATTCTCCGCAGCGCTGGTGCCGTTCCTTGACGCTGAGCGGATGCGAAGTGAGCAGAAGGTTCAAGCAGATCGCCTGGCGGGGATGAAAGATCCCGCGAGCGGTCTTTACGGTAATGGGCCAAACGATCTGCGTTACTACGACCAGAACCTTGCACTGTTCTCCACGGGCTGGACTGATGAGCGATACAGATTTGGTAGTGATGGGCGTTTGAGGGTCAAGTGGAACCCGCGGTAATACAGCTAAATGCCTGATATGACAGTAGCAAACCAGTTAATACCGGAAAAAAGACGGTACAACCGTAACGAAAAGAGATAATCTGCAGAGGATAAGTTCGGCGTTTCCTCTCACTTGCTCGTGCCCTACTTATCGCGTTTTCGTTTCTGGCATTCGTTGCTGACTGTATGCAGATAAAGCGTCCAACCCGTTACTGGCAGGCAGTCCGAGCGGTTGTGCGGGCAGCATGCTGCGTAGCTTTCGCGTGCACGATTCTGATGGTAAACAGGGTGCAAGGACAGGCGGGCTCGGGCACTCCGCTGGCAGCAACCCAGGCCTTGCTGGATAAGGCTCACAATTTAGAGGTTCGCGGGCGGATGGATATGGCTGCGCAAACCTGGCAGCAGGTCCTTCTAGCCGATCCCAATAATGTAGACGCACTCGGAGGGCTGGCACGGGCAGCCAAACTGGCAGGGAACTCCGCGCTTTCGGGAACCTATCTGGACAGACTGAGAGCGATCAATCCCAATGACCCGAATATAGCGCGGGTTCAGACGATGATGACGCAGCAAAACCAGTCTGCTGAATTGACGCAGGCGGGTAAGCTCGCCCAGGCAGGACAGTATGCGCAGGCGATGAACATTTACCGACAGGTGTTCGGGACACAACCCCCGCCAGGTGACTGGGCGCTGGCGTATTACGAGACAGAATCGGCAACGGATGAAGGACGTGCACAGGCGATTACGGGACTTCGTGGCCTATCGGAGAAGTATCCGCAGGACTCGCGCTACCAGGTGCAGTTGGGGCGCATTCTGACGTACAACCCGAAGACCCGTGAAGAAGGCAGGAAGCTGCTGGAGAGACATCCGGCTGATCCGCAGGCGCAGGAAGCTCTACGACAGTCGCTGGTGTGGGACGCCCAGAACCCGGCTTCGGCTGCGGACATTCGGTCCTATCTCCTGAAGCATAACGATGCGCAACTCGCAACGGCGCTTAGGAATCAGCCGAAACGGGCGGCTGCGGCAGTGCCGCAAAGTCCGGAAGAGATTGCAGGTCAGGCGAGAGACCGAGCGGCGAATGCGCAGATGGAAGCGGCGTACAGGGCGCTGAACTCGAAGCATATCGAAGAAGCAGAGGGCCGCTTCAAGGAAATACTCACAACCGAACCAAGCAGCGCGCGGGCTCTGGCCGGCATGGGTTATGTGCGCATGCAGCAATCGAACTTCGGTGGGGCGATCAGTTTTCTTGAACAAGCACAGCAGGACGGAGCAAAGGACCCCGGCATCGAGACGGCTCTATCGTCCGCCCGGTTTTACTACACGATGGGTGAGGGCGCGATTGCGCTCAACGAAAACGATCTGACGACCGCCGAGAAGCAATATCAAACGGCACTGCAGATGCGACCGGCAAGTGCAGAGGCGCTGGAGGGCCTGGGCGGAACGCTGATGAAGGCTCAACAGCCGGAGGTCGCGATCCAGGTGTTTGAGCGTTATGTGAAAGTGAAGCCCAGCGCTGTGGCTGCGTGGCGTGGTTTATTTATGGCGAAGTACGGTGCCGGAAATGCGACTGGCGCGTTGCAGACGGAACGAACGATCCCGGCCACGATCCATACGCAGTTGATGAAGGACCCTGATTTTCTGAGGACGCTGGCCTCGGCCTACTCGGCAGTAGGCCGCGACGCGGATGCGCAGCGAGTCTTGCGGAGTGCACTTGATCTCCCATTCCCGTCGGATGCACGCGGCGTGAGGGTGGAGACACTGCTGCAGTATGCAGGTCTCTTGCAGCAGGCCAACCGGGTTGACCAGGCGGGCGGCTTGTACCGGCAGGTGCTTGCAAGCGACCCTTCAAATACGCAGGCGTGGCAAGGGTTGATTCGCGTCGAGCATGCCATGAAGCAGGATGCGCAAGCCATCCAGACGCTTGAGAGTATGCCTCCGTCCAGCTACGACGTAGCTATGCGCGACCCTGGATTTGAGTCCACCGTGGCATCGATCTACCAGGCGCAAAACAAGCTGGAGATCGCCCAGAGCATTCTGGAAAAAGCGATTACGCAACAGACGACCACAGGCCAAAAGCCTTCTGTCGGGGCAGAGACGCAACTCGCAGGAATCTACCTGGCGCAGAATAATGCACGGCAGGCGTTCCCGCTCTACCGACAGATTTTGTCCGAGAACCCAGAGTTGACGGATGCATGGAAAGGCCTTTTGTCGACCCTGCACAGCTCGGGACGGGACCAGGAAGCGCTGGCACAGGTGCAGCAAATTCCAGTGCAGGTTCGACGGACGCTAGAGAACGATGTGGACTATCTGCAGACGATCGGCAATGTGTACAGCAGCCTGGGGCAGCCGCAACAGTCGATGGTCTTTCTTAACCGGGTTAAGCAGCACTATGCCAATGCGCATGCGGTTGCGCCGGCGGACATTGATATCCAAAACGCGTACCTGCTGTTCAATGGCTCGAACGACACGGGGCTTTATCGCCAGTTAATGATCCTGGGCGGGCGGCAGGACCTGACCGATGAGCAGCGACGTTCCGTGCAAACCATTTGGTCCCTATGGGCTTCGAGGCGAGCGAATGCGGCCGCTGCAGCCGGCAATAACAAGCGTGCGCTGGCGATTCTGAATGCGGCGGCCCGGGCGTTTCCGGATAATCCCGGGGTACTGAAGGCGCTGGCAAGTGGATATGCAAGGGCAGGCCTACCAAAGCAGGCGGTGCTCATCTTCAAGGCGCAGGACATGACTTCAGCATCCGCTGCGGACTACAAGTCAGCCGTGGGCGCTGCCTTGGCTGCGGGAGATACCAAGTCGGCCGAGCTGTGGCTGCGGTACGGTTTGAACCAGTATCCAAGGGACGCGCAGATGCTGACGCTCGGCGCGAAGTTTGAGCAGGCGCGCGGCGATAGCGCTCGAGCGGCCGAGTACTACAAGGCATCCCTGGCGGCGATGCCTCCACCTGATCCAGGGGCCGAGTTGGCGAATGAGCTGAGCCGACCGATGCCGTCTACGGCGAATCGGCTGCCAAGCCAGACGCAGTCGCAGGACCTGGCGAGCCTTCTAGGGCCAGGCGCAGGACAGGACAATCCATCGGCAATGGTTGATGGGTCAGCCCCTACGCCTCCAGCAAAGCCGTATCTACCAACCTATGCAAATGCTTATGGCACGGCCCCGGTCGAGCTGAATGGCAGCACCGGTTCGGGACGGCAGCCTGGCAATGATTTGAGCGGTGGTCAGAATTTCAGCGTTCAGGCAGGTGTCCCTCAGCAAAGTTACGGCAACGCTGTGCCGTCCTACATGACGAACCCAGTCCAGCAGAACCAAATCTATCCGGCCCAGCAGAGCCAGTCGCGGCAGGCGGGACGCAGAAGCGGAACCCTGGGAGACTACGTTCCTCAGGCCGCGGAACAACCTGTAGGCGGCTATACGATGCCGCAGCAAACACCGACACAGCCGCTACTGCTGCCGGACGACTCGGAAAACCACAGCCAGCTGCCATCGACTCCGGCTACCCAGGGTCAGTATCAGCTGAGTGAACAGGCCTACCAGGCACAGCAAATTCAGCGACTGACTCAGCAGGCCCAGAGTTCCAGTCCATATCCCGAAACGGCGGCGGCAAGCAGTTACCAGGACCAGCCTCGAATCCAGTCTCAGGGCCCTTTGACGTACGCCCCTGTCCAGCCCACAGTGAGCCAGGCTCAACGTGGTCAGACCACCGAGGTCTATGGAGCTTACGTGCCCTATGTTCCTCCAGCGCAAAGCTACGGCTATACGCCCGAGCCGGTGCCGGTACAGTTAGGCGATGCAACGCCGCACAACCTTTCGCCTCAGCGTGAAGTGACTGACGTGCTGCCGAATGCGAAATACGTTCCGAACTCAAAGAACAAGCGCAAGGCCACGACATCTTCGCATCCTGATATTGCTGAAGCTGAAGCGGGAAGCGCCCGCAGGCGGCAGTCCAATCCGAATGTCGGGATGTCTGGGCAAAGTACGCCGCCTGTCGAAGATCTGAGCAGCCCTCCGACGCAGAACACGCAGTACGTCCTTCCGTTGCAACCGGGACAGATGGCGCAGCCACAAACACGCTCGTTGCCACAACAAAACAATGCGGCGGCGGATAGTGGGCAATCCGTTGAGAATCTTGGCCAGCAATATCCGCAGCCGGGCACTCGGCCCGTGCGGCGGCATGCGACCGCGAAGGTGCAGCGAAGCACTACGATTGCAGATCAGCCTGGCATGCTGTACCCCGGTGTTGCCCAGCCATTAACCTATCAGCCGTATCCAGTGATCGGACAAGCAGAGACGCCGGGCGTTGCGCCGACGGACGCGGACCTAGTCGCGAGGTTGGTGCCACCGCTGCGTGGGGGGTATGATCCGACGGCAAAGGCGGCTGGACCTCCACTCACCGCGCGAGAACAGAACGAGTTGGATCTGAATACGCTGGAGTCTTCGTACAGTGCCTGGATTGGCGGCACGGGCTATGCGCGGTATCGCAGTGGAACTGCGGGCTTTGATCGCCTGACAGATCTGGAATCGACCTTCGAGGCCTCGGTGGTCGCAGCGAAGCACGCGCGATTCACAGTAGTAGCAAAGCCGGTGTTTCTGAGTAACGGGATCGTGGACACGGCGACGTTGTCTGCTTCGACCGGTGTGATTCCGGTCCTGGGTACGTTGCCCGGGAACGCGACGGCTACTCCAGCACAGCAGTATTCAAGCGGCGTTGGTGGCGAGTTACAGATGTCGACGCCGACCCTGGGCGTGGCGGTTGGGTATACACCGTACGAGTTCCTGGTGTCGAATATCACCGGACGATTCGTCTACCGGCCAGGTGGCGGTCACTTCAGCATCTTTGCAGATCGTGACTCAGTTCGGGAGACGCAGCTTGCTTACGCCGGTCTTCGTGATCCGGGGTCAGCAACGCCGTTCTTCGCCGGAAACGTCTGGGGCGGCGTCGTCTCGACGGGTGGTGGTGTCCGCGTTGACATGGGAAGTGAGAGATCAGGCTTCTACCTGACAGGCGATGGTGCTTCGCTCACCGGGTACCATGTTCTCGACAATAAGAAGTTTGAAGGCACAATGGGAGCATACTTTCGTGTCAGGGTTATTCCTCAATATGGAAGCTTGAACGTTGGTGCGACATTCTTCGGCATGCACTATGACCATAACGAGCTTGGACTGACCTACGGGCAGGGCGGCTACTTCAGCCCGCAATCATACTTCCTTGCAGCGGTGCCGGTAAGCTTTACCGGGCACTACAAGATGGATTGGCACTACGTGATTGCAGGCAGCGTCGGCCTACAAACGTTCCAATCAGACAGCGCTCCTTATTATCCACTTGATCGAGGGACAGAGACGGGTTCAGGAAACCCAAGCTTCCCCAGCACTACCAATACGGGACTAAATTACTCGATCAACTCGGAAGGCTCGTACCGCATTGCCGATCACTGGTACGCTGGCGGGTTCCTTACCGGAAACAACACAAACAACTACAACACCGTAACTGGCGGATTTTTTATCCGCTATCTCTTCAAGCCTCAATTTCCCACCGAGGACTATCCCACAGGACTGTTCCCGCTCGATGGGTTCAGGCCACTGAGAGTTCCGTAATCCTCGCCCGGAACTTATCAGGCAGGTTGAAACTCTGTCCTTGCACATGCTGTGTCTGCAACGTATAAACCACCTACAGAGTAAATCGCAATATCGCACGGGGAGCATCACTCTCCGGCATGGATTTCCACTTTACGTCTTCGCGTCCGCAGGGTACTTATATGACGCTTTCTGCAATGGTTCAACGTGGTAGAGGTATCTTCTGGTTTGGCATTCTTGCGATATCAGGTGCGCAAAATGCTGTTGCCGCAAAGGATTCGGTTCCAGACTGGGTGAAAGCAGCGGCACAGCAGACGCTGCCGACTTATTCCGCCGAGACGAATGCTGTCATCCTTCTGGATGAAACAACGCTGACGGTTTCGTCAGATGGACATGCGGTTGAACACCACCGGCGTGTGCTTAAGATCCTGAGGCCAGCTGGAAGAGACAACGCTGTTGTTGTCGTCCCTTTCGATAAAGACACCAAGCTGCAATCCCTGCATGTCTGGAGTATTGGGCCAGACGGGCATGAGTATGCCATGAAGGAAAACGACATGGCGGTATTTAGTCCCCCAGGCGAAGGCATTCTTTACCAGGATGTTCAGTATAAGGTCGCGAATGCGCCAGGCCGCGATCCTGGTGGCGTAGTCGCTTATGAAGCAGATCAGCGCCTGCCGAGTTACATGACCGAAGAGGACTGGATGTTCCAGAGCAGCATTCCCAGCGTGAGCCAGAGTTTCACTTTGATCCTGCCGCCGGGGTTCACCTATGGCGTGGCCTGGGCGCACCACAAAGCTGAACCGGCGATCGATTTGGAAGGGCAGCGCTGGCGTTGGGACTTGAAGAACATCCCGGCGATCGATCTAGACAAGGTGCCAATGTCACCGTCGGAGCAGGCCCTTGCCGGACGGATGAGCATTCACTACGAATCGCCGGGTCTTACGACCGCGATTGGTGGTACCTGGCAAAGTATTGGGGCGTGGTACACGCAGCTATCAAGTGACCGGCTGCAGGCAAACCCTGAGATTGCGGCAAAAACAGCTGAGTTGACGGTGGGTAAGGCTGACTTCTACGACAAGACCGAGGCGGTTGCGGAGTTTGTCCAAAAGCAAATCCGTTACTTTGTAATTGAGAAGGGAATAGGCGGTTTGCAACCGCACCCTGCGGCAGACATCTTTCGCAACCGGTATGGCGATTGCAAGGATAAAGCCACCCTGCTCTCAGCCATGTTTTCAACCATCGGAGTTCATTCGGCCCTGCTCATGGTCGACACGCAGCGCGGGTTTGTCGATCCGGATGCGCCGTCGCTCATGGGGAACCACATGATTGCGGCGATCGAGATTCCGAAGGGATACGAGTCGCCTAAGCTGAAGAGTATTGTGACCGCGAAGACAGGGCGGCGCTACCTGATCTTCGATCCGACCTGGGATGAGACGGCCTTTGGGCAACTTGAACACAATTTGCAAGGCAGCTATGGCGTCCTTATTGAAGGAAAGGACAGTCAGATCGTGGCATTTCCCGTGCTCAGCCCAAGCTTGAACACAATTCATCGAACGGCTACCTTGGAACTGCAAGCGGATGGGTCGCTCAAAGGCAGCATCGTGGAGAAGCGGTTCGGTGACGTCTCCGAGCATCGCAGGTCGATGTATAAGAGTGCCAACGAGAAAGAGCAACACGAGTTTCTGGATCACCAGTTACAAGGAGATTTCTCTAACTTCTCGGCGACCTTCGTGAAGGTGGAAAATGTCGATTCCCTGGATAAGGAGCTCACGACGACCTACTCGCTGAACGTCGACCATTATGCGAAGAAGCTGGGGGCGCTTCTCATGGTCCGTCCAAGGGTGCTGGGCAGTGAAGGGTTACGGTTCGATCGCGAGCCCCGACTCGTCCCGATCGATCTCTCTCAGACGATGCAGGAGCAGGATGAATATTCCATCGAGTTGCCGGTTGGGTATGCGCTCGATGAACTCCCGTTGCCAGTGTCGCTCGATATGGGATTCGCCGCGTACACCAGTTCATCGAAGATGGACGGTCGCACGCTCCGCTATACGCGTACGTACACGGTGCGAGAACTGGAGCTTCCTGCAACGCGATACGGTGAGTGGCAAAAACTCGCAGGTGTCATCGCAAATGATGAACAGAGCAGCGCGGTCTTCAAGAAGCAGTAGCCCTCAAGACACTATTCCGCTTGTGGTCCAGTTTGAGACGTAAGAGAAGTGCTCCAAGACTTTGTGCAGATACGAGAGCGAGCAAAATATGGTTCTGCAGTCAACCCGTACAACTTTCCTGAGCGGTATCTTTTTCCTGATTGTTGCTGCAGGACCGCTATGGGCTCAGCAGTGGACTGTTCCGACGCAGGAAGAGCTATCAATGACCGCATTCCCGAAGGCACCGGGAGCGTCGGCGATCTACCTCTTTCGTGAAGAGAAAACAGAAGACCATCTGCATATGTTCAGCGTGTATGAACGAATTAAGGTTCTTGCGGAAGGCGGCAAGGAGAAAGCGAACGTTGAATTGAAATACCTGTCCAGCGGAAGCATGGGCTATAACATCTCGGACATTGCAGGGCGAACGATTCATCCTGACGGGACAATCATTCCATTTACCGGCAAACCGTACGAGCGGATAGTAGTCAAGACGCAGGGTTATAAGGCTAAGGAGAAGGTGTTCACCCTGCCCGACGTAACGATCGGCAGCATCATCGAATATCGCTACAAGCTGCGATGGGAAGACAACATGTACGCCCCGC
>CAHJWN010000098.1 GCA_903642265.1 Acidobacteriaceae bacterium | reverse complement strand
AGAGACTTCCGCGAAGTCGGTGTTGTCGAAAATGTCGCCGCTGGCGACCATTCAAAGCGCTCGAAGTTGCTGACAACGCCGTTTTCGAAGAATCACGACAATCCCGAGCCACAATCCGCTTCGAGAATCCACTTCCCGTGACTGAGCCTGTAGACGTGTGTCTCTGATTGACCTGATCCAGGGCCACTTATGCTTACGTTCAAGGCTGCCCGGCGATGCCGCGAGTCAAAGATAATCTCGGAAAGGACTACTCTGTCGTTCTTCGCTTCGGGATCTTCAGACGGAAGAGGACGCGGAGTTGAGGTCATGGATCCAACAATCCTGAATCCGGTAGGAAATGGATGCTGTGCAGCCATGTCCGGGCTGATCAGGCGGACCGGAATGGTCTTAGCAAACTGGGAACTCAAACGGTGGAGAACTTGGGAATGCGCAGGGGAATGGAAGTCTTTCATACATCCTGCAAAGTCACCCTCCTCGGGTCGAAGTACGCCAGTGAGATCGATCAGATCGTACGGGCTGCCGCCTTCAAATCCCGACAAGGCAGCGCGATATACCGCCGTCTGTTCGGGGCTCAGTGGCGATGTGTGATTGAAAGATCAACTTGCGCGAAGCCGATTGACGCCAAGCAAGCGAAGATCAACGTAGCTTTTCGCATCGAGCCAGTCTGACCTGGCCAAGCTGGAGAGTCAATTCGGCGCAGCCAGCTGCCCGAAAGTCGGTGTTTACGGAAACTTCGACACGAACCTTCCGCAATCGCCGTTTTCGGAGAAGTCCACCGAACTCAAAATGAGAGACAATCTGGCAATGGAGTCGAACGCGATGGTTGCTAAGCTAGGCACAGATGAGAGCGACCTGCGGGGTTTGAAGTTTAGTGCAGGATTGCTTGTTGCGCTTGGATCTCTGTGGGGCTTGTGTGCCCTCCTCTTCGCCTCTATGTTGGTCATCACGGGGTTCCGAGCTTTTCAAGGGCGTGCGGAAAACGTAAGTGACGTTCGCTTTTTGCTGACGTCCGCTCTTGTCATTCTCATCACCAGTGCTCTCGCTTGGCTTTGTATCCGAGCCGCAAAAGCCTTGAATGAGGCTCGACAATGGGGGGCTTACGTTGCAATGGCTTCTGGCTTGTTGCTTTTGATTTTTACTGGAAGCGTCATCTACGACATGTATCACCCACATCGGCAGAGTGCTGATGAGTATTTCGGCATACTTGTCGTTCCGTTCACGCTTATCGTGGGACTCTGGTGGTGTATTTACCTCAACCTCGCACACGTAAGAAGACGATTGGCAAACACTCGTTCTCAGTAGCTTAACTCCCTCAAAGTCGGTGTTTTCGGAAACAGTATTGCAAACTGACATTGACCGGGTTCTCCCCTGCAGTCGTACGTCTCCGATCAGACTATTCCTAACCGCCAACCGCCCCTAACGAAACGCGCCGCACTTTGATCGTGTTCTCCCGCTTCCTCGTCTGTGCAATGTCATAAGCAGACTGCATCCGCATCAGTTGATCCGCGTCGCGAATCACTCTTCCTTCCGCCACCGCTCCACCAACTCCTTCGCCGCCCCCGCCCACTCGGGATACTGGAACTCGAATCCTGCCTCCAGCAATCTCCCCGGCACCACCCATCGGCTCTTCATCACCAACTCCGACTCCGTCCGCATAAAAAAGCTCCCAACCTCGATCATCCACGCCGCCGCCGGCAATCCAATCGAGATGCCCCAGGCCTCTCGCAGAGCCCGCATGAACTCCCGGTTCGGCAGCGGGTTCGGAGCCGCAAGGTTCACGACACCCTCGAACGTCTCATCCTGAATTAACGTCTCGACGGCCCGAACGAAGTCCGTCTCATGGATCCACGAGACCATCTGTCGCCCCGAACCATTCGCTCCGCCCAGGCCCATCCGCACCAGCCGCGACAGCACCTCGAAGACGCTCCCTTTATCCGGCGAAAACGTGATCGCACTCCGCAACGCCACCTTACGTGTCATCGGAGTCGCCGTCCCGAAGAACGCCTGCTCCCAATCCTTCGCTACCTTGATCGAAAACCGCCACGTCTCCGGCACGCCCACTTCGTTCCCGCCAAGTTCGCCCGCCGCTTCGCCCATCGGCCGGTCGAGCGAATGCCTGTAAATCGTCGCTGTACTCGCATTCAGCCACACTCGCGGCGGCTGCTTCAAACCGGCAATTGCCTCATGCAGCACCTGCGTCGACTCCGTCCGCGAATCATGAATCTCCTTCCGGTTCTCCGGCGTATACCGGCAATCCACACTTCTGCCCGTCAGGTTGATGCAGACATCGGCATCTTCTAGAGACCTTGCCCACGCTCCCGGATTTTGACCATCCCATTGCAGCACCTTCCAGGCTGCCGGCCTTGGGGACCTGCTTAATACGGTCACGTCGTGGCCATCCTCGTGGAACTTCCGCGCCAGCATCGTTCCAATGTCGCCACTGCCGCCCGGCATCACAATCCTTCGAGTTCCTGTCATCACTTAGGTACCCTGCTCAACCAAAATATTCAGCGTAGTTCCTCCGAGCTTACCGAAACAGCGAAGCCAAAGGTCGATAACCCAAGGCATCGCGAGAACACGGTCTATCGGCTACACGACTGATCTATCAATCATCCTCATATGGCAGAATCATCCTCATAGGGAAGCCTGAAAGGCGTCTTAGCCCCGAAAGGCTCCACTTCTGTGCTGCTTCGCTGTCCGCAGTCAGTCAGCTATCATCATCCGTGGCTACACTCTACCCTTCACCCCACCTAATCGGAGAGACCGCAATGCCCAGCAAGACTGCCATCTCTACCCCCGATGCACCCGCCGCCATTGGGCCCTACTCGCAGGCCATTCGCGTCGGCGAGATGCTCTTCGCCTCTGGCCAGATTCCCATCGACCCGAAAACCGGCAACCTCGTGCACGGTGGCATCACCGAACAAACCACCCAGGTTATGGAGAACATCAAGGCCGTTCTCAATAAAGCCGGCATCGACCTCGTCCACATCGTCAAGACCACAGTCTTTATCAAAGACATGAACGACTTTGCCGCCATGAACGCCGTCTACGGGAAGTATCTTGCGCCCGAAGGCGTTATTCCGCCTGCCCGCTCCACCGTTGAAGTCGCCCGTCTGCCCAAAGATGCCCTCGTCGAAGTCGAGGTCATCGCGATGGAATCGCCCGACGCCTGATCGAGTCGCTCAATCACCTGCGTGCGTCTAATCTACCGAGGAGACATAAATGTCCGACACTACCGCAACTCCGACCCGCGAAAAGATCCACAAGACTGATGCCGAGTGGCGCGAACTGCTCACGCCGGAACAGTTCCACGTGATGCGCCAGAAGGGAACCGAACGCGCATTTAGCGGCACTCTGGTGAACAACCATGCCGACGGTATCTACCATTGCGGAGCCTGTAACGCGGAACTCTTCACATCGGACAAGAAGTTTGAGTCCGGCAGCGGCTGGCCCAGTTTCTGGCTTCCGGTCAACTCCGAAGCAATCGTTGCCACAGAAGACAATTCTCTCGGCATGCGGCGCGTTGAAGTTGACTGCGCCACGTGTGGCGCCCATCTCGGCCACGTTTTTCCGGATGGCCCCAAACCGACTGGCCTTCGTTACTGCATCAACAGCGCTTCCCTGGCTTTTGAAGGAAAGTAATCACAAACACGAAAAGCCCCCAGTCGCTATCTTCGCGGCTGGGGCAATTTCGTCTTCACTCATCCTGGGGGTTGGGACTAGCCTTTTACGACTTTGCCGGTCTTAATGCAGCTCGTACAGACGCGCATACGCTTGCTGATACCGTTTGTCGTTGCCTTTACGGGCTGCAGATTCACGTTCCAGCGACGACGGGTCGTGTTGTGGGCGTGCGAGATGTTGTTACCAAACTGCGGGCCTTTGCCGCAAAGATCACATTTTTGTGCCATGACTTGCTCCGATTCCAAAGCTTAGGACGCAGATACCCCCAGGATCGCCAGAGTTACAAGGCTCTTGGGAGTGGCAGGCGCGCAAGGCGACTTCTGCCGTATTCTGCTTCTCCAAAAGTATACATCGACTTGCGGCGTTTCTCCCGTGACCGTTCAGGCTGTGACGAATTTAGCTGCCCCCTTTAGGTCTTCGATAAACATCGCCATCTGGCTCTCGCGGTCCTCTTCGGTCAATGCCCGCAGGATAGCCGAAGGGTGAAGCGTCGCTATGATCGGCGGCAGCATAAGTGATCGCTGCACCTCGCCGTGAGATTGCGTCACCTTGAAGTTGGCGCCCAGCAGACCCTGTGCAGCCGTTGCGCCCAGGCACACGATCAGCCTGGGCTGCACGGCTTCAAGCTCCGCTTCCAGCCACGGCCTGCAGGCACGAATCTCTTTTGCTCCCGGCTTCTTATGAAGACGGATTTTGCCTCGCGGCTCCCACTTGAAGTGCTTCACCGTATTGGTCACGTAAACCTTCGCGCGATCGATTCCGGCCTCGACCAGAGCCTGATCGAGAAGCTTACCCGCAGGCCCCACGAACGGGCGGCCTGCCTTATCTTCGCTATCGCCAGGCTGCTCGCCAATCATCATGATTGAGATCTGTCCAGGCTCTTCTGTATTGCCGCTCTCGACCTCGCCAAAGACAGCCTGCGTCGCCGTCAGGTACAGTTCACAGCCACGGCACTGCTGCACAGCCTCCCGCAATACTGGCAAGCTACGGTCCGCTGGCACGAAGGGCGCTGCACTTTCTCCAGCAATCACTGGCATACCGATCTCCTATACGCAGCTAGGATGCGGAGCCTGTCACCGCCGTTTTAGCAATTCCAACTCGTCCAAAGTTCGAGGCCAATCTTTTTTCAGCAAACGCGAAAGACTGCGATCAGCCAGCACCTTCCCATCCGTCTGGCAGTGCGCGCAGTAGTTCGTCTCGTTGTCTGCATACCTGATCCGCTGCACTGGCTGTCCACATACCCGGCACGGTTCTGAGAACCGCCCATGCACCGCCATGTCCTTGCGGAACGCTGTCACCTTTTCAGGAAAACCGCCCTTCGCTTCATCCAGGAACCGATCTATCCACAGGCGCAGCGTCTCGCGCACGGCTGTAAATAACTGCTGCCACTGCTCCGGCGATACCTTATGTGTCAGCTGAATCGGCGACAGCCGCGCCGCAAACAGGATCTCGTCCGAATATGCATTACCAATCCCGCTCAGGATCCGAGGATCGGTCAACGCCCGCTTTAGCGTTCGGTTTTCTACCCGCAGCGCCGCCTGGAACGCTTCAAGGTCGATCGCGAACACATCGATCCCTCCAGGATCAAGCGCCCGCAAGCCTTCCTCCCCCCGCACCAGATGCAGCGAAGCCCGCCGCTTTGAACCCGCCTCGGTCAGCACAAGCGACCCATTCCCGAAATCAAAGGCCGCGAGCTGGTTCCGCCCGCTCAGCTTCGACCCAGCAGCCTTCCAGTGCAACCGGCCAGCAATCATCAGGTGCAGCACCAGCCACACATCGTTCTCAAGACCAATGGCAATCCGTTTGCCAATGCGCCGCAGCTGACGAACGTTCTTGCCTTCGACGATGCTCAGTGGCGGATCGATCGTCCGCAGTAGAAACGCACTTGCGACTCGGACGCCTTCAAGGCTCTGCCCAAGGATGCGCGCTTCAAGCGCCTCAAGATAGGCCGCGACGTCAGGGAGTTCCGGCATGGATCCGCTCCAAAGATGCTCGATCGCTACAACGCTGACTTGCCCGCCGAAGTTTTAGCATTGAACCCGACTATGGCGCACATTCAGCCCTTTGCAGAGCGTCATGGCTGTTGTGCAACACCACAAACTCGCCCGCATCCGGATAGAAAGGCAATGTATTGTCGCTCTTCCACAGCGCATGATTCTCGCCGGTCATCACGGTATCTGCCTTGATCGTGAATGAGGGCTCTCTGTCGAATGTGCCTTGGCTTCCAAATCCGTACCCCACCACCAGCTTTTCGCATGGAGCTTTGATTCTGTCCGCATACGTAGTGCCCGTAGACTCGGACTCTCCTGGTCCCGGCACCGTTCGGCTGCTGATCTGGAGAAATCCATCTCCGTCCGAATAGGGTGACTTCGGCCATGTGCACGATCGGAAGTCGACATGCTCTATCTCCTGCTGCCGCTCGTAAGCCGTGGCGGGAACGGTTTCAGTCGTCTCGGTCTTTTCCGCCGACATCTTCATGCCATGACGCTGCTCGCACGCCTGCACCAGTTCGGCAGCCTCTTCTCCGGCGCTCTTTATGTTGTTGAACACAGCATCGTGACCGACATTGATCGATCCCACGCCGGAAGCCGTTTGCTGTATGGCTGCTGGTGCAGGTACAGGAGACTCTTCCTTTGATTTGTGTCCACTTGCGAGGAAAGCTGCGCCAAGAGTACTAATCGCAGTGATCACCGCCACCACAATCGTCGCGTTTCTTCCGCCCTTGGAATCATCCGGCATTGCCAAACCTCGCCCCAAAAAGGTGCCTAATGATAATGCATGACAAGTAGCAGACGACAAGCCCCACGGAGGACCGATACGACCGGTGACATCGGAGTAGAAAGTTCAAGATCGAGTGCATGTGGTTGAGATCGGCTAGAGGGTTACGGCCGGTTCCCGATGTATCACTCTTCAGTAAAGAGCGTCCAATTCGGGTCTTTAGAAATGGTAGGCACGTCCGGATTCGAACCGGAGACCTCTACCGTGTCAAGGTAGCGCTCTAACCAACTGAGCTACGCGCCTGCGTGCATTGATTCAGTCTAACGGCTACCTGTCCAAACGGCAACACATCGCGCGTGCAGCGACCATGCCATAAAAGCTGGACCCGCCCGCCACACAGCCGCTTCGCAAAACAGAACCAGGCTCGCCCCAGCAGAGACGGACAGCTTGCCGCAGCAAAGACGAATCGGTGGTCTGCACCGCGAGCGCAAAGTACCGGCCTGCAATGCGCAGTGGATTTACTCATGCCTGGCACTTCTTTTGAGCAGCAATATAGGATCGCTACGCTAAAATTGCATATTCCCCGTGCCGTTCCTTAATCAATTTCGAGCCGCCCCCAACCTGCTCACGCTCCTGCGGCTCTTCATTATTCCGTTCCTGGTCATCGAGATTCTGGACGGTCACTACGGCGTAGCACTGGCGCTTTTCGTCCTGGCCGGAATCTCCGATGGCTTCGACGGCCTCCTCGCCCGCTGGCTCAGTCAGCAGACCACCCTTGGCCTCTATCTCGACCCCATCGCCGACAAGCTTCTTCTGAGCACACTCTTTCTCGTCCTTACCCATGTCGGCTTGATGCCGCGCTATGTCACCGTGCTTGTCTTCAGCCGCGATCTGGGCATCCTGCTCATCTCCACACTGCTCTTTGCAACCCACACGTTGCGCGACTTTCGCCCGAGTCTCTTCGGAAAGCTCAACACCGTCTTTCAGATCGCTGTCCTGCTTATCATTCTTAGCGAGAGGGCCTTTTCAACTGGAAGCTTCCTTCTGCTGAACGAAGTCTTGATGAGGTCGATTGCATTCCTCGCGCCGCTCTCCGCCGCGCAATACGCCTGGATTGTGATCCGCCGGATGAGTTCGACCGACGAAGCGGCAAAGCAGACCATCTCGACCGGCCCCGAACTGGTTCATCCCTTTCAAGCTACGTCGATCGACGATTCGCCCGACTCCCTGGAAAAAACAGCCTCGTAGGAGCACCTGCGCCTATGCCGACTCCGCCGCGGCTTTCTTCTGTTCTTCCTCTTCCAGCATCATGTCGCGGTACTCGATCGCGTCGAACACCTCACCGCACTGCTGGCATTCCACAAATTCCGTATCTTCATCACGCGCGACTACGCGGACTCGGGGATGTTTGCACTTGTCGGTGATGGGTTTGATAGGCGGAATGGGAAGATTTTCACCCGGTCCGGAAATCGTGTCAATCCAGTTCTTTGTAAACTTTTCGCACCCGCTTACCCGCGCAGCTTCTAAGCCTGCTTCAAACTATGTATTTACGTCACTTCTTTCGTCCTGTAGGCATGCCGGTTGCAGCCGTTTGACGCAAGCCGTACACTCAAGATTGCCAGTCTGATAAGGTCTGTATTCTGCTGCAATGCTGCTCAGAAAGCGAGTTTTTCATGCTGCGTCTCACAAAAAAAGCCGACTACGGCCTGATGGCGTTGAAGTACCTCGCCGAACAGGCTGCGATCGTCTCAGACGCACATTCGAACGGCGCACAATCAGCAAAGGACATTGCAGACGCTTACCACATTCCCCCCCAGCTGCTGGCAAAGATCCTGCAGACACTTGCAAAGGCAGGATTGTTGGTCTCACATGCAGGCACAAATGGGGGTTACGCCCTCGCTCGTGCTGCTTCAGAGATGACAGCATTCGAAGTGATCCGCGCAATCGACGGCCCACTTTTTATCACCAGCTGCATCACGATTCACGGGACCTGCGACCTTGCGGGTCATTGCACCATCAAAGAACCACTGCGCAAGGTAAACGACAGCATTAAGGATCTCCTCAGCGGCATCAGGATCTCTGACTTGATCGATCCCGCTGAAACATTGAAATCTTCGAACGAAGCCGCCGTGGGTAGCGGCCTTGTCACGATCGCCGTTTAGAGAACGGCCAGCACACAGACATAAGGAATAAGGGGAACACAGTATGAGCACACAGGCTTTCACCACCGATCTCGGCACCGACATGATTATCGCGGAGAGCAAGACCCCGCTGCCCGAGGGCGTTCATCTTCCCCTCTACATGGACAACCATGCCACCACCTCAATGGATCCACGCGTCCTCGAAGCCATGCTGCCCTACTTTACCGGCGTCTATGGCAATGCCGCCAGCCGCAACCACGCTTTCGGCTGGGAAGCTGAGGCCGCCGTTGAGAAGTCTCGCGAACAGATTGCCAAGTTGATCGGCTGCACCTCAAAAGAGATCATCTTCACCTCAGGCGCCACGGAGTCGAACAACCTTGCAATCAAGGGTGTCGCCCAGATGTATAAGGAGCGCGGCAACCACATCATCACCCAGACCACGGAACACAAGGCCGTCCTCGACACCTGCAAGCGCCTCGAAAAAGAAGGCTACGAGGTGACTTACCTCCAGGTTCAGCCGGATGGCCTCATCTCCGTCGACGACGTTCGCGCGGCGATGACTGACAAGACGATTCTGGTAACGATCATGTACGCAAACAACGAGATCGGCGTCGTTCAGCCGGTTGCGGAGATCGGCAAGCTTTGCCATGAGAAGGGCGTCATCTTCCACACCGATGCCGTTCAGGCCGTTGGCAAGATTCCAGTCAACGTGCAAACAGAGAATATTGACCTGCTCTCCCTCACCGCCCACAAGATCTACGGCCCTAAGGGCGTTGGCGCGCTTTACGTTCGCCGCCGCAACCCCCGTGTGCAGCTTACTGAGCAGATCAATGGCGGCGGTCACGAGCGCGGCATGCGTTCCGGGACTCTCAACGTCCCCGGTATCGTCGGCCTGGGTAAGGCCTGCGAGATTGCGGGTGAAGAGATGGAGTCGGAGTCGAAGCGCCTCGTCGAGCTTCGCGACTACATGAAGGCCAAGTTCGAGAATGCCCTCGATTATGTCCACGTCAATGGCAACATGGACCATCACCTCCCCGGTAATCTGAACATGAGCTTCGTCTACGTCGAAGGCGAGTCGCTCCTCATGGGAATCAACGACATCGCTGTGTCCTCTGGCTCCGCCTGCACCTCGGCAACGCTTGAACCCAGCTACGTTCTCAAGGCCCTAGGCCTGGGCGACGATGTGGCCCACAGCTCGATTCGTTTCGGTCTCGGCCGCTTCAACACCAAGGCAGAAGTGGATTACGTCGCCGATAAGCTGATCACCACAGTCATCAAGCTGCGCGAACTGTCACCCTTGTATGAGATGGTTAAAGAGGGTATCGACCTAACCAAAATTGAATGGGCCGCGCACTAGGCATCTGCGATCACAGTAAAACAGGATTCATGGCGACGCATTCGTTGCGGTAACATCTAAGTAATCAGGAGTAATACCATGGCATATAGCGACAAGGTAATCGATCACTACAGCAATCCCCGCAATGTCGGACAGATGGACAAGGCTTCTGACGAAGTCGGCACCGGCCTCGTCGGCGCGCCGGAATGCGGTGACGTTATGCGTCTGCAAATCCGCGTTAATCCCGAGACCCAGGTCATCGAGGATGCCAAGTTCAAGACCTTCGGCTGCGGCTCGGCAATCGCCTCCAGCTCACTTGCTACCGAGTGGGTAAAGGGTAAGACCATCTCCGAAGCACTTACGATCTCGAACACCGACATCGTCAAGGAACTAGCACTTCCGCCCGTCAAGATTCACTGCTCAGTACTTGCCGAGGATGCGATTCGCGCGGCTATTGGCGACTGGAAGAAGAAGAATCATCTCGAAGATGGCGCACAGGTAGCGGCGGCGACTCACACGTTTACGCTCGAAACCGACGCTGTTACAGCTGGCTAATCTTCGCCAACTGAAAGAATACGAACATTATGTCTGCGACACTCCTTCAGCCCGGCACCACTGCTCCCAAGCCAGGAGCATCTGCGCCCACTGATCCGCTTGCCGGACAGGTCGTGATCGACGCCGAAGGCCAGTCGGGACAGAAAGGCATCCAGTTGACCCCGCGTGCGCTCAAGCGTATTCGCGTTGCCATGGCGAAGGAGAACATCACGCCCGACGCTGGCGGGCTACGCGTCGGGATCCAGGGCGGCGGTTGCTCCGGTTTGAGTTACAACATCCGCTTTGACACCCAGCCGCGCGACCGTGACCGTGTCTACGCCTTTCCCCAGACGCATCTTGATCCCGCCGCAATCGACGCGCCGCCCATCCGCATCTTTGTCGACCCAAAGAGCTTCATCTACCTGCATGGCATGGTCCTCGATTACGAAGAGACGCTCATGCGTCAGGGCTTCAACTTCATCAACCCCCATTCCACCAAGAGCTGCGGCTGTGGCTCGTCTTTCTCGACCTAGCCGCACAATGAACTATTTCGAATTCTTCACCCTCCCCCGCCATCTCCACATCGACATACCCGCCCTCGAAAAACAGTTCTACGTCCTATCCCGCAAGCTCCATCCTGATCGTTTCGCCGGCAGACCCCCTGCCGAGCAGGAAGCCGCACTCACCCAGGCTTCTTTGCTGAACGACGCGTATCGCGCGCTCAAAGATCCCATAGCCCGCACCCAATATCTCCTCACCCTGGAGGGCGTTCAGCTCGAAGAGCAGTCAAAATCTGCCACCGACGCAGCCCGTGCTTCCGGCGAGCAGAAGAAGCAGATCGTTCCGCCTGAACTGCTTGAAGAAGTCTTTGAACTCAACATGCAACTCGCCGAGATGCGCGCCAACAAGCAAATGGGCGAAGAAGAGCCCGAACTCCGCCGCGACCTGCTCACTGCGAAAGACGCCTTCGATCAGAAGATGGTCGACACCCAGGTTGAACTCGAATCGCTCTGGTCCCAATGGGATTCGGCTCTTGACTCCGCCGACGAGCCTGCAAAACTCGCTAGTCGTGATGCCATGGTCACCCTGCTCAACAAGCGCGGCTATATCCGCAATCTTGTTCGCGATGTCAACGAGGCTCTTGAGTAGCAGCTATCCCTCGTGCGCTTCCCAGGGGTCGTAAGTTCCGACGCTCCAGAGATGCCCCTCCGGATCGCGACAGGTAAACGCCTTCCCGCCATACTCCATCTCTTTCAGATCCATCACCATCTCTGCCCCGGCTGCCTTCGCCGACCCGTAGATTGCATCCGCGTCGCTCACGATCAGGCATGCGCTCTGTGTTTCCCGCATGCCAATCTCATCTGGCTGCGCCATCAATTTGCCGTAAACGCTGGCGTCGTCCGCCTCGGGCACCGAGCCAAGCATGATCATTCCGTTCCCGAACGTAAGCTGGGCATGCATGACTGTGTCACCCTCACCCATAAATACAGCGTTCTTCTCGAACCCGAGTGCCGCACAAAGCCACTCGATGGCCGCCAGGCAATCGCGATACCGCATTGCAGGAACAACAGCTGATCGGCAATCCCGCGCAAACTGAGCCACGTTCGTATCCTCCACAGCAGATCGCGTGCGCATCAAACCGAACGATGCGATGCGACAATCAAAGTAGCGCCTGAGCACTTCCAGAGCAATCGAATTTAGCGAGCGCGAAAGTTTCGAGCCAAGGAAAAGGAATCACAGAAGCCATGCCAGATGAAGTAGCAGCCGGCCGCGTTGTCGGGATCGACCTCGGAACCACCAACTCACTCGTTGCCTTCATGCAGGGCGACTCGCCTTTGGTCATCCCGGGCGAAGATGGCGACCGCCTCGTTCCCTCCGTTGTCGCCTTCACGGAAGATGGCTTCGTAGTCGGCAACGCCGCCCGCACGACTCTCCTGACTGATTCCGCCAGCGCCGTCTACTCCGCCAAACGCCTCATGGGCCGTGACTTCTCCGACATCGAGGCTGAACTCAAGCTCTTCCCATTCAAGCTCGTTGAAGGTCTCAAGGCCGGTGAAGTGCTCAAGCTCAATGTCGGTGGCCTGTCGCTCACGCCGCCCGAGATCTCGGCCTACGTCCTGCTCCAGCTGAAGAAGAACGCAGAACGCTTCTTTGGCGGGCCCGTCACCAAGGCCGTCATCACTGTTCCCGCTTACTTCAACGATGCCCAGCGCCAGGCAACCAAGGATGCCGGCCGCATCGCTGGGTTAGAAGTGTTGCGATTGGTAAATGAGCCCACCGCCGCCGCACTTGCCTACGGTCTCGACAAGCAAAAAGATGGCTTAATTGCCGTTTATGACTTTGGCGGCGGCACCTTCGACGTCTCAATCCTGAAACTCCACGAAGGCATCTTCGAGGTCATCGCGACGAATGGCGATACGCACCTCGGCGGCGACGATATCGATAACCTTCTCATCGCCATCGCGCTCGACGACATCGCCGGCGATGCCGACCTCGCTCTCGCACCTGAAACCCTGCACTCTGGCGAGACCATACAGGAGATCCGTAAGGCCGTCATCGAGGCCAAGATCCTACTCTCGAAGGAAGAGACCGCACGCCTGAACATTGCGCTGCCGAACGGCAAGGCATACACCCGCGAGATCACTCGCTTGCAGTTCGACCAACTGACCGCTTCTGTCATCAGCCGTACGGCCGCGCCATGCAAGCAAGCTCTCAAAGACGCTGGTCTGGCGCCTGACCAGATTGACGAAGTTGTCCTCGTTGGCGGGTCTACTCGCATCCCTGCGGTGCAGGCCCTGGTGGACGATCTCTTCCAACTCGCGCCGCGCAATAAAAAGCCTCACACCGACCTGAACCCAGATGAAGTTGTTGCCCTCGGCGCTGCCGTCCAGGCCCAGATCCTCTCCGGTACTGCCTCAGCCGCCACCGACGATCTCCTGCTCCTCGACATCACCCCGCTCTCGCTTGGCATTGAAGCCCTTGGCGGCGTCGTCTCGAAGATCATCCAGCGCAACTCAACGATTCCAGCAAGCGCAACGGAGCACTATACGACCGGCGTCGACGGCCAGACCAACGTCGCCATTCATGTACTGCAAGGCGAACGCGAACTCGCTAAAGACTGCCGCAGCCTTGCGCGCTTCGACCTGAAGGGGATCCCACCGATGATGGCTGGCCTGCCGCGCATTGAGGTCAAATTCCTTATTGACGCCAACGGCATCCTACACGTCAGCGCGCGCGAGCAGCGCAGCAGCCAGCAAGCGGAGATTGAAGTTAAGCCCACCTATGGTCTTACCGATGAGCAGGTTGAAGACATGATTCTTTCTTCATTCGATAATGCGGAGCAGGATATTGAAGAGCGCCAGGTAATTGAGGCCAAGAATGAAGCTGAGGTTATTCTCGCTGCCGTTGAAAAAGGCAAGACTCACGATGCCTGGCAGCAGCTCACATCAGACGAACTTGCCAAGATCAAGATCGGTATCGACGAACTAAAGGCCTCCGTAATGGGTGGCCAATATAAGACCATCCGCACTGCAATCGAACGCCTTGACCAAGCTACCCGCCGTTTCGCTGAACTCATGATGGACTCCGCGGTTTCGGGTGCCATGAAGGGCAAGACCATGACCTCCGCTGGCGAGGACATGGGCACCGGCCCCACTGCACCGCATCCCTTCGCCAAAGCCGACATTAACGAGAGCCGCGATGAGGAGCTCCAAGATTCAAACCCGGGAAAACCTGACCTGCAAAGCTAAACAGATCTAAGCGGACGTCATTTTGGGTGAAGTGAGGAATCTTCGCATCCAGCTTGAACGACTAGGCCGTTTGGTGCGACGATCAAGCCGGGCATACGCAATGAATGACGGTGACGACCTTCAATCTTCATAAACAATAGCCAGCAACTCTCCGGCCAGCCGATGCAGGGGCCGTAACAGCGGGATGCCTGCAATCTTCAATGTCACGATGAGCATCTTCAGTGTCTTCTCGTACAGAGCCAGCGTCTTTGTCTGCCCCGGGCTCCTGTCGTACACCCAGAACAGGATCAGTCCCATCTGGTACATCCATAGCATCCTCGCCAGGTAGGGCGAGACACTAGGCGGCAACTTGACGCCGCTCTCATCCGCCGCCCGTTGAAACGCCGCGACGTCCTCCTCACGAATCACCGCAGTCTCTTTCGAAAACGGTGACAAGGGATGCTCAGGATCGGTATGCGCTGTGAGTGCACTCAGCAATTTACGGTTCGGCTGGAAATACGTAAACTTCTGCGAGATGATCGACCGCAACCGCGCCTCAAGCGTCTTCGCCTGTCCCAGCGCCGAATCAATCTCCGCTTGCATCTCCCGATGCGATCGCTCATAGAACGCCATTACCAGTGCATCTTTCGAGTCAAAGTAGTAGTACGCCGCGCCGGTCGCTACCCCAGCCTCGGTTGCGATCTCCCGCATCGTGGCCTTCTCAAAACCCCTCGCCCGAAAGACAGAGAGCGCAGCCTCGAGGATCCGGCCGCGCGTCTCTTCCGACTTTTTTACCTTCGTCTCTGCCATTCCACCTCCACGCCGGCTGCCACCCTTGCAGCAAATTTTCGTTGCTGAGGTGGACGGGTATGCCACGAATCTACCCCAGCGCAACGACGCTCGGCGGCGGAGGACTCATCGGTCTTTCTGCCTGCGCCCGGTGCCGCATCTTCGCAAATACCATGATGTTGAAGAAGTGCATCGCGCCCAGAATCAGCAACACCACGCCGATCTTAACACTCTCCAACTCGATGACTTGTCGCATTGAATTCATCGCGTAGGGCGTCTTTAGCGCCAACGCTATATAGCCGACGTTAACCAGGTAGAACCCCACTACCAGCAGATGATTCACGCTGTCCGCCAGCTCCGTATTCCCATGGAAAGCATCGATCAGGAACACTCTCCCGCTGCTGTGGAGGGTCCGCGCGACCCACACCGTTAGCCCGATGCTGATAGCCAGGTAGCTGAAGTAGCACATTGCGATATTCATGAATTCACCTCTCAATCATATTTTGAACACGTTCAACTAGACAATACTTCCGCCGATTAACTGAGTCAAGCGAATAATGAACATGTTCAATTCTTAGCCGCGCAAGTTTTGCTTGAGTATCAGCGCGCCCTCATCTTCGGCCCCACTCACCACGTCGAACGTTGAATCCCCATCTGCAATAGACTGGTAAAGCCATGTCTGAAACCCAAGTTACGTATCTCACTGCTGCCGAACTCGCTACACCGGCCGCAGAAAATCAGGTCCGCGTCACCTTTCTCCCGGAAGACAAGACTGTCGAGTTCCCATTCGGCAGCCTCGAGTACGACGGTCATGGGCTACCGATGTCCTTCCTCGACATCGCTGAAAACTATGGCATCTTCCTTGACCATGCCTGCGGCGGAGCCTGCGCCTGCACCACCTGCCACCTTTGGATCAAACAGGGTGCGCAGGGCGTCAGCGAAGCCGAAGATCTCGAACTGGACCGCATGGAGACTGCTGCTGACATCCAGCTCAGCAGCCGTCTCGGCTGCCAAGCGGTCGTCGAGAAGCCTGGCACCTACGTCGTTGAGATTCCCAAGTGGAACCGCAACTACGTCCAGGAGGGCAAACCCTCCACCACTGGCACCTAAGGAGCCGCTTCATGCCGCGCGAGATTACCTGGTCTGATATTCCCGAGATTGGCATTCAGCTGCAGGAGAAATTTCCTGAGCTCGATCCGTACACCGTTCGCTTTACGGACCTGCACCGCTATGTCGTCGAACTCTCTGGCTTCGTCGGGGACCGCGCCAAGTCGAACGAAGGCATTCTTGAAGCCATCCAGACCGCCTGGCATGAAGAATACGAGGACGCCAAGTAGTTTCGCTTTTGCTTGTAGATATCTAGAGGCTCCAGCCAAAAGGAAACGCCGCCCCAAAGGTGCTTGAGCGTTCAGGGCATCCTTTCTCCCGTCTTGCGAACTGTGGTTGTGAACCAAAACGACCTGGTCAACCGAGTGTTATCGCCCTTCTTAATCCAAACCTCTCGCGGTTGAGATAAGTTATCCGAATGGAACACATTATCGACGGTGTCCTCCGCTTCCAGCGGGAGGTGCACCCAAA
>CAHJWN010000097.1 GCA_903642265.1 Acidobacteriaceae bacterium | reverse complement strand
CCCACGCCCCCAAACGCCCGTCATTCTGAGCGCAGCGAAGAACCTCCGTATTAGCCGTTGCCGTTGCCGTTGCCGTTGCTGTTGCTGTTGCTATTGCTGTTGCTATTGCCGTTGCGGTTGCGGTTGCTGTCGCCGTCGCCGTCGCCGCTGTCACCACTCCAAACATTGTCATCCTGAGCGAAGTCGAAGGACCTGCGGTTGCACTTGCTTTTGCTTCTGCACTTGCTTCTAAGATAGGTTCGGGCTTCCGGAGCCGATGAAAAACTTACGCTTTGATAGGGCGAGGCTTCAGCCCCGCCGCTAAGTTAC
The DNA here is from genome assembly GCA_903642265.1 of Acidobacteriaceae bacterium. GTDB lineage: Bacteria > Acidobacteriota > Terriglobia > Terriglobales > Acidobacteriaceae > Edaphobacter. Next base: position 16,288 of record CAHJWN010000097.1, on the reverse strand, counting down.
CTGAAGAAATGGGGCTTTAGCCCCCGAGGGAATGCTCATAGCCGTAAAGCCTTCTCAGCACCCTCTTCAGCCCCGAAGATCTTCGCCTACCTACAAACCGCGCTTTACCCCTCAGAACCTGTTCTCTTTCGCAGTCCAAACTACCCGCCCGCAAACGTCCGATCCAAAAACGCGATCGTCCCCTCACGCTCCCGATACTCCGCAAAGCCCAGGCTCAGATAAAGCTCTCGCGCCCCCGGCATCGTCTCCACATCGGTATCGAGTGTCACCCGCCGGCAGCCCGCCGCCCGCAACACGGCGAGCACCCGCTCCACCAGAGTGCGCGCAAGCCCCTGCCCCCGTGCGGCTGGCCTCACATAAAGCCGCTTGATCTCAAACTCCCCAACCTGCTCCGTCGGGCTGATGCGATACGCGACGCATCCCACCGCAACGCCTTCCCGATAAGCCAGCAGCAACCCGCCCTGCCGCGTCGTATAAGGCTCCGGCAGCGCCGCAATCTCCTCTACAAAACGATCGTGGCTGAAGTACCCGCAACTCTGCGTCGCCTTCAGAAACACTCCGTACTCCCGAAACAGAACACGGGCGGCCTCCACCTCAGCCTCATCCGCGCTCCCGTCCAGCATCCGAACGTCGTACTCCATGCCCTATTGTGCCGTAAACGTCTGCGTCACCGCCGGCGCCGCCGAGTAAGTCCCATCCGCAGCCCGCATCGCCGTCACGCTTACCGTTCCCGGCCCGGTCACGCTCAGGGTTGAGCCCGCCACCGTCGCCGGTCCCGTCACCGTATAGCTCGCCGGCAGTCCCGTCGTCGTCCGCGCGCTCAACTGGTACTGTCCGCCCGAAACAAAGTTCGGCAGCGGCGCAAACAAAATCACCTGTGGCGGATTCCCCGTCACCGTCAACGTAGCCCCCACACCCGCAAACACATAGTTCGTCGCCGCCAGCGACCCCGTACCAACCGCGATCGAATACGTCCCCATCCCGGACCGGTTGGTCGCAGTCGTCGTAATCATCGGCATCCCGGAAACCACGGCCGACGTATCGTTGTTCACGAAACCCGTAATCGCATACGCGAACGCCGGGTTCGGCGCCCCCACGGCCCGCGAGGCATTCTGCGCCGTCACCGTCAGGGTCGCCGACGTCACGCTCTCGGCCGCGCTCGGCGTCGCAGTCAACCCCGCGCTTGTCGCCGTGTAGCTGTAGTTCCCAATCCCTGGCAGACTTCCCGTCAACGGAAAGTTCGCCGTCCCGTTACTCGCCTGCGCGGTATAGCTGGACGCGTAGCCATTCGGCCCGGTCACATTCAGGGTCACCGAAGCCGCGGAGCTCGTCACATTCCCAGCCACATCTTCCACCGCAACCAACACCATCCCAGGCCCTGCTCCATACACCACCGAAGCCGCAGGCGGAGTCGCGAAAGCCAGCTGCGTCGCCGGCCCCGCATTCACCGTCACCACCAGCGGAGTCGGCGCCGGCACCGCACCATTCTGCGTCCCCGTATACGTCGTCGTCCCAAACGCCGTCACCGCATAGTTCGCATCGCCCACATAACTCGCCGTGTAACTATGCGTCCCGGCCGTCGGGTTCGTCAGCGTCACCGACGCGATCGTCCCATTCGCCCCCAGGGTCCCGGTCCCCACAACATTCCCGCCATCCAGAAACTGCACCCCGGCCGTCGGCACCGGAGCCCCCGTATACGCTCCGAAGCTCGTCGTCGAGTTCACCGGCTCCACCATCGCGTTCAGCGTAATCGTCGCAGGCACCGTCACCGTAAATGCCTGATTCAGATTGTTCCCGCTCACCCCGGACCCCGTCGTCCGCGCAAACAACTCGCCATTCAGCACCGGAAACGCGTTCGCGCAGTACCCCGTCGGAAACGCCGCCGCCAGCGTCCCATTCACCGTCTCATTCACCGAGGTAGCATTTGGCGCCGTATTCAACGTCCCCCAGCCACTTGGGAAATAACTCCCATTCAGCGTGATGTTGTCATACGCCGGGGTCGCCGTCGTGTCGTTACTCTGCTGGATCCTCAGATTCAGCGTAGAGCTGTTGTTGTAAATATTGTTCAGCGTTACATTCGAGGGCGTCGTCGCGTTCAGCCCCTGCAGGTTGATCTTCGCGTTCGCCGTCGTCAGATAGATATTGTTGTACTGGATCGGTGCCGCCGCCGATCCAAACGAAGGACAAGCCGTCGTCCCGCCGCCCGACGCGTAGAACGGATCGAGATCGAGCCCCGTCGCCACGTTCTTCACGCACACGCCGTTGTAGTTCACATTCGTCACCGCGCCGCCCGCCCCGCAATAGCTCTTGATCCGCAGCGCGATCTGGTTGCCGTCCGCCGCCTGCCCGCTAAAGTTCACGTTGTTCACCGCGACATTGCTCACCGCATTCGTCGTAATACTCCCAATCGAAATCCCATGCCCACTCGGCAGCAGCAGGTTATTGAACGAAAAGTTCGTCGCCACCGACGACCCGCTGATCGCAATCTCGTCATCCCCGTCCCCGATAATCGAGTTCAGGATCGACATGTTATTCACGCCCGTCGGGTCCACCCCATCCGTATTGTGCGGAGTCCAGGGCGTAATCAGCTTCAACCCCCAGGCCGTAAAGTTCGTGTTGTATTTCGCGCTCGAAAGGTTCCCCTGCCCATTGATCCGCACATGAAAATGCGGCGAATTCAGCAGCGTCACCTTATAAAACGTAACGTTCGCCACCTTCGGCACCGAAATCAGCACCGGATTATCTTCATTCCCCCCCACCGCCAGGTCCCACCACGAGTTCGCCCCCGTCGTAAACGTAGTCGGGTTCGTCTGGTTATCGAGCGTAATCAGCTTGTCCTGCCCCCGCCCGTTGATCACCCCATACCCCATGATCCCGGTCACCGCCTGCGTCGCCGTGTAGTACGTATTTGAACTGCCATTCACCGCATTCTGCCCAACCGTAATCAGCGGATAGCACCCCGCCCCCCCATCCGCACTGCCGCACGTATTCCCCGTAGACGCCGTCCCGATCTGGTAGTCCGTCGCATTCCTTGATCCAAACACCGTCACGCCGCCATCAATCAAAAGCGTGATTCCCGCCGGAATATAGATCGGCGCAATCACAAAGCCGTTGTTGCCGCCGTTCGCCACCAGCTCCACCGCATACCCCTGCCCACAGGCCGCGTTCGTCTTCGCCGCCGTCAGCGCGCTCTCGATCAGGCTCGTGTCGTGCGCAGTATTCAGCTCGCTCGTTGGCTCCCCGCCCGTAATCGCCAGGTCCGCCTGCACCTGCGAGCACACCGGCGGAATCACCGGTTCCGTCACCGTCCGCGTATCCTGCCCATACGATAGCCCACACATCGGCCCAGCCAACATCCAACCACAAACAGACAAACCAGCCAGGCAAAGCAATCGAGAGCGGAAACTACGCATAAACGGGCACCTTCCTCCATGCTGTTCAGGAGGTCGGACCATTATAGGCAGATGCAGGCCCACTCGTGAAGCCCCGCGCACGAACTCCGCGTCCTCCGCATCCTCTCCTTCGCGCCCTCTGTGTTCGCCGTTGCCTGTTCCCCGCCGTACCGACCACTAAGGCCGGTTCCGCCCCAGCCGATCATGGCTGCTCACCCAGTGTCCCGCCAAAATCGCACTCGACAGCGAAGTCTCTCCCGCCAGCACCACGCCCGCGCAGATCTCCGCCAGTTTATCCGCCTTGCCCTTGCCGTAGCACCCCAGCATCTCCAGGCACTCCCGCTGCGTCGCCAGCCCCGTCCCACCCCCATACGTCGCCACAATCAACGACGGCAACGTGATCGACCAGTAGTAATCTCCATTCGCAAGCAACTGCGCATACGTAATCGCCGCATGCGACTCTGCCACATTGGCCACGTCCTGCCCGGTCGCGATAAACATCGCCGTCAACCCATTCGCCGAGTGCGCCCCATTATTCGCCGACCCCACCATAAACGCCCCCGCATTTGAAATCTGCCGCACCCGAAACAGATCCGCCGTCGTGACCCCCATCAGCCGCTCGATCACTTCCGCCTTGATCGTGATCTCCGCCACCACCCGCTTGCCCCGCGTCAGCAGCGTGTTGATCCCCGAGTGCTTCTTATCCGTATCGATGTTCCCCGACAGGATGTACCAGGGTTTATCCGGATGCGTCGCCACGATCCACTCACACGCCGCCTGCGTCGCCTTTCCCACCATGTTCTGCCCGGCCGCATCCCCGGTCGTATAGTCGAACCGGCAATACAGCAGATTCCCCACCGCAAACGGCGTCACCGCAACCAGCTTCGCCACCGACGAAGTCGCCTCCGCCGCTCCCTTGATCCCCGCGAAATTCGCCGCCAGCCAGTCGCTGAAATCACGAGCCTCGAGCGCATCCCCAAACTCGAACACCGGCGAGCGCTGCATCGTATGCTTCACCACCGTCGTCCGCACCCCGCCGCACTCGGTCAGCAGCCGCATCCCACGGTTGTAGCTTGCCACCAGCGTCCCTTCGGTCGTCGCCATAGGGATATAAAAATCCCCCTGCGCATGCTCCCCGTTGATCCTCAGCGGCCCCGCCAACCCGATCGGCACCTGCGCCACCCCGGCAAAATTCTCGATGTTCCCAGGCAGCGAAGCCGGATCGATCGAGTAATGCGCCACATGGGTCAGCGCCGCGCCGGTCTGTTCCGTCACAAACTCCCGCCGTCCAGTCGCAGCCTCAGCCGTGTAATCATTTTCCTTGTTCCGCGGAATCGAACGTCGCACCACATCAGCCATGGCGCAACCATACCCAAATTCTGAACGCCCGGTCAATGTCCCCTTAGGCAAACACCGCCGAACTTCTCCTAAGCACCAACCTTTTTGTCATCCCGCAGGGATCTGCTTCTGTTCTCCTTCATCCGCGCCCCCCCAGAACATTGTCATCCTGAGCGGAGTTTGGCGGCCTCATCGCCAAACGCAGTCGAAGGACCTGCTTCTCGCTCGAACCTCCGCAACATGTCCCCATCCGCACCCCCCAGAACATTGTCATCCTGAGCGGAGTTTGGCGGCCTCATCGCCAAACGCAGTCGAAGGACCTGCTTCTGTTCTTTCTCCATCCGCCCCCACAACATTGTCATCCTGAGCGGAGTTTGGCAGTCTCATCGCCGAACACAGTCGAAGCACCTGCTTCTGTTCTTCTCCATCCGCCCCCCACAACATTGTCATCCTGAGCGGAGTTTGGCAGTCTCATCGCCAAACGCAGTCGAAGGACCTGCTTCTGTTCTTCTCCATCCGCACCCCAGAACATTGTCATCCTGAGCGGAGTCTGGCGGCCTCATCGCCGAACACAGTCGAAGCACCTGCTTCTGTTCTTCTCCATCCGCCCCCCACAACATTGTCATCCTGAGCGGAGTTTGGCAGTCTCATCGCCAAACGCAGTCGAAGGACCTGCTTCTGTTCTTCTCCATCCGCCCCCCCACAACATTGTCATCCTGAGCGGAGTTTGGCAGTCTCATCGCCAAACGCAGTCGAAGGACCTGCTTCTCGCTCGAACCTCCGCAACATGTCCCCATTCCGCACACAATCCTTCCCCCCTCCACCCGCATCCCACCTCTAGGAGCCGTCCATGCCCGAAGGCGACACAATCTACCGTTCCGCCCGCGCGCTCCAGCGCGCCATCGGCGGCAAGCTCTGCACGGGCTTCGAAACCGGCCTCGCCCCCCTCGCCCGCGTCAACGACGACACCCCCCTCGCCGGCCGCACCATCGAAAAAGTCGAATCCCGCGGCAAATGGCTCCTCGTGCACTTCTCCGGCGACCTCATCCTCGTCACCCACATGCTCATGTCCGGCAGCTGGCACCTCTACCGCACCGGCGAAAAGTGGTGGATGGGCCGCGACCGCATGCGCGCCGCCATCTTCACCGCAGACTTCCAGGCCCTCGCCTTCAACGTCCCCGTCGCCGAGTTCCACACCGCCCGCTCGCTCGCCCGCTACTCGCAAATCCCCAAACTCGGCATCGACGCCCTCTCCGACGACTACACCGTCGAGCGCGGCGTCCAAAGCCTCCGCACCTACGGCGCCGAGCACCCCGAAGCCGAAATCGCCGTCGTCCTCCTCAACCAGCGTGTCATCGCCGGTCTTGGCAACGTCTACAAGAGCGAGGTCGCCTTCGCCGCCGGCGTCAATCCCTTCCGCGCCATGAGCACCATCACCCAGCAGGAGCTCGAAGTCATGGCCGAAGTCTCGCAAAAGTGGCTCAAGGTCAACGTCCTCGACGGCAGCTCAGCCACAGGGCGCGACGGCATCGTCACCTACTCCGGCAACCGCCGCACCACCGGCGCCTCCGACCGCGCCGAACGCCTCTGGGTCTACGGCCGCCAGGGCCAGGAGTGCCGCCGCTGCGGCGCCCTCGTCCAGATGCGCAAACAGGGCGAGCAGGCCCGTTCCACCTACTGGTGCCCCGGCTGCCAACCCTGGGTCGCCACCCCGGGCCAGTCCACCGAAGCCCCCGTAGGCCGCATGCTCAAACTCACCGGCCCCCGCCGCAAAGTAGGCTGCTAACCCTTCCGTCCAAGCAGTTGTACTCTCAAAGATGCCGATGGACTCCCGTTGTACTAAGAGCAGTTTAGGCATCGATGTAGAGGCATCTGTTCTTTGTTGTCATTCCCGAAGGGAATCTGCTTCCGTCTTTTTTCTTGTTTGTTCTCTAAACCATCAGCTAATCAGCTCTATGGGCACTGCTTAAGGGCACGGCTTCAGCCGTGCCATAAACAACCCAAAACCAACGGGGCTTTAGCCCCTGAGGGAGCTTCTTCACCCACCCGCTCGTAACCCTGAAGACATCCTTAAGGCTGCCTCTTCCCCCGCGTCGTCAACCGGCTCAACACAAACTCCTGCAGAATCGCATTCGCAATCCGTCCCGCCGTCGTCACCGCCGCATTGCTGAACACATCGCTCGTCCGGTTATCCGGAGGCGGCAAGTACGTCGTCGCCAGCGCACTCGCACTCAAATCCCCCAGCACACTCGAGTAATTGAACTCCGTCTTCCCATTGTCCCCCCGGCAGATCACCGGGCTCAGCACCGCATGCAGCAGCCGCGACTTCTTCGTCCCCGTCCCCTGGTAAAAGTACCGCGGGTCCTGATGAAACAACGCCGGAAACAGCGCCCCACCCAGAAACACGTCGCTCGTGCCCAGCAGGTACGACGACCCGATCCTCTGCCCGTACCCCTTCGCGCCTTCCACGTACGCCGGCGTAAACGCAGCCTGATCAATCGAGGCGATAAAGATCGCCGCCGCAAACGTCTCCGGGTTCAGCGTCGACTTGTACGCCAACTTGAACTTCAACTTCGCCGACAGCGGCGCCACATTGTCCTGCTGGTACACCACATAAAAGTTCGGGATAATCCCCAGCACCTTCTGCTGCACTTCCGCGTTCACCTGCTGCGCCGCCAGTTGATCGAGCGGCATCACCGTAATCGTCGTCCCCACCGTCCCCACCGGCATCTTCACATCGCTCAGGGTCAACACCTGGCCCGGCGCCAGCGTAAATTCAGCCGAAGTATAGGTCGAAAACCCGTTCGCACTCGCCGTCAAATGGTAAGGAGTGCCCGCATGCAGCCCCAGCACCAGGAAGTAACCCGTGCTATCTGCCTGCACCACCCGATGTTCGCCCGGCGGAGGCCCATCCACCGTAATCGTCGCCCCCGGCACCGCGGCCTCGTCTTCATCGGTCGCAAACCCATTCAGCGTCGCCCCCTGTGGCTCAGGACCGGCAACCAGCTGGCCACCTGCAAGAACCGTCGCAAAAGTCGAAAAGACCAGCAATAACAACGGCAAAACGCACTTCATCCTCATCGCAAAGACCGCCCCAAGGGCGAACCTGCTGCATAACCTGCTTGCATCTTGAATGGTCCCCGCACTTTCACCGGATCACTGCCGGACCATACCTGGAATATGAAAGTCAACGAAACAAACTCCGTTTCAGACGCAAAGTTTCGCAAAATACCCGAAAATACCTGCAGGAGAGTCGAACCAGCCACGTTGAGACTTACCGAAACTCCCTCTTATAGGACGCCCCGGCTTACCATTGGCTTCATTATTGCGCCCGCCAAATGCAGCAAGATCCGCCTGCAAACCACAGCACGCAAGCAGCAAAAAGCCCACCCCGAAAAGGGGCGGGCCTGATGCATCCTGATCACCCAGCCCGTTAGTTCACGATCTGCGTCGCATGGGCTCCATTCGCGATCGCCACCGCGCAGGTGGGCAGGGCTGCCGCGGCAAACTGCGTCCCCTGCACCTGCGTCAAAGCGCCGCTATGCGGATCTAGCTGCTCGGCCGAAACCGAGCTGTCCAGGTTGTTGGACGTGAACAGATATTTGCCCAGCCCCGGCTCGATCGTCACGCAGGTCGGCCCCGTCGCCACGCCCGCCCCGCCGCCGCCCGAAAGCGATCCAGTCTGCACGTCGATCGTAAACTGGCTCACCGTACTCGATCCGAAGTTGGCAACATACACGTACTCGCCACGCGGGTCGACCGTCACCCCAATCGGAAACAGCCCAGTCGTAAACGGCCCCGAAATTAGCGGTGTCGGCACCCCTGAGCTCGTCTGTAAAAAGGCTCCAAGCTGGTTCGTCGCCTCATCTGAAATATAGAGGAAGCGTCCCGTAGGATCGACCGCGATCGCCCCGGGCGTTGTACCCGCCTTGAAGCCAAGCACCGGATTTGCCGTCGTACCCGCATCGCTCGCGACCACGTTCGGCGTCGTAATCGTCACCGGCAGCGCGGTCAATGCTCCCGCGGCCGTATAGGTAAAGACATACAGAATGCCCTGCGCAACTCCGCCGGTCCGGTCCTGGTCGACCACGTACATGAACCCACCACCCGGGTTTGGCGCCGTCGGCAAGTTCACTTGAGGATTTACAAACACCCCCACCGGATTGAAGCCCACGGGGAAATAGGGTGCCTGGGTCGCTGGATTGACCAGCGCCGCACCCAGCGCACCCGTTCCGGCAGTAATCGGGAAAATCGCCACCCCACCAGGCCCCGGACGCGCCGTCGTAAAGCCATTCTGGAACGTAAACGTCACAAACAGAAACCGCCCTGAAGGATCGATCGCCGCCGAAGTCGGAAAGCTGCCGACAATGCTTCCCCCCGCATTCGAGACCACGTTCGTCGTCGTCTGCTGGTACAGCTTGCCGTCCGTGCCGATATCGAACTGCGCAATCGACGACACGTCGTGATTCACGACGTACAGGTACAGGCCGTTCGGCGAGGACACCAAGGCCACCGGGTTCGCATTCGTCTGCCCGCTCGAAGAAGGAACCGGCGAATCGGAAAGCTGCTGCAACGCGCCCGACTGGAAGTCAATCGAGTAGGCACTGATCAGCGCCGTGCGTGCTGCCGTGACATACAAGTAGCCCAGGGTATAGTCGCGGCTGCACGCCGTCATTCCCAAACCTACCGCCAGCGAGACTGCAAGGGCTTTCAAACCACGGCCCGTTCTATTCCACTTCATGCGCTTCCTTGCTCCCGGGCCAACAACCCGCCAATCTCTGAAACTGCTTCACACTGCTTTGCCCTGCACCACACTGCCCGACACTGTCTCTACAGATTCCCGCTGACCGCCAGGCACGTTGGCCGCATCGTCGTCACAAACACCGATCCGCGCGACAGGTCCGAAAGACGCCCGAAGCGCTGGTCGAAAAGCTTGCCCGTGATCGTGCTATCGGTATTGTCGGAGATATACAGGTACTGGTGCGTCGGATCCTGCACCATGCACACCGGCCCCGAACCAACCGCGTACGGGTTGTTCGTCGAATCGCCAAGCGTCGCAAGCTGGCCCGTACCCTGCTGAATCGTGAACGCCGAAATCGTGCTCTGCGCCTGATTTGGCCCCGGAGGCAGCGAACTCGAGCTCTGGTTCAACACATAAAGAAACTGCCCGGTGGAGTTCGTAAACGAGTACACCGGATTCGACGTACCGGTAAGATTCGTCTGCTGACTCCCGCTGATCGGCGTTAGCGAACACGCCGAGCCGCCTGCTGATAGCGAGAAGATCTGGTTGGTACCCGCATCCGTCAGGTAGGTGTACGCGCTTCCAGTATTGATCGACGTCAAATTGGTCGCGCCAGTCACCTGGTATGCCCCGGTTGTCGCCACGGTCAACTGCCCGCCCGTGCCAATCACATAGGGATAAATATTGTTCTGCTCCAGCGTAAACAGGCAGCTCCCGGAACCCAGTTGGGTCATCACCGGCGTGGTCGTTGCGCCGCCGTTCAACTGGATGCCCGCTGGAACCTCAAACACCGTCAGCGGCAGGTTCGTTCCCAATCCCAGTACCGCATTGTTGGTCACCAGCGTAAGCCGCCCGGTATCGCCGGCCGCCGCAAACGCAGTAATCGAGGCATTCAGATCCTGAATCCCCGTCGTGGCCGGGTTATGATTCGTGCACGCAACAGTAGCGGAAGCACAGTAGTACTTCGAATACTTGTCCGTCACATACAGGTAGTTGCCGGACGTATCAAACGTCGCCCACACCGGGTTGAATCCCTGGCTCTGGTACGAGGTCTGGTACGTGAGCACGCCGTCGCCGCCAACGGCAAAAATCGTGATCCCGCCATCAGACGGCGCCGCGAAGCCCGGCGTATTAATCGCCGCGGGGTTCGGGGCCGTACCCGAACTAATCACATACACAAAGCGCCCGCCCGGCTTCACCAGCACCGTCACCGGCCCATTCGCATTCGTTGCAAACGGTCCATGCTCAATCGGCGTCAGATTGCCCGTGTAGTCGTCAATCTTGAACCCGGAAATCTGGTTGTAGAACGAACCCGCCACAAACAGATACCCCACCGTGCCGCCACCACACGCCGTCATCCCCAGGCCAAGTGCCGCGGTTGCTACCAGGGCCGTCAAAATCCGGCCAATCTTGCTGAACGTCATGCTTTCCTTATTCCTCGCCCACACTCTCGCAGGCGCTTCCGTTGAACGTGTAGTTGGGGTCTCTACCTTACGATTATTGTAGAAGGCCCGGGGACTTTATGCCACTTTCCATAGAACCGATTCCAACTGAAAACGATCCAACAGCACATCGAGCGAAGTAATAGGGAGCCCTTTTTGGACTCAACCACCCACAGATCGGTAGCAGCATCCCAGGAAAAATTCAGCTCCGCCATCATCATTTTTTGCAACAACACAGGCGAGGCAGGGCCCCACGCCCCGCCCGCTCGGCTTCTACCAGACCCTGCAGCTCGTCGCCGGATACATCGGCTGGCCCACCTTGCAGCCAAATGCCTTGCCGAACTCGTCGAAATTCTGCACCGTCCCATCCGTCCGCCACTGCCCCGTCGAATGCGGGTCGGTCTTCGCCGTCACCCGCGCCGACTGCTCCGTCCGGTTCTCGCACCACACCTGCCCAAAGCTGATAAAGAATTGCTGCGCCGCCGTAAACCCCTCCACCTTGGTCTCGGGCGAAACACCCTCTTTGGCCAGCGTTTCCTGCAAAGCCCGGTACGCAATCCGGATCCCGCCGTTATCCGCCGTGTTCTCCCCCAGCGTCAAACGACCGTTCAAATTCTGCCCATCCGCCACCTTGAAATTCGAGTACTCATCGGCCACGCACTTGGTCCGCTCGTCGAACTTCTTCTGATCCTCCGGCGTAAACCAGCTCGCCAGCTTCCCATCCTCGGCATACTTCACATTGCCCGTCGGCCCATACTTCGAGCCCTGGTCGTCGAACCCATGCGTCATCTCGTGCCCAATCACCACGCCAATCCCGCCAAAATTCACCGCCGCATCCTGCTTGTTGTCATAGAACGGAGGCTGCAGAATCCCGGCCGGAAAGTTGATGTCGTTCTGCGGCGGGCTGTAGTAGGCGTTGACCGTCGGCGGCGTCATCCCCCACTCGGTCTCATCCACCGGCTGCCCCAGCTTCTTCAAATCCCGCTTGCGCTCAAACAGATTGCTCCGTTCCGCATCGCCCAGCAGGTCGTCACGCTTGATCTCGAGCGCCGAGTAATCCCGCCAGTGCTCCGGATACCCGATCTTCTGCCGAAATGCCGCCAGCTTCTTTTCCGCTTCCACCTTCGTTTCCGCGCTCATCCACGGCAGGCTCTGGATGTCTTCATCGAGCGCCTTCTTCAACGCCGCCACCAGCTGCTCCATATTCGCCTTCGCTTCAGGCGGAAAGTTCTTCTTCACCCAATCCTGTCCAACCGCTTCGCCCAGCGCCCGGTCGGTCAGCCGTGTGCAGCGTTTCCAGCGCGGCTGCTGCTCTTTCTGCCCGGCCAGCGTCATCTGGAAGAAGTTGAAGTTCTCATCCACAAACGGTTGCGACAGAAACTCAGCCGCTCCATGCACCGTCCTCCAGCGCAGATACGACCGCAGCGCCGGCAGCGACTCCGTCTCAACCTCTGCATTCACGGTCTTCACAAAGCCCGGCGCCGACACATTCAACGTCCCCGCCTTGCCCACGCCGATCCCCGCCAGATACGCGCTCCAGTCAAAATCCGGGCTCAGTTCCTGCACCTGCGCTACCGTCAAAATGTGGTAACGCTTGGCCGGATCCCGCATCTCCACCCGGTCCATCGAGCCCTGCGCCAGCGCCGTCTCAATCCTCAGCACGCTTGCCGCCTCGGCCGCCGCCTTTTCCTGCGAGTCGCCCAGCAGCATAAACATCTTCGTCACATGCTCCAGATACTGCGCCCGGATCGTCATATACCGCGCGTCCGTCGAAAGGTAGTAGTCCCGATCCGGCAGCGCCAGCCCACCCTGCCCGGTCTGCAGAATCTGCTTGCTCGAGTCCTTCTGGTCCTGCCCCACGCCCACCAGGATAAAGCCCGGCCGGCCAAACCGGTTGTCGAGCAGCACATCCAGCTGCGCCAGCTTCTTCTTGTCATCCCATGCGTCAATCGCCGCCAGCTCGGGCGCAATCGGCTTCGCCCCCAGCTTGTCCGTCAGCGTCGTATCCATACATGCCGCGTACAGGTTGCCGTACTTCACCTGCAGCGGGCCAACCGGATGCGCCGCCGCCGCCGTCAGTTCCTGGTTCAACAAATAGCTGTTGCGTTCCCCCAACTCGTTGAACCGCCCCCAACGCGATTCAGTCGCCGGAATCGGGTTGTTCTTCAACCAGTTCCCACACGCATATTGGTAAAAATCCGTGCACGGGTCAGCCGTCCTATCAAGCGACGAAAGATCAAAGCTGATCGGCTTCTTCGGCACCACTCCCGGCCCCGCATCCACACCCGAAACCACATCCTGGGCCGAGGCCGCACCCATCATCAGGCCGCCTGAAAGAACAAAAAGAGAAGCAACACCGCCAATACGCATGGCCAAAGACTACCGCAAACCCGCAGTCCCTACAAAAGAGCGGAATACGAAGAAGTCTGACAAGCTCGCCCTCATCCGTCCTGTCCGTCTTATCCGCGTCCGCACTCTGCCTAAAAGATCTTCAAATGGATCGTCAGGTATTTCTTCGGGTCGGCCCGAATCGTATCCACCAGCAGCGTGCTCTGCGTCAGCAACTTGTTCAGATTCGCATAAGCTTCATCATCCGTCGCTAGTTTGCCCAGCGTGCCCTTACCCGCATTCACGTTGCTCACCAGCGCGTTCGTCTGCGTCAACGTGTCCCGCAGCGACTGCGCGAACTTCGGATCGTTGATCAACATCCCCGCGGCACCCTTGCCATTCTGCACGTCGTCCAACAGGCTGTTGGTCTTCGTCAACGTATCCCGCAGCGACTGCGCAAACTTCGGATCGTTGATCAGCATCGCTGCCGTACCCTTGCCGTTCTGCACCGAGTTCGTAATGTTTTTCAGCTGCAGCGCCACATCGTCCAGCCGGTTATACAGCGTGTCGTCGGTCATCAACTTGCCAATCGACCCACGCCCATTGTTCAAATTCACCTCAAGCGTATGCAGTTCATCCACCGTCGCCGTTGCCTTGTTATAAAGGTCCGGGTTATTGATCAGCTGCCCCACCGAACCCTTGCCATCCTGCAGGTTATCGACCACCGTATTCAGCTTCGCCAGAATCACGTTCAACTGCTCGATCGTGCCCTGGCTCGCCTTCACCACGTCCGTAATCGACGGCGTCTCCAGCGTATGCAGCTCGTCCCCATCCTTCAGCGGCCCGCCCGTCGCAATCTGCGAGTTGATGTCCACCACCGTATCGCCCAGCACCCCCACCGTCGTCAGCGCAGCCGTCGAATCCGTATGCAGATCCTTCTGATACTTGTCGTCCAGCTTCATCACAACCTTCACCGGCGTCAGCTTTCGCGCAGAGTCAGCCGTCACAGAAACCGTCTTGACCGACCCAATTGTGACCCCCTGCAGATTCACCGCGGCACCATCTTTCAACCCGGCGGAATTCTCAAAGTAAGTCGTCACCGTAATCTTCTTCGACAAAATCCCCAGCCCCGACGCGCTCGTCATCAAAAACAGCAGCGCCACCAGGATCACGGCCGCAATCAACACAATCACGCCAACCTTCAGTTGCGACCAACGAACCTCCTGCTGGCTGGGCATAGCTCTCCTTTACTTCCTAAGTCATAAGACGCGGCTTCCGCCAGAATACAGTAGCCTCTGCCCGAAACTGCCCAAACCCGGGCACCCACAAGGCGCTTTCCAAAACAAGCAGGCCGACCTCAACCGGATACCACAATGGATGCCGAAACCCCCACGCAGGTTTCAGAACCACTCCCGGCTCTCGAGCACCACCACCGCCATCGCCATCTCGCGCGTATGCGTCAGGCTAATCGTCACCCTCGCCACGCCAAGCCCGCCGCCAAGTTCTGCCGCGCGCCCATGCAGCAGCAGCCCCGGCTTCCCGCTCCGCTCCCGCGTCACTTCAAAATCCTTCCAGCTCACCCCGCGGCTGATCCCCGTTCCCAGCGCCTTTGCCCCCGCCTCCTTGGCCGCAAGCCGCGCCGCAAAGCTCTCGGCAAAACTCTTCTTGCTCTGGCAGTACGCAATCTCCGCCGGCGTATAAATCCGTTCCAGAAAGCGCTCGCCAAACCGCTCGATACTCCGCGCCACCCGCCCAATCTCCGCCAGATCCGTCCCCAGCCCAACAATCATCTCGCCACCCTCTCGAACCCAGTTTACAAGCACCGCCGCGTTCCCCTCGGCCTGGTCACATGACCTCCGTTCACAAATCCTCGCGCGCCGCCCTGGCCCCGTCCCTGTCCAACCGATAGACCCTGAAGAACCCAGGGGGACCCCGAACCATGCCGCCACACCCAGCCTCCCTCGTCGCCGCAGCCCTGCCCGAGCTGCAACACGCCGAGCTCCGCTTCTTCGAGCTCCAGGGCTATAGCTACGCCGAACGCGCCACCCTCCTGCCGGACCTCACCACCGCCTTCACCCACTGCGGCGGCTGGGTCCTCGAGCGCAAAACTACCTCCTCCACCACCATCGAGTTCCGCCTCGAGCTCCAGCTCCGCGCCGTGGTCGAGCTCTACGCCGCCCTCGTCGCCACCGGCGTCGAACTCACCTCCATCGCCCACGACACCCTCGCCGGCCTCTGCACCTGCCGCCGTCACGGCAGCAGCGCCATCAACCTGCGCCAGGTCCTCACGCTCCGTCTCGAAATATCCTTCCTCGAAGATGTCACCCTCCACTCCCTCCTCATGACCGGCTCCGGCCTCGCCTGAGCCATCCCAAATTTCTCACTAGAACTTTCATCTCCAACAAATTCCCGGCCCTCAAAAATTTCCCCGCACGCCATCCCCACTTTCGGCATCCTTATTCGTGTAAGCGGCTGCAGCCGCCCAAGGAGATTCAGCACATGACCGACTACCGCGTAGCCCCCGGCGAAGCCCAGGAAGACCAAGTCACCGCCGCCATCGAAAAAGTCACCGCGCAGATTCCTTCAAGCGTTTACCTCGGCGCCGCCATCGCTTCCATCCTCGGCTCCGTCGCCTTCAAGATTGCCAAAAAGGAAAACGAAGCCCTCTTCGTCGGCCAGTGGGTCGCCCCGTTCCTCATCCTCGGCCTCTACAACAAGATGGTGAAGCAGCACGGCTCAGACGCAACCAGCGGCAAGTAACATCAGCAAGCAAACAAAGACGGCAACCCACCGGGGCTGCCGTCTTTTATTTCTCGGTGTAGAGGCGGCCTCTCATTCTTGTCATTCCCGCAGGGAATCTGCTTTTGCTTCTTCTGCCGTCTGCTCTGCACACGTTCTCCGTAACCGCTCTAAACCAGCGCCACAAACTCCGTCCCGCCACCCTCGCATATCCTCACCTGCCCCGCCCCAATGTCATAGACCCACCCCGAAATCGTCAGCTTCCCTTTGGCCAGCGCCCCCGCAACCGAAGGATGCGTCTTCACATG
>CAHJWN010000096.1 GCA_903642265.1 Acidobacteriaceae bacterium | reverse complement strand
AGTCCTGCGCCCCGGCGCGCATTGACTCCACTGCCGCTTCTTCAGAGACAGCGCCGGACAGCATGATGAAGGGAATGTCGATTCCGCTGGCCTTGAGCATGCCCAGGGCCTCGGGGCCGCTGAACGTTGGCAGGTTGTAGTCCGCCAGCACCACACGTGGCGTCTCGCTGACTGGCGGTAGGCAGGAAAGAGCGTCGTACATGGCTGGCGAGGTCTCGACCCGGACAATCTGCGGTTCAAAGCCGTTCCGCCGAAGATGGCGTTCGAGCAGCAAGGCGTCGTCGGGATTGTCTTCGATGAGCAGAACATCCAGCGGCCGGCTTATGCTGCCTTGCGTCCTGCGGTCTGCGTTGGGGCTGACTTCGCGGTTGAACTCTAAGTCTGGGGTGGACATTCGTTGAGCACCAGCCAATACATGCCAAGCTGCCGTGTCGCTTCTGCGAAGTCGTTGAAGTTTACCGGCTTTCTAATGTAGCTGTTCACGCCGATCTGGTAGCTGCGAACCACATCCCGTTCCTCGTCGGACGACGTAAGCACCACGACCGGAAGCATGCGCGTCGAGTCCGTTTCGCGAATCCGCCGCAAAACTTCAAGGCCCTCGATCTTGGGAAGTTTCAGATCAAGCAGGATTACCTGCGGCTTGATGGCATCAGCGCCGAAGAGCATATTGATAGCTTCTTCGCCGTCGCGGGCCACTCGAACATCGTTTGCAACATTCGCCTTCTTCAGAGCCCGTATGGTAAGAAGTTCGTGGTCCGGGTCATCTTCCACAAGCAATATCAGTCTTCCAGCCTCGGCCATGGATGTCATCCTAACGTAAACCAGAAGGTGGCGCCACGACCCACCGTGCTGTCCGCCCAGATCTTTCCATGATGCCGCCGGACGACCCGGGCGACGGTGGCGAGGCCGATGCCAGAGCCCTTAAAGTCCTTATCGCCATGCAGCCGATTGAACGCGTTGAAGAGCTTACTTGCATAAAACATGTCGAAACCGGCACCGTTATCCCGCACGAACCATGATTCAGCGTCATCGTCCCAACCGAACTGCACCGCAGGAGCGGCAACCTTGGATGAGAACTTCACGGCGTTTCCGAAGAGGTTTTCGAGCGCCACGCGAATCAGCTTCGGATCGCCAAAAGCCTCCGGGCCGCCATCAACCTCGAAAGTGACCGGCGTTGCACCAGCGATATTGCCATTTGCGACTGAAGTGGCTTGCATGCCAAGCTTGATCTCTGCCACAACAGAGAGCGCGACCTCGCGCATGTCAAAACGTTCCCGTACCAGCTCCGCACGCGTGATACGTGAGAGTTGAAGCAGGGCGTCGATCAATTGCCCCATCCGCTGGACGCCTGTTCTGACACGGCGAATGTAGTCCTTACCTACCTCGTCAACCGCATCGGCGTAGTCTTCCTCGAGAGCAAGGCTGAATCCATCAATGGTCCGCAAAGGCGAACGCAGATCATGGGAGACTGAATAGCTGAACGCCTCAAGCTCACGATTCGTCGTCTCCAGCTCAGCCGTCCTCAGACGGACCCGCGCTTCAAGCTCCTCGTTCAACTTATGAATTTCAGCCGCCTTGGCGTCCGTCTCCATCTTTGCGGTTGCCAGTTGCGCAGCGGTCCGTTCTCTCTCGAGGCGCATCTCACGCTCCTCCGCAAGATAACGGAACATGAAGACCAGCAAAATCAGGTCGAGCGCACTGGCCAGGGCGGTTGTCCAGCGGGCGCGCTGGCTGTTTTTACGGGCATCTTCAACCCTTGTGACGAGAAGCCGTCGCTCTTCAGACTCCATGTCATCGGCAATCCGGCGGAGATGATCCATCTCTTCTTTACCGGTGCCGCTCAGGACCAGCAGCTGAAGCTCGTTGACATTTGCACCTTTACGTTTTTCGGCAATGCCTTTTGCAAGCAAGTCCAGCCTTTGACCCGATGCGGCACGGAGTTCCACCAGTCTGTCCTGCTGTGACTGGTTATCGGAGGTCAGCTTACCGAAAACATCCAACTCCGCGGGAATCTGCCTGAGCGCATCGGTGTACGGCTCAAGATAACGATCTTCGCCGGTGATCAGAAAGCCACGATTGCCGGTCTCCGCATCCTTGGCAGAGCTCATGATCCGCTCGACCTGATTGATGACCTGCAGGGTATGCTGTACCCAGTTCTCGCTGTCGACCAGAACATCAATCGAGCGAAAGGCGAGCCAGGTGTTCCCCACCACGATGGCCACAGCCAGGAGCAGCACCACCGTCAGGGCCTTCTGGTTCGTCTCGGGATCAATGTTGTTGATTGCTTTCATACTTGCCCGGTCCGTTCTCGGAGGTGATTCAAAGCGCTCCAGCCATCTTGCCCTGGTGGTCGCCTAAACTGCTTCCGCCATCGGCACTTCTATTTCTACAATCTCCGTGTCACATTCAACCATGCCCATCGCGAGCATCATTGTCGAACTTGAGATTCCTCATGCGCAGTCTCTCAAGGACCGCCGCCAGGCGATTCGCTCCATCAAGGACAAGTTTCGTCACGGCTTCAACGTCTCAATCGCCGAGTTGGATGAAGGCCTTGTCTGGAACCGCGCTACCCTCGGCCTGGCAGCGATCTCCGCTTCGACCAGCTACCTGACAGGCCAGTGTGAGGTCATCGAGCGGGCCTTGCATGCTTTTTCGAATCAACTGGGCGTTCACATCAGCGATATCTACGCTGAAATTCTTGGTGACTGACCCTCCCACTTGCCGAAATGGCATGAAAACCATCCCGAAGCGCGTTAGAAAATGGGGGATAAAGCCCTGACTTGCGGATGTGGCGCTGGCCTTGAGCCGATCAACGATTTAGCATCACAGCATACCAATGCCCGAACAACGTGCACGAACGCACCACCGAAACCGTGTTACCAGCACCTTCTCAGACGAGATTGGGGCAATGCTCGAGGGCGAACTCTCTGACCCGCGCATCGCACCCTGCAACGTCACAGACGTTGTGCTCGCGCCTGGCGGCAAGTCGGCGCGGGTCTTTGTTGCAGTGCACGGGACAACCGAAGAAGAAGATGAAACCCTGGCTGCGCTGATGACTGCGCGCGCATTCATCCGCGCCTCGCTTCGGGACCGTATGGGCGTGCGGCACGTTCCTGACCTGACGTTTGCGATCGACCGGTCAGAGAAGATGACAGGCCGAATGGAAGAACTGCTGGGGCGGGCCAAGAAGCGAGACAAGAAGCGCGAGGCTGCTGCCGCCGCATCGTCCATTCAGCCCGCGCCTGATGCGGCGGCCAAGACATGAATACTGGAGTCCTGGCAGACCTGGACCTTGCTACGCCCGCGGTAAACCATGCAGCCACCACCGAAGAAGAGGCTTCTGTAGCGCAACTGCTTGCGGTCTTCCGCGAACAACGGCACTTTGTCGTGACGTCACATGCCCGGCCGGACGGGGATGCCATCGGTTCGGTGCTGGGACTGGCGGAGATACTCGATCAACTTGGCTGTACCTGCGACCTTGTACTGGCCGATGCGGCTCCGGCGATCTACAAGAACCTGCCCAATCTTGATCGCATCCGCTTCGGAGGCTCGGCAGCGAAGATTGATCAGTCTGCACCCGCCATCCTGCTGGAGTGCGATGGTATCGCTCGAACCGGTATCGAGGGTCTTGAAGGCCGAAGGCTCATCAACATCGACCATCACACCAGCGGCCGTAACTTCGGGGAAATCAATTGGATCGACCCGAGCGCCTGCGCCGTGGCTGCAATGGTCTACCGCATCGCCGTGTCGGCTAAGGTCGAGATAACGCAATCGATGGCGGTGTGCCTCTATACCTCGATCCTGTCAGATACGGGTGCGTTCACCTACCCAAACACGACGCCTGAGAGTTTCTCAATCGCGCATGAACTTACACTGCGGGGGGCCAGCCCCAGCCAGATTGCCCGTGATCTGTACTTCACCAATCCGCTCAGCAAGGTTCGTCTTCTCGGCACCTCGCTGGCCGCGCTCCAGATAAGCGGCAACCTGGCGTGGAGTTGGGTGACGCTTGCCGATCTTGCAGCTTCGCGCGCGACGCCGGAGGATTGCGAGGGCATCGTCGGGAACCTGATCGCGATCCAGGGCATCGACGCCGCTTTCTTCCTGCGTGAGCAACCGAATGGCGAGTTTCGACTTAGCATCCGCAGCAAAGGCGACCTGAACGTGGCGCGGGTTGCAGAGGCTTTCGCCGGTGGCGGGCATGTCAATGCCAGCGGTTGTACCCTGCCAGGACCGCTGACGTCAGCAATCGACCGCGTCCTGGTCGAGCTTCGCGGCTGAAGTAGCTTTTCATTGCAGTCAGGTACGTCGGATTGAAGCGAGGGGCCGCGCGGCAGTTCCTCGTTTCAGTTGCTGACTCTGATAACCTTAATTGGTTGTGCGATTGCGAGATGCGACTGATTCTGTCTAACTTCTGACTTCGTCCGCAAACTCATCAGTCCTGGGCCATAAGTGATTTAGTGAACGAAATCCCACAACCCGTGACGCACGCTGGTTCTCCTGTTCGACAAGCAGGAATGCGCACGTTTGTCAGCCGTTTCAGAGCCACAGCTCCGGCGGAACCGCTAATCCTGTTTTTGGTCACTTTTTTCATCCTGCTGTACGGTCTGGTTCCTTTCTTTGGGGGAGACCAGCTCGGGCTGGTGGGTGCAGATGAGCCGCGCTATGCGCAGGTCGCGCGCGAGATGCTTGAGGCGCACTCCGCTGCCTGCCATGCGGCGCAGGCAAAGGTCTTCCCAAAAAGCCTCCGTCCTGAGGACCTGGAGGCTTCGTTTCACTGCCTGGAAGGTGGAACGGTAACACCGATCCTGTACGGTCAGCCGTGGCTCGAAAAGCCAGCGCTTTACTACTGGCGAGCGATGAGCTTCTTTAAGGAATTCGGCGTCTCCGACTGGTCGGCGCGACTACCCTCATCTTCGGGCGCCTTCTTCCTGATCGTGCTGGTCTTTCTGCACATGCGGCGGTTCCGGCCGGGCGGGCACCTGGATGCAGCGCTGATGACCGCGTCGTGCCTGGGGATTGCATCGTTCGCCCGTGGCGCATCGACCGACATGCAGCTTGCGGCCCCCTTTTGCATCGGCATGCTCGGCTGGTATGCCTGGTACGAGACGGGCAAGAAGTTCTGGCTCTTCGATCTGTACTTCTTCGGCGCCGCTGCCACTCTGGCAAAAGGTCCTGTTGCCCCATTTCTTGCCCTGGTGATCATCTGTTTGTTCCTGGGTCTCAGGAAGGAATGGGCCGTCCTGCGGCGGACCTTCTGGTGGCCGGGCGTTGTGCTGTTCTTCGTGATGGTGCTGCCCTGGTATATCGCGGTACAGCGCCGCAACCCAACGTTCTACCGGCAGTTCTTTCTCGAACATAATATCGAACGGTTCGCGACAAACCGTTATCAGCACCATCAACCATTCTGGTACTACCTTGCTGTCCTCTTCATTGCGCTGATGCCCTGGTCCATTCTGGGAGTGCGAGCGCTCATCGACGGCGTCAGCGTCTCAGTAGCGGAGTGGTCAGCCCGTCGCAAGCCCCTGCGCTACCTGGGCCACTCACGCGCGGGCGATGCCTTCCCGGAATTCCTGGTCCTATGGGCAATCTTTCCGGTGCTGTTCTTCTCGTTCTCGGGGTCGAAGCTGCCCGGGTACATCCTGCCATCGCTGCCGCCATTGACGATTCTTATTGGCGACTACCTGAACCGCACTCGCCAGCGCGGCATTCCATCCTGGCTCTTGTGGTCGCACGCCACCGGCTGCGCGGTGCTGGTCTTTGTGCTGGTGCTTGCTCCGCAGCATATGAAGTATGAGACGCTGGTGCCGTCCAGGGCATGGCTTGTTACTGCCGGTGCGGTCGCGATCCTGACGCTACTCTCGGTCGTGTTCACGGTCCGCCGCTGGGGTATCGCACAGGTCTGCAAGATTACGCTTGTGCCGATCCTTGGCATGCTCATCTTCCTGCTGGGGTTTCATGGGCGCGAGCTTGACTTGAACTACTCCGCCCGGCCGCTGGCACAGGAGATCGCACGGCAGGCGCCGAATGAACAGATTGTCGCAGTCCAGTCGATTAAACGCGATATGGATTATGGGCTTGCGTTCTATCGAAACGGGCGCCTCATCCACTACGAAAAAGACGGCGTACCGGATACCGAACATCTTCTGGTTATTCCGGCGAGCGACACGGAATCCCTGAACCATTGGCTGGCCGGACGCGTCTATGAACCAGTGTTTCTGTACGATGCGCAGGGCTTCGAGGTCTACCGGGTGCTTGCCCGGCAATGAGGATCCGAACGTCCTATGCCATCGGTCCTCCGCTTCGGTTTCGGCCGTCTCCTGTAATCTCGACGAACGACCTTTAGTTTGTAATGTCACGGGACGGAAGTAAGATGGCGCCGGTCAAGCAGTTGGAAATTCTCGATATCCGTCACTTCAATGCGCGCCAGTTGCGACCGTTGCTGGAGCAGGAAGCAGCCGCATGGGAGGACCGGCTTCGCTGGGACTACAGGAGCTCTACAGAACTGCTATTGGGTTATCTTGATTCCCATGTATTGCCTGGCTTTGTGGCCCTTGATCGCGGCAAAATTTGCGGCTTCACGTTTTGCGTTTACGAGGGACAAAAGGCAGTAGTCGGGGATGCGTACGCGGTGCAGGCAAACAGCAACAGCCCAGCCGAGATCACCCGCGTCCTGCTATTGCACCTGCTCGAGGTGCTGCTGCACGCGCCGAATATTTCACGTATCGAGTCGCAGTTGCTGCTCTACGACGAAGGCGTTAACAACATGGTCTTCGTCAACCATGGATTTACGATCTATCCGCGGCTGTTTATGGAGTGCACCCTGAAGCCGGAGCAAAAGAGTTCAAGCGGAGGAGGCAATCAACCTGCGCCATTGCTGCAGGGTCTGCCGGCCAATCTTCAAGTTCGCCAATGGACCGCTAACCAGTACCAGCTTTCAGCAGAGCTGATCCACAACTGCTATACCGGCCACATTGACTCTCGTATCAACGATCAATACCGCACGCTGCATGGCTCGCTGCGTTTTCTGCACAACATCGTCCGATTTCCCGGGTGCGGCGTCTTCGAGGAGACTGCCTCGTGGGTACTGTTCGATACCAGCGCCAACCAGCTGGCAGGGCTGGTGCTCTGCTCCCGCGTGGCGCCGCGAGTTGCGCATATCACGCAGCTTTGTATCGCCCCTGGGATTCGCGGCCAGGGGCTTGCCCGAATCATGCTGCAGCATACGATGAACCATCTCGCGGCGGCGGCCTACGAGGCGATTACATTGACTGTGACCGAGGCCAATGACTCCGCAGTGCGACTGTATGAGGACCTCGCGTTCACAACCAGGCATCGATTTGACGCGATGGTGTGTGAAAAAGACGAGCAGACAGGCTTGTTCGGCATCAAGAGCTAGCGTGCCCGCACCTGGCGTATGCACCAGGAGATGCCGAGAACCAGCCCACTGAAGACGATTCCACCGCAAGTGTCGATCACAACGTCAGAGAACAAGCCTGTGCGCGACGGTAGAAAAGTCTGGTGGATTTCGTCACCGCTCGCAACCACGATGGTAGAAAGCACTGCAAAGATCCATGAGCGCCCTCGCCATGTGCTGCTGCGCAGGGCAGCGTTGCGGGCGAAGGTGAGCAGCCAGCCTCGCAGGAAGAGCACGCAGAGTATGCCATAGCCGGTGAAGTGACCACTTTTACGAAGTAGGTGATGGAACTCCTCCCAATCGTGCGTACTGATGTGGCCAAACAATCGTTCCCAGATGGGCCGTAGCCAGGAGCTGGTGTTGGCGGCGGAGAACGTCGGTTGTGATTCAGTAGCAACGATGGCGATGCCGATCAGCGCCGGAGTCCAGATGAGCAGGAAGCGCCTGACCGGCCCAAGGCGGTCGAGCGAATCTGCGGTAGGACGTTCGAAAAAGACTGCGGGCATTCGCTCCTTTTAGGGACGGGAACAGGAAGAAAGAGGACGGGCGAACAGGTGGAAAGCGGGAGCGGATCAGCTACCTCTACGACCGGTTTGTTCGCCTATCCCCTTTTCATTTCTCGCTGCCTTACTCCACGTGGTAGTTCGGGGCCTCGCGGGTGATGATGACGTCGTGGACGTGGCTCTCGCGAAGGCCGGCGCCGGAGATACGGATGAAGCGGGCATTCTTCTGAAGTTCCTCTATCGTGGCGCAACCAAGGTAGCCCATGCCGGAGCGCAGGCCGCCGACGAGTTGGTAGACCATTGCCTCGAGCGGTCCACGATGCGGAACCCGGCCCTCGATGCCTTCGGGGACGAACTTCGCAAGACGGTTCTGGGTTGCGCCTTCGCGGGCGGTGAGCGATGGGCGCTCCCCGCTGGATATTTCGTTCATGTCTTCCTTGCCCTGGAAGTAACGCTCGCCCGAGCCTTGCGCCATGGCAGACAAAGAGCCCATGCCGCGATATGCCTTGAACGATCGGCCTTGGTAGAGGATCGTTTCGCCTGGGCTTTCGTCGACACCGGCGAAGAGCGATCCCATCATGCAGACGCTCGCTCCGGCAGCAATAGCCTTCGTGACATCGCCCGAGTACTTGATGCCGCCATCGGCGATGACGGCGATGCCGCGCTGGCTGGCGGCGCGATAGGCCTCCGAGATGGCGGTGATCTGCGGCATGCCCGCTCCCGTGACCATGCGTGTGGTGCAGATCGAGCCGGGACCGATGCCAACCTTGATAGCATCCGCACCAGCGTCGATGAGCGCCATTGCGCCATCGTAGGTGGCAACATTGCCGGCGAGCAAATCGACGTTCGGAAAGGCCTTCTTCACTTCCGCGACAGCTTCGAGCACACGCGAAGAGTGGCCGTGGGCTGAGTCGATGGCTAAAGCATCAACGCGGGCGTCGACCAATGCCGCAGCGCGCTCGAGGAAGTCGCCTGTCGCCCCGATGGCCCCAGCAACGCGGAGGCGGCCCTGGGCATCTTTCGCAGCGTTCGGATACTTTAGCTTCTTCTGGATATCTTTGACGGTGATAAGCCCTTTCAGCTCATACTCGTCGTTGACGACAAGGAGCTTTTCGACGCGGTGCTGGTGGAGGATGTGTTCGGCCTCCTCAAGCGTGGTGCCTACCGGCACGGTGATGAGGTTCTTCTTGGTCATGACGGAATCAATCGACAGATCCGTACGCGAAACAAAGCGGAGGTCGCGGTTGGTGAGAATGCCGACGAGCTTCTTGTCCTTCGTGACTGGCACACCGGAGATCTTGAAGCGGCGCATCATCTCGAGCGCAGCGGCGATCGTCTCATCGGGCGAGATGGTCACGGGGTCGACGATCATCCCGCTTTCAGAGCGCTTTACCTTGTCGATCTCGCCAGCCTGCTGCTCAATGCTCAAATTGCGATGCACTACGCCCAGGCCGCCCTGCTGCGCCATGGCGATGGCGAGGCGCGACTCCGTTACCGTATCCATTGCGGCAGACATCAGCGGCGTGTAGAGCGTGATGTTCTTCGTCAACTGCGTGGTGGTGCTGACCTGCGTGGGGACCACGTCGGAATAGGCAGGGACGAGAAGGACATCGTCGAAAGTCAGAGCCTCGGGAATGGGCAAATTAATCATGATCTCCTATTGTTGCACCGGTGACGATGTTGGCCATTCCAGGACTCTGTCGGATCACTTGATTTCGCTGAGGACGAAGGAGCGCAGACTGGCTATGCAGCTTCTTAACAGCTGCCTGGTTTTTTTCAGGAACGGAAGAGGATCATCGTACCGAGCATTACCTGCATACTCGGAGAGTTCTTCGAGGCAAAATTGACAAACAGGAAGCGTATCCCAGCAGCTTCGACGTGTTTGCGAGGATATTTGAGATCGTGGCTGAACGGGTATTGACCATTGCGAAACGCGAGCAGGGCTTTATAGAGCTTTTCGACGGCCCGTTGGGCGTGAAAGCCGAAGCCGCTGTCCGGCAGTGGAAACTGCAGAGCTTTCTCATCGTCAGACGAGGCGCGCAGCAGCTGCTCGATCGATGCAACCGGTTTTGCGGTCAAAGAGAACAACCCCTTCCTTCAACACTTCGTGTTGCAGCGACAAAGGAGAGTTACCAAACTGGCGTTCCCGCTCGAGATCGTAGACGAGAAGATCCATGTCCATCCGCTCCTCAATGTCGGCCCGCCAAATCGGGCGTTTGTCGACCTTAGGGTCGTACTTTGCAACGACAACCGCGAGGTCAAGGTCACTGTCGCGGCGGTGGTCACCACGAGCCCGGGAGCCGAAGGCTATGACGCGCAGGGGGTCTGCCAGTTCTACAACACGCTCGACAGCGGCGATGATTTTAGGGGCGGTGACCCGGCCGGGATCATTATCCTGCAGCAAGAGCCTTGCTTGCTCTTCGGCAATCTGCGACATGGAGTTGCTGCTGGGACGAGTTTATCGTGAGTTTCGAAGGGGGCGGAATCGAAATACGCTGCGAGCAACATATGGGTCGGCCCTTGGCCCAGAGAAGATGATTGAATGGAGGACACCCGCCGGTGTAGTATTCAGACTGCAGGCGAATTTGTTCCGTCGTTACAGTACGGTCCGTGAGCGCACCGGAAAATGACGGAAGAGACAAGTGGGCCACAGCCCACTTTTTATTTGCTCTAAAGAAGTTTGCGGGCCTTCCGTTCGTACGCAAGCAAAAAGCAGCAAAATGAGCATTTTAGCGGGAAACGATGGCAGTACAGATTGATCAAATCCGGGCGCTTGCAGAACGTGTCGCAGCTTCGCACCACTTAGAGGTGGTCGAAGTGCAGTTCTCAGGCGGTGTGAAGTTCCGGGCGCTGCAGGTGTTTATCGAGAAGGACGCCGCGTTCCGAGCTGAACTTGCTGCCAAGGCCGCATCGGGAGAGGTTCCCGATGAGTTGGCTTCGCTGCCCAGCGGCGTTCCGGTCGAGATGCTTTCAGGCGTGACGCATGAAGATTGCGAGCAGTTTGCACGGGATTTCGGTACAGTGCTCGACGTTGAAGACCTTATTCCAGGGGCCGAGTACACGCTCGAGGTTTCCTCGCCCGGCCTTGAGCGAAAGCTGTCGAAGGCAGAAGAGTTTGCTCGATTCCGTGGGAGTTTGATCAAGCTGCAGACATTTACGCCGGTGAACAATAACCGGCAGTGGCAAGGGCGATTAACGGATTTTGCGGATGGGGTGCTGACGATCGACCTCTCCGCGATAAAGCAGAAGGGCAAGGCGAAGAAGGCTACGGGAGCTAAAGGGCCCGTGGAGCAGAGTGTGACGATTCCGCTTTCAAACATTGAGAAAGCGAATTTACTGGCCGAGATCTAGGCAGCGAAAGACAGCTGGGGACGAGCCTAAAAGCAGCAAGAAACAGCGACGGAAGCGAAGAAGGACAAGTACATCATGGCAAGTGTTCTGTATCAATCGATCGAGACGTTGAGCCGCGACAAGGGCATTGAGCCTGCTGTCGTCGTTGGTGCTGTTGAAGATGCAATTGCCCTTGCGACCCGCAAGTATTACAAGACGCAGGAAAATATGCGCGCGGAGATGGATAAGGAGACGGGCGAGATCCGGGCTTATGTGTTCAAAACCGTCGTCGAGACACCTGAGCAGGTTGAAGACGAGATCAACCAGATGACGCTCGAACAAGCGCGCGAGCTTGCGCCTGACGTCGAAATCGGCGGCGAGCTGCGGTTCTACAAGGACACGTCACCGCTGGGTCGGATTGCTGCGCAGATGGCCAAACAGGTCATCTTCCAGAAGGTGCGCGAGGCCGAACGCGATACCGTGTTTCTCGAATACAACCATCGTGCCGGCGAAGTCCTGAACGCCACGGTGAAGCGGCTTGAGCCGATGGATGTCATCTTTGACCTGGGCAAGGCCGAGGCGCGGATGCCGAAGCGTGAGCAGTCGCGGCTGGAGCAGTTTTCCGTCGGCGAACGCGTTCGCGTGGTTCTTCTTCGCGTGGATCGCGCAGCAAAAGGCCCGCAGGTCATCGTGTCGCGTGCGGCTCCGGCACTGGTGCAGAACCTGTTCCAGAGCGAGGTCCCGGAGATCTACGACGGCACGGTTACGATCCGCGCGATTGCGCGTGAGGCGGGCGAACGGACCAAGATTGCTGTCATGAGCCGCGACAAGGACGTCGACCCGGTTGGCGCCTGCGTCGGCATGAAGGGCATGCGCGTTCAGTCGATCATTCGCGAGCTCCGCGGCGAGAAGATTGACATCATCGAATTCTCGGAAGAGATTACGACCTTTGCCGAGAAGGCTTTACAACCGGCGAAGGTGAGCCGCGTTTCGATCGTCGACCTGGCTGATAAGCAGATCGAAGTGATCGTCGACGACACGCAACTGTCGCTGGCGATCGGTAAAAAGGGCCAGAATGTCCGGCTTGCGGCGAAGCTGCTGCAATGGAAGATCGATATCAAGAGTGAG
This sequence comes from Acidobacteriaceae bacterium, assembly GCA_903642265.1. Lineage (GTDB taxonomy): Bacteria > Acidobacteriota > Terriglobia > Terriglobales > Acidobacteriaceae > Edaphobacter. The sequence goes on along the minus strand of CAHJWN010000096.1, from coordinate 4,231 downwards.
GAAGAGAAGCGCCAGGAGGTCGAGCAGCAGATGCATGCGATGGGTCATGGCCCGACGACTCCTGTGGAGCAGATCACCGAGCTTGGCGAGCAGATTCTTGAAAAGCTGATCACGGCCGGCATCACTACGGTTGAAGAGCTTGCGGACATGACGCCTGAGCAGCTTGAAGAAGTTCCGGGGATTGGCGAGAAGACGGTTGAGAAGATTTCGACTGCCGTGCGCCATTATTTCGGCCAGTACGAGGAAGGCGAAGAGCGCCCCGTAGCGGTTGAAACGCCTGTAGCGGATGAGACGTCTGCAGCAGACGAGGGACAGGAGCATCAGGCTGAGCCGGCTGCGGCATCTGAGACGAAAGCCGATGGTACAGATGTTGAAGCCGACGGCACACAATCGAGCACCGAGGAGAACACAGTGGCAAAAGATCCTAACGAACTTAGCAGCGGTGTAGATACGCCAGAAGAGATCCTCGCGAGGCAGGCGGGATCGGGCGAAGCGTCTGAGATCGAGACGCTTTCGGCGGAAGACCTGGCTGAACTCGAGGACATCAATTCCGCCAACGACGGCTTCTCCGATGCCGATAATCGTGAGGCAGGGATTGAGATGAACAACGATGCCATCGACGAGATGGTTGCGGAGTCCCAGGAAGTATCCGATGAGGGCATCGACAGCGACATCACTGAAGGACATGGTCGTGGTTAGCAGTTTTGACCGCGCAAACGACGATTGCCTGGTTCGCGAAGCTGCGATTTCAGGGATAATAGACAATGCACCACATTCCTTCTACGACGAGGCTGATATGAGCAGCTAAGCGGCGCAGAGAGGTGAAAAGGGACGGATGACGAAGGTTCGCATTAACGATTTGGCAAGAGAACTGGAAGTAAAGAGCAAGCCCATTCTGGATGCGCTTGAAGCGATCGGCGTGTCTGGAAAGACGCACTCCAGCTCTATCGAGCCTGACCAGGCTGAACGGGTGCGCGAGTACTTCAAGAACGGCTATCGCACTTCGAACAAGCCGGCCGCGGCCAAACCGACCCAGGCATTCAACCTCTCAGGGGTTTCGAAGCCAGGCGACGCGTTGAAGGCCATTCTTGAGCGCCGGAATGCGGAGGCTGCTGCAAAGAATGCGCCGCCGCAACGCGGACCTGTTGTGGTAGCTGCGCCAACCTCCACGCCTCCTGCCCCGGCTGCCAATGCTGCTCGTCCTGTCGTTTCGGGACCGACCGCACCGGTTACGCCTGCTGCACCCGTACCTGCATCTGTAGCGGCCGTAACAGCTGCAGTGACGCAGGAAGCGCCGGCACCACGGCGAATCGTGCCTCTGCCACGCCAGGGTGCAAATATCATCACGCCGCCATCGACTGCTCCAGCGATTGCCAGCCGTCCCCCGGCAGGCGCGGTTGTGGTCGCGCGTCCTCCGGCAGCCACCGGTGCTGTGCAGAGTGTTCCCCCGGCACGTCCAGTTGTGGCTGTAGCTCCGCCACCGGTGGCTGCGGCTCCGACCGCGCCACCAGAGGCGAAGCCCGTCGCCATACAACCGCCAGCTCCCGTTGCGGCCGCGCCAGCGATTGCCCAGCCTCCGGCTCCGGTCGCACCTCCGCCGGTCGTGGAAGCAGCTGCTCCTGCAGTTGAGACAAGCGAGACGGCTGTTGCCGCCCCGGAACCAGTCGCAGCGCCAGCGCCACCTCCGGGCCCAGCACCGCGTCGCGTCATTATGCCGCAGACTGGCCCGCGACCGAGCTACACCGCCCCGCCTCCTGTTCCGGGAGCACCGCAACGCGGCCGCCCCATCTTTGAGCGACCACGCCCTGGCCAGAGCAGCCCTGGCGGCGGCCCTGGACAGTTCAACCGCCCCGGTTCGAGCGGACCCGGAATGGGTCAGGGCGCTGGCATGGGTCAAGGTATGGGGCAGGGTATGGGGCAGGGTATGGCTCCGGGCGCACGCCGTCCCATGCATCCGACGCGCACCTTCCCCGGCGGCCCCGCAGGACCCGGTGGACCTCCGCGTCCAGGCTTTACACCTGGCGCGCGTCCCGGCTTCCCTGCCCGCCCAGGATTCGGTGCACGGCCGGGTGGGGCACCTGGCGCTCCCGGCGTAATGCCTGGCCCGGGCGAAGGCATGAGGCCAGCAGCAAGGCCTGGCCAACGTCGCGGCGGACAGCGCTACGAGAAGTCCAAGGAAGGCCCGATGAAGGGCTTCCAGCCGCCACCGCGTTATGGCGGGCAGCAGGTTTCGCGAGAGCCACTGCCCATCACGAAGACGATCACCGTGACCGAGGGCATCAGCGTAAAAGACCTCGCCGAGAAGCTCGACGTTCGCGGTAAGGATCTCATCGCAGTGCTGCTGATGAAGGGCGTATTCGTCACAGTGAACCAATCGCTTGACGGCGAGTTGGTGAAGGACGTGGCGCGGCAGTTTGGTGCGGATGCCACTGTGATCTCGGTAGAAGAGCAGCTTGAGAACGAGGCCATCGAAGGCTTCCTTGAAGATACGACCGGCATGGTCGAGGTGGTCCGGTCGCCGGTGGTCACGGTAATGGGTCACGTCGATCACGGCAAGACTTCGCTGCTCGACGCGATTCGGTCGACCGACGTTGCAGCAGGCGAGGCTGGCGGCATTACGCAGCACATCGGCGCCTACAAGGTGAAGATCACAAAGCCGGATTCGCCGGCGTTTGGACGCGAGATCGTGTTCCTCGATACTCCGGGTCACGAGGCGTTCACGCGCATGCGTGCTCGCGGTGCGAAGGTGACGGACATTGTTGTGGTGGTGGTCGCGGCAGATGATGGCGTGATGCCGCAGACGATTGAGGCGATCGACCATGCACGAGCGGCAAACGTGCCGATCATCGTGGCCGTAAACAAGATCGACAAGCCTGATGCCAATCCAGCGAAGGTCATCCAGCAGCTTGCGGCGCGTGGAATTCAATCGACGGCAACGGGCGGGACGACGGAGTTCGTTGAAGTTTCCGCAAAGCAGCGTCTGAATCTCGACGCGCTTGAAGAGATGATCTGCTATGTCGCGGATACGAACGAGCAGAAGGCCGTTCCCGAGCGTCCGGCAGTTGGAACGGTAATCGAAGCCAAGCTGGATCGCGGACGCGGTGCGGTGGCTTCCATCCTGGTGCAGAACGGTACGCTGAAGCTTGGCGACAGCTACATCGTCGGTAATACCTTTGGCAAGATTCGTGCCATGTTCGACGACCGTGGGCGGCCAATCACAGAGGCGGGACCTTCGACTCCGGTCGAGATCCTCGGACTTGAAAGCATGCCGGATGCGGGCGACACGTTCCTCGTGATGGCGGACCGCGACAAGGCCAAGGGCATTGCGCAGTACCGCAAGATGAAGGAACGCGAAGCGGCGTTGGCGAAGAGCTCACGTGTCTCGCTCGAGGGACTTGCCGAACAGATCAAGCAGGCCGGTATGAAGGACCTCAATCTCATCCTCAAAGGCGACGTGCAGGGTTCGGTCGAAGTGCTGGCCGACTCGCTGCAGCGGATGTCGACCGAGAAGGTCCGGGTACGTGTGCTGCACTCCGGTGTGGGCGCGATTACGGAATCGGACATCCTGTTGGCATCGGCCTCGAACGCTGTGGTCATCGGCTTCAACGTGCGGCCTGATCGCAAGTCGGCGGAAGTGGCCGAACGCGAGAACGTCGAGATCCGGCTGCACTCGATTATTTACGAGTTGCAGGACGAGATGACGAAGGCGATGTACGGCTTGCTGGAACCGGTTTACAAGGAGAACTACGCTGGTCGTGCGGAAGTCCTCAACGTCTTCAAGATCACGAAGGTTGGCCAGATCGCTGGTTGCCGTGTCACGGATGGCATCATCAAGCGGGCAGCGCAGGCACGGTTGATGCGCGATGGTGTTGAGGTCTGGAAGGGCAAGATCTCGTCGCTCAAGCGCTTCAAGGATGACGCTGCAGAAGTCCGCGAAGGCGTCGAGTGCGGCATCGATCTCGCTGGCCACAAGGACATTCGCGTGGCTGACGTGATTGAGACATTCACGACCGAGAAGATGGCTGATGAGCTTGGTCAGAACACGGCAACGCTGAAGAAGCAGCAGATGGCAGAACTTGCTGCGGCAAAGGCGATTGAGAAGGAAGTCGAGGCGGCAGAGGCTTCGGTCGCCAACTAACTACAGCTTGCAAATCCGTTTCGTGACTATCGAGCCTCCAGGCTTAGACCGAGCCTGGAGGCTCTAGCTGTCTGGGCTCTAGCTATCTGGGCT
>CAHJWN010000095.1 GCA_903642265.1 Acidobacteriaceae bacterium | reverse complement strand
TCGTCGAAGAGGTTTTGACCGTCGTGGAGGTAGAAGACGGGGAAGCGCCGGTCGGAATCATCGAAGTACGCAGTAGGTAGGTAGACGGAGACGCCGCGCTCGAACGGTTCGGGAAGAATGGCAGAGTGGAAGCGGAGCCGCTCGAGACGGGGAATCTGGGAGAAGCCGAGGGGCGGTTCCGAACTGCCTGTCTCCTCGTCCTCCTCGTGCGTCGAAGGCGAATCTGCAGGCGTCAGGAAGCTGGCGCTCTGTGCGGAGTCGCGGGATAGCGGCGGCTTGCGCGAGCGTGACGCCTGGTCGGCAGACTCGGATTTCAGTGGCTCTGGCAATGCTGGGTTGATGCTCTCATTTACGCTAGGATTGCGTTAGGGTAGCAGAAAGGATGCGATGAGACGCGATTACCATCAATGGTTTTCACCGCATCTAGGGCGAGGTATGGAGATGCTGGTATATGGCCACGCGGGCCTGCCGGCAGTGGTGTTTCCAACTTCGCAGGGGCGGTTTTTCGAATTTGAGGACCGCGGGATGGTGGACGCGATCCGATGGAAGATTGATGCGGGTGAGGTGCAGTTGTTCTGCGTCGACTCGGTGGATGCGGAGAGCTGGTATAACCGGAGCGTTCCCGCCCGATGGCGAGTCGCGCGGCAGGTGCAGTATGACGAATACGTGATCCACGAAGTTGTCCCACTAGTGAGGAAGTTGAACTGGTCGCCGAAGATGGCGGCGCTTGGGTGCAGCTTTGGCGGGTACCACGCGGTGACGATGGCGCTCAGGCATCCGGATGTGTTTACGGCATTCCTGTCGATGAGCGGGGCATTCGATATGGGCAATTTCTTGGGTGGGTACTACGACCAGGACGTTTACTTCAACCAGCCGACGCATTTCATCCCGGGTATGTCGGACCCCTGGTTCCTGGACCGCTACCGGCAGAATACCTATGTGCTGGCGACCGGTGTCCATGATCAATGCTGGAATCAGAACGAACGGCTGGCAGGGATCATGCGGGCGAAGGGAATCCCGGTAAAGCTGGACGTTTGGGGGGACAACGCCCGGCATGACTGGCCCTGGTGGCAGCGGATGGTGCAGACTTATTTATGAACTTCGTCGGTACAGGGCTGCTGGAGAGGATACCCGCGGGCCAAAGCCCTTCTGAAGTTTTTTGCCAAGGCTGAAGCCTTGGCCTACCTAGAAGTCGCCGGGTGATGGCCTGGCCTACCTATAAATTCGGAGGAAGACATTTGAAAAAGATTGGCGTGCTGTTCGGGGTTGAGAATACATTTCCAGGAGCGTTGGTCGAGAAGATCAACTCGATGGGGCTGGATGGGATTGAGGCGGAGTTTGTGCATCTGGGCGGAGTGCACATGGGGGTGCCGTCAGGCTATGCCGTGATCGTGGACCGGATCTCACACGATATGCCGTTCTACCGGTCGTATCTGAAGAACGCGATCCTGAATGGGACGCAGGTGATCAACAATCCGTTCTGGTGGTCGGCGGATGACAAGTTTTTCAACTATGCGCTGGCGGAGAAGCTCGGCGTGGCGGTTCCGAGGACGGTGCTGCTGCCGCATAAGGACTATCCGCCGGAGATCAACAGCCAGTCACTGCGCAACCTGGACTATCCGCTAGATTGGGAGGCGATCTTCGACTACGTGAAGTTCCCGGCGTTCCTGAAGCCGCATGATGGCGGCGGGTGGAAGGACGTGTTCCACGTACATAATCCGCATGACTTCTTCAATGCGTACCACCGGACGGGCGACCTTTGTATGACGCTGCAGGCGGCGGTGAACTTCAAGGAGTACTTCCGGTGCTACGTGGTGGGGCAGGAGATGGTACGGATCATGGCATATGATCCGCGGCTTCCGCACCACGAGCGATACGTGCTGGGGCCGAACACGGCTGATCCGCAACTGCTGAAACGGGTCGAGAAGGATGCACTGACGCTTTGCAAGGCGCTGGGGTATGACCTGAACACGGTGGAATTTGCAGTTGAGGACGGGGTGCCATATGCGATCGACTTCATGAACCCTGCTCCGGACGCGGATCTGCATTCGGTGGGGCGAGAGAGCTTCGACTGGATTGTGAATGCTGTGGCGGAGCTTGCGGTGAAGAAGGCGAAGGCACCGGAGACGGTGATGGGCGGCATGAACTGGTCGGCATTTTTGAGCGGGACGACAGTGGCCAAGAGTGCTCCGAAGAAGGCGACTAAGAAAGCTACCGTGAAGAAGGCGGCAAAGAAGAAAGACTAAACGTGGGCTACCGAATTTTGGGTCATCCTTGGCACAGTGGTATTCGTGGCTTCGGCGCTTGTGCTGTTTTTCCATTCATTGTCTGGATGTTGCGCCGAAACTCCAATGAGGGTCGAAGTTTTCCGGCGAAGGTGTGGGTTGCGCAAGTTGATGTAATCGAGTGTGAACCGTGCGGAGGCGGCTCTGAGAGCGCCCTTCTTAGTCTCAGATCGTTCGGACAAGAACAGCGAATGGGCGCGTGATAGTCGTTTACGATTTTGGTAGCTGAGTGGTAACGGGTAGCTATCTACGTCCCACGTCTCAGAATCGAGACATGGGGCACCCAAGCATTATGGCGGGTAGGTAGAGAAATCAAACGCAGATTCCTTTCGGGAATAACAACAGAAGAAGATAGGGAATCGTCCAATGCGGCCATCGTTTTCTTTAGGGATTGAAGAGGAGTACCAGACGGTTGATCCGGAGACGCGGGACCTGCGATCGCATATTGCGACGGAGATGCTGTCTGAAGGGAAACTGCGGCTGGAAGAGCGGGTCAAGGCCGAGATGCACCAGTCGGTGATCGAGGTGGGAACGCGGGTTTGTAAGAACATCCAGGAAGCGCAGGAAGATCTTTTCGATCTGCGGCGGAACATGATTGGGCTCGCTGAGAAGCATGGGCTGGTGCTGGTTGCGGGAGCGACCCATCCATTCGCGGACTGGCGAGTGCAGGAGATCTATCCTGATCCGAGGTATGCGCAGGTTGTCGAGGACCTGCAACTGGTGGCTCGGGCGAACCTGATCTTTGGGCTGCATGTGCATGTAGGGATTGAGGACCGCGAGGCGGCAATTCGAATCATGAATTCGCTCCGATATTTTCTCCCGCATATCCTTGCGCTCTCGACAAATTCGCCATTCTGGCTGGGGATGGAGACGGGCTACAAAAGCTATCGAGCGAAGGTGTTTGAGAACTTCCCGCGGACGAACCTGCCCGACAGTTTCTCGAGCTATTCGGAGTTTGAGAACTATGTAAATCTGCTGATCAAGACGAACAGCATCGATAACGCGAAGAAGATTTGGTGGGATGTGCGGCCACACCCGTTCTTCGACACGATCGAGGTACGGATCTGCGACATTCCGCTGCGCGCACAGGAGACGATCGCGATTGCGGCGCTGATCCAGGCAACTGCATGCAAGCTGTGGCATCTGCATTCAAGGAACCAGGATTTCCGGCAATACTCGCGGGCGCTGTTGATGGAGAACAAGTTCCGTGCGGTCCGTTATGGGCTGGATGGGAAGATGATTGATTTCGGGAAGCAGTGCGAAGTGCCTGCAAGGGATTTGATTGCCGAGTATCTCGCCTTTGTCGACGACACGCTCGATGAATTAGGCAGCCGACAAGAGCTTGGCTACGTGCAGACGATGTTGGAGCAGGGTTCCGGTGCGGACCGGCAACTGAAGGTCTTCAGGGAGACGGGAAGCCTAGAGGCGGTTGTGGACTTCATGGCGCTTGAGACGAAAGCGGGGCTGTAAGCGGATGGGGCGGCCACTCATCGCGGAAGACAGAGGCGCGATGAATGGGGCACAGGATATTGGCGGCGCTCGAAAGCTTAGGGAAAGATTGGTCATGTTACCGAACGGATATCTGGGAGAATGAATAGAACATGACAAACCTGGTGGAACAGCCTGCAGCGATCGATCTCCGTACCCTCTCTTTCCCGCCCGAGTTTACGCCGGGGGCGCACAATGCCGTAACGACTTGCCTTCGGATCAAACCGGAGGAGAAAGTAACGCTGATCACGGACCGCAAGTGTGCGGAGATCGCGGCTTCAATGGCGCTGGAGTTGGAGCAGGTCGGCTGTGCCTGGAATGCCTTCGTGCTCGAAGACCTTGCGGCGAGACCCCTGGTTGGGATGCCGGAGGACGTGCTTGAAGATATGGACAGCTCGCAGGTGAGCATCTTCGCGGTGGAGGTCCAGCCGAACGAGTTGCGCAGCCGGATGGAGATGACGGACGTTGTAAACCGGCGGCGGATGCGTCACGCGCACATGGTAAACATCACTGCAGAGATTATGACGCAGGGGATGCGGGCGGACTTTCTCGCGATTGATCGCCTGAGCCAGGCGGTGCTCGATAAGGTGCGGGCGGCGACCTACGTGCGAGCGACGACTGCTGCAGGAACGGACATCCACGCGGAGCTCTCGCCGAACTACAAGTGGTTCAAAACTTCAGGCATTATCAGCACGGAGAAGTGGGGGAACCTTCCAGGCGGCGAGTGCTTTACTGCTCCAGGTGAGGTGAATGGGGTCTTCGTTGTCGACGGGGTGGTGGGAGATTTTCTGTGCGCGCGCTATGGAATCCTGCGGGACACGCCGCTGACGATCTCGATCGAAGGGAACCGGATCGTGAGGGCTTCGTCGAAGAACAAGCAGCTGGAGAAAGATTTCTGGGACTACACGCACACGGATGAGAACTCCGATCGCGTAGGAGAGTTTGCGATTGGAACAAACATCGGGGTAGAGCGGGTGATCGGCAATATCCTGCAGGATGAGAAGTTTCCAGGCGTGCACATCGCGTTTGGCGATCCATATGGAGCGCACACCGGAGCACAGTGGAAGTCGTCGACGCATATCGATGTGGTGGGGCTGGGATTCAATATCTGGCTGGGAGATGCGGATGGGGAAGAACAGATTATGCGCGATGGAGTGTTTCTGTTGGATTCGTAAGAAGTTGCGAGTTGACCGTCTTCCGGTGTCCGCCAAGACTGGTGTTGTCGCATCATAGTGGTCATGACGATGGAGACGAAGGTGTTAGGGAACTCTGATCTGGCTTTGACACGGATCGGGTTTGGCGCGTGGGCGATTGGCGGCGGCGACTGGCAGTTCGCGTGGGGGCCGCAGGATGACAATGAGTCGGTCGCGGCGATTCACCGGGCGTTGGAGCTTGGGGTGAACTGGGTTGATACGGCGGCGGTGTATGGACTCGGACACTCGGAAGAGGTAGTTGGGAAGGCACTGAAGGGCAGCGCGCACAAGCCTTACGTGTTTACGAAGTGCTCCATGGTGTGGGATGAGAGCCGGGAGATCAAGCGATCGCTCAAGCAGATCCGGCGAGAGGCGGAAGAAAGCCTGCAGCGGCTGCAGGTTGAGTCGATTGACCTGTACCAGATCCACTGGCCAAATCCTGATGAGGAGATTGAAGAGGGCTGGGCGACGATGGCGGACCTTGTACGGGAAGGCAAGGTGCGATGGATCGGCGTCTCGAACTTCAGTGTGGCGCAGATGGAACGGGCGATGAAGATCGCTCCGATTACATCCCTGCAGCCGCCGTATTCGATGATCAACCGCAGCATCGAAGCAGAGATCCTGCCCTTTTGTGAGAAGCATGGGATCGGGGTGATCAATTACTCGCCAATGCAGTCCGGCTTGCTTACTGGCTCCATGACGAAAGCGCGGGCGGCGGCGTTCCCCAAGGACGATTTTCGACGGAATGCGAAAGCGTTTCAGGAGCCGCAGCTCGAGCGCAATCTGAAGCTGGCAGAATTCCTCGGCGAACTGGGTGCCCGGCACAACGTTAGCGCCGGCGTGGTGGCCATTGCATGGACGTTGTCAAAATCTGGGATTACAGCGGCGATTGTAGGTGGCCGCAGCGCGAAGCAGGTAGACGGTGTGGTGCCTGCGGCGGGGTTCCGCTTGACGGAAGATGAGGTAACTGAAATAAATAGTTACCTCATTTCGCATCCATAATCGTTGGTCAAGGGCATGAGTCCTCAGGCAAACGTAAGCGGTTGCACGGCGGGGAACGACAAGGGCCAGATCGGAAGTCATGCTGCAGCCGTTTCGCGATGAGTTTAACGCGTCGTTTACCCCGGAAAAGTACAAGACGCTGCTTGGGCGGTTAGACCAAAGAACGCGGACACATGTCGACTTCCGAGTAGCTGAGACGCCGTGCTTCTTCGATAAAAGCTTGCTCGTAGAGATGGCCGCGGTAGGGGCGGAGTTGACACACCAGCTCGTCGATTCGCCTGAGTATATGAAAGCCGCGGGCGAGGCGATACCAGAGAAGTACAAGTTGGGAAACGAAAATCCGCAACCAAACTTTATGACAGTGGACTTCGGCCTGGTGCGGGGCGAGGACGGGGTCCTAACGCCGAAACTGGTGGAGATGCAGGCGTTTCCATCGGTGTTTGGCTTTCAGGATGTGCTGGCCGAGGAGTATGTCCGAACGTTTGGACTTTCGGATGAGTGGCGCTGGCACCAGGGCGGACAGGATCGCGAGAGCAACTGGCGGCTGTTTCGGAAGGTGGTTTTCGGCGAGCACGCTGTTGAGAACGTGGTGCTGCTCGAAGTGACTCCCCAAGCGCAGAAGACGCTGCCGGATTTCCATATCTATGAGGACAAGTTTGGGCTTGCGACGGTTGACATCGCTAAGGTGAAGAAGGACGGCAGGCGGCTCTTCTATGAAAAAGACGGGCGCTGGATTGCGATCGAAAGAGTCTTTAACCGTGCCATCGTGGACGAGATCGAGCGCAAGCAGATTGCGCTGCCCTTCGACTACCGCGATGATCTGGACGTGGAGTGGGCCGGCCACCCGAACTGGTATTTCAGGATTAGCAAGTTTTCGCTGCCGTACCTCAATCATCCCGCGGTGCCGAAGGCAGTGTTTCTGGACGACTGGTATGCCGGCAAGAATCGGGGCGAACTGCCTGAGAGTCGCGAACGCATCCTGCTCAAGCCGCTGTATTCCTACGCCGGCCAGGGTATTAAGTTTGCGCCTACTGACCACGATTTAGAGGCGATCCCGGTTGAGGACCGTCACCTGTTCCTGTTACAAGAGCGTGCGACTTTCGAGCCAGTGATCAAGACACCAAACGGCGCTACTATGGCCGAAGTGAGGATCATGTACCTGTGGCCGGATGGTGCGGCCATGGAGCCTGTAATCAGCCTGGTACGCATGGGACGTGGGCTGATGATGGGGGTCGACCAGAATAGAAATCAGGAGTGGGTTGGTGGGTCGGCGGCGCTGTTCCGTTAACTTAGCCAGCTATCTTTCCCGACATTTATGGCCGATTATGTATGGGCAAGGCTTCAGGTAGAGTTTCAAAAACCTGAGCAACGGATTGCACAGGATGCGAGATTTGAAGCTTGAAACTGAACGAGGGGCGAAAAGGGATGACACAAGTGCAGCAAGCAGGTGAACAGAACGCGGTTCGCGCGTCCGTACGCTTCCCCATGCAGCTGGCGGTGGTTCTTGAAACCGACGACGGACCCATAGAAGCTGTGACGGTCGACGTTTCGGCGAACGGGCTGCTGTTTTCAGCCACCCGGCTCCCGGCGGTTGGCAGCCGGATTGTGTTCACCATGACGATGCCTTCGGCAGTAATGGGTTCGGACAGCGACGTATCTGTCCATTGCACGGGGCGGATTGTCCGTCACCAGTTTACCGAGCAGACGATGAGAGCTGCAGCAGTAATTGATGAATATTTCCTAAAGGTGTGATGAATGATGGCTGACATTATGGAACCAAAGACAGCCAATGCAGAGATAGCAGAAGAAGCTGTGATCACTGCGGGAATCCGGGTCATTCTGGCTGACTCCCAGGCAATTTACCGGGTTGGGCTCAGGAAGGTCTTCGCGCTTGAGGACGATATTCGTGTGGTTGCGCAGGCGGAGACGTTGTCGAATTTATATGCCGCGCTCCAGCGGTACCCGACGGATGTCGTGGTGCTGGAAGGACAGCTCATTTCGGGAACCGTGGACGCAATTCCGGAGCTGGTGCGACGGGCGCCCGATGCGAAGCTGATTGTGCAGGTCGTCGAAAGCGACGAGATGAACACGGTGGAGCTCTATCGCCGCGGCGTCAGAGGGGTAGTTCCGCGTTCGATTACGCCCGATTTGCTGGTGAAGTGCGTACGGAAGATTGCCGAGGGTGAGACGTGGATCGATAACCAATCCATAAGCTGGGTGATCGATGCATACCGGTCGCAGGCGACATCGCTGACCAATCCGCGGGTCCAGCCAAAGCTCTCGAAAAAAGAGATTGCAATTATCGGATGTATTACGCGTGGGATGCGGAACAAAGAGATCGCCTACCAGATTGGAACGACCGAGCAGGTAATCAAGAATTATCTGCGCAAGGTCTACGACAAGCTAGGAGTTTCGGACCGGCTGGAGTTGGCGCTGTACTGCCTGCATCATCAACTGCTGAGCAAGTATGCGGATGAGACGGGGACAGACCCGTCGCAGATCGTACCGCGAGTGGCTGCGCCGCTTGGAGCGAAGCTGTAGGACAGCCCTGGGTCGATCTTCGGTGCTAACATCGCGAAGATATGGGCCTGGTGCAGGAAGTCCGATCGCTAACGAAGACCCAACGAAGAACCTTCGGCGCCTGCTTTTTAGGCTGGACGCTGGATGCGTTCGACTTCTTTCTGCTGACCGTATGCCTCAAGGCGATTGCGGCGGACTTTCACGTAGGGACGAAAGAAGTCGCGGAGGCGATCTTCTGGACGCTCGTGATGCGGCCAGTTGGGGCTTTCCTGTTTGGAGCGATGGCGGAGCGGTTTGGTCGGCAGCCGACGCTGATGATCAACGTAATTGCGTTCTCGATCTTTGAGCTGGGGTCGGCGTTTGCGCCGGGGCTGCACAGCTTTCTGATCTGGCGGGCGTTGTTTGGCATTGCGATGGGAGGCGAGTGGGGCGTGGCTTCGGCGCTGGCGTTCGAGGTGCTGCCGAAGGAGTCGCGCGGGTTCTTTTCCGGATTGCTGCAGGAAGGCTATGTTGTCGGGAACCTGCTGGCCGCTGCGCTCTACGGGCTGCTGTTTCCGCATCTGCATGGGACGGGGATGTTCATGCCGTGGCGGGTAATGTTCATGATTGGAGCGCTTCCTGCGCTGCTGGCGTTCTATCTGCGGCTGTTTGTGAAAGAGTCCCCGGCATGGCTGGAGTCGCGAGAATTGCGGAGAACGAGTCAGGTGAAGGCGCCGGGCTTCAGCTTCGCGGCAATAGTGAAGTTCCTGCCGGCATTCCTGTTTATCGTGGTGCTGATGACGGCGTTTACGTCCTTCAGCCATGGAACGCAAGACTTGTATCCGACGTTTCTCGAGCATGATCACGAACTGAGTCCGTCGCGCGTCGGTTTGATCCTGGTGGTTGCAAATTTCGGGGCTCTGTTTGGCGGTGTGTGCTTTGGGACGTTGTCGGAGAAGTTCGGCCGGCGAAGGGCGATCGTGTGGGCAGCGCTTCTGTCGATTCCCATGGTGCCGCTCTGGGCGTGGTCGCACTCGGTCGCCTTGCTGGCGGTCGGCGGGTTTCTGCTGCAGTTTATGGTGCAGGGCGCGTGGGGGGTAATCCCGGCGCACTTGAACGAGCTTTCGCCAGGGCCGGTCCGGGCGGTGTTTCCGGGGCTGGCGTACCAGTTGGGAAACCTGCTCTCGTCGCGGAACAGCGTATTTCAGGTGCGGTACGCAAATGCGTTTTCGGGTGGGATGCTGAAGGTGGCGCTGACTGGGACGGTGGTGATCGTGGCGCTGGTGGTTGCGGTGATTACGATGTTTGGACCGGAAGCGAAGGGAAATGACTTGTCGACGACAGGGTAGAGCACGCTCATGGCTTGAGGCTGGCGCAGACCTGGAGCGACTTGCAAGAGCACGATTGGTCTTCGATTTCTGGAACGATATGTGATGTATCCAGCAATCCCAGCGGTCGAGTCGCACACGCTCACTGAAAGAAGCTAGCGAGCTGATTTAGTTGCCCTGGTAGCGGCGGAGAACGTCGGCTTGCGAGAGAACACCTTCAAGGGCGCCGCGCATGGCGCGGTTCGAAATAGGCAGGAGTGGCCAGCGTTTGAAATAGGGTAAAGCGCTTGCGAGTGGTTGATCGGGGTACATGATTGGCGTGCGGTCAGAACCGAGGCTGGCTTCGAGGGTCTGTTTTGGGTCTTGATCGTCTGTGATGGCGGCGAAGATCGCTTCAAGTTCCGGGCGGGTCGCCGCATACCAGGCGTTCTCCTTACACTGGACCAAAGCAGAGGTGGCATCGGTCTTCTCGAAGGCTTCGCTGATGGATTTGCTGGCATCGAGGAGCGACTCTGAGCCTTTAAAAACTGGCACGCCAATGGGACCGAGCGCATCTTCGAAGTGGAGATCGTGTTTCTCTTCGCGTTCTTCCTCCATGGAAGGCAAGTAGAGGCCGTCCTGGTGGGTGAAGAGTTCAAAGATGGGAACTGGTTGCAGGGCGCGGGAGATAAGGTACGCGATGGTGTTGGCGAGGATTACGGGAAGAATGACGGAGTAGTTGCCGCTGACCTCGAGCACCATGAAGACCGAGGTGAGCGGGGCTCGAAGGAAGGCGGCGAAGAGAACGCCCATGCCGACCAGGGCGTAGGATCCGGTCGATCCGGTGAGGCCTGGAAAGTAGTGCTTTTCGAAGGAGCCGACGGCTGCGCCAAGCATTGCTCCGATGAAGAGCGTGGGGGCAAACATGCCCCCGGGAGTCCCGCTTGAGAAGGAGAGCGTAGTGGCGATGATTTTGAAGATGGCGAGCAGGATGAGGATCTTGAAGGCGAACTGCGCGTGCATGGCCTGGTCGATGGCCTCGTAGCCGGCGCCCATGACCTGAGGAAGGCCGAAGTAGCCGATGCCGCCAACGAGCAGACCGGCGAGCCCGGGTTGGAGGATCGTCCAGGAGGTCTGGGCGCGAAGGCGTGGGCGAAGATAGCCGAGGGATTTGGCGAAGACAAGCGAGGCAATGCCACCGACGAGGCCGAGCGCGGCGTAGGCGAGCAGTTCGCGGGGATCGAGGGTGGTGACGGTAGGGATGCGGAACATCGGCTCCGAACCCCAGAAAGAGCGAGCGACGACGACGCTCGATACGGCAGCGAGAACGATGGAACCAAGGACGCCGGCGCTCCACTGGCCGATGACTTCTTCAATCACGAAGAGGATGGCGGAGATGGGGGCGTTGAAGGCGGCGGCGAGACCTGCGGCTGCGCCAACAGGCGCGAAGATCCGCAGCTTTTCGCGCGACAGACCCATCTTGCGGCTGATGAGCGATGCGACGCCGGCGCCAATCTGGAGCGAGGGATCTTCGGGGCCGAGGGAGTGGCCGCTGCCAATGGCGAGCGACGATAGCAGGAACTTGCCGATGACTGTACGGATCGAGATGTAGCCGTTTGAGATGTAAAGAGCGGCCTTGGTCTGGTTGACTCCGCTGCCTCGGACCTGGGGGAAGACATAGCGCGTGAGGAGGGCGATGGCGATGCCGGCGAGCGCCGGAACGATGATCAAACGAGGTTGGTAGGCAGCGGGCGATGGGCCAAGGAGGAGGACGCTGAGCCAGTCGATGGCCATGCGGAAAGACACGACGAGCAGGCCTGAGATGACGCCGATGAAGATGGAGAGCAGCAGGAAGAGGCGCTCTTCGCGTGCGGGGGCTATCTCAGCCGTGGACTGGACGGTGTCGTCCGCCAGGGGTGCTACCTTTTCCTGGACCTGCACTGTTGCTCCTAACTAACGATTCTGGGCGCGCTGGGCGAGCAGCAATAAAAGGGCGTCGTCACCTTGTGGTGCTCCGCAGAGCCTGGCAGTTTCAGTCTCGGTGTCATTGATGAGACTGCGGTTCAAGTCCTGATTGGAGTCGTCGCGCATGAGGGCGGCGCGAGTGGAGTTGCTGGCGGCTGCGGTCCATCGGGACTTCAGCGTTTCGAGCGAGGTTTGCGGGGTCGCTGTCTGGATGATGCAGGCGTCGAGGCGTTTCCGGGCGATGGTGCGGTTCCCCAGGATCCGGGTGATGCGATCACTTCGGGTGGTAGCGGTGTCGGGTGCGAGGACCAGCAGGCGCTCAGAATTCTTGAGCAACGTGGATATGTCGCCTTCCGGTCCAGGCAAGGCGCCCAGGGATCCTGCGCTTTCGCGGAGAGCTTTTTCTAGATAGTCGCGAGCGTGCGGGTAGTCCGCCAGTGTATAGGCAAGGCGGCCCGCCTTTTCGTAAGTGATCGCAAGCCGTGGATCTTCAAGCATTGCTTTCTGATACTGCTTCATGGCATCGTCAGGATCGTTGGCTTCCAGAAGCGTGTCGCCGAAGCTGAGGCTGAGGTTGGCGTTGGCGGGAGCATTGCTGGCGGCGACAAGCAGGACATTCTGGGCGAGGGCGAACTGCTTTTGAGCGATGAGGAAGGCGGCGAGTTCGAGGCGCACTTCCCGGCGACGGGTGATGCCGTCGCCGTTCCAACTGCCGAAGATGGAGGCGCGGTAATAATCAATTGCCGCCTCGGGCTTTTGCAGCTGACGTGCGAGACGGGCAAGCTGGAGGTTGATGAAACCATCGCCGGGCTGCGACTCCCAAAGATTGAGGAAGTAGTTGTTGGCTTCATCGAGATGCCCGTCGTCGCCGAGCGCCTGGGCGAGGAGCAGTTCGTAGCTGCGCTCGTTGGGAGCGTAGGAGAGTGCGGTGCGCAGATCGCCGATGGCGTCGTGGGGACGGTGCTGAAGCAGAGCGAGACGGCCTTCTTCGCCCGATTCACGGGCGAATTCTGCACGATGGGCGGAAAAGCTGCGGAAGAGAAAGAGTGTGATCGCCAAGAGAACTGCTGTGATGGCGAGCAGGACAAGAAAGGCCAGGCTGTCGTGGATCACCAGGCGGCGCTTGCTCGTTTTCAGTTGCGTCCCAATCGTGGTCATGGCTTCTCTTTTAGTGTAGAGCGTGTGCCTGGCGCTGACGGTTGTTTGGCAGGTTCGGGCGGGATGGGATGAAGCGATATGATCGCTGACGTGAGTGCTGATGTGAGTGAAGTCGCGGGTGTGGCCGGGTTGATGGCGCGGGTCAGAGCAGGAGAGGTCCGCGCACTGGCAAGGGCGATCTCGCTGGTCGAGGACGGGTCGGGGGAGGCGGAAGCGATTCTCGCAGCCTGCCAGACAGATCGCGGGAGAGCGGTGCGCGTTGGGATCACGGGGCCGCCGGGGGCCGGCAAGAGCACCCTGGTTGACCAGATGGCAAGAGCCTTGCGGGTCCTGGGCAAGCGGGTCGGGATCGTGGCGGTCGATCCTACAAGTCCATTTACGGGCGGGGCACTCTTGGGCGATCGCATACGGATGCTGGGTTTCGCGGGCGATGGTGGTGTCTACATTCGAAGCGTGGCCTCGCGAGGTGCGCGGGGTGGGTTGGCAGAGTCGGTGGCGGGGGTGTGTGCGGTCATGGAGGCGGCCGGGCGGGAGATGATCCTGGTTGAGACGATGGGCGTTGGGCAGGACGAAATTGAAGTAGTCAAGATCGCGGATGTGACGGTGCTGGTGCTGGTGCCGGGCATGGGCGATGACGTACAGAGTCTAAAGGCCGGCATTATGGAAGCTGCGAACCTGTACGTGGTGAACAAGGCTGATCAGGGTGGCGCGGAACGTGTAGAGGCCGAGATCGCGGCGATGCAGGAGCTGGATGGTGCTGAAGAGGGGCGGGCGCCAATTCTGCGGACGGTGGCAACGAGCGGTGATGGTGTTGCGGAGTTGCTGGCAGCGATCGACTTGTTTCTGACTGGTCGAGGTGGGGGGAGACGACGCGTTTTGATGAAAGAGACAGGGTTGCAGAATGGATCGCTGCGGGATGGGTTGCTGCAGGAGGAATTGCTGCGGGACGGATCGCTGCGGCTTGATCATATCGGGATTGCGGTACGAAGTATTGCGGCAGCGCGGGTGTTCTATGAGGCGTTGGGCTTGCAGGTGGGCCGTGAAGAGATCGTCCCACAGGAGCAGGTAAAGACGGCGATGCTTGTGTTGGGTGAGAGTCGATTGGAGCTGCTGGAGGCTATGAGCCAGGACTCGACTGTCGGAAGATTCCTGGCGAAGCGCGGCGAGGGCATGCATCATGTTGCGATTTCCGTGGCAGACATAGAATCGAAGTTTGAAGCGATGAAGGTGCAGGATGTGCGGCTGGTGAACGATGCGATTGGCATTGGCGCGGGAGGCCATCGGTACTTCTTTGTGCATCCGGCGAGTACGGGAGGAGTATTGATCGAGATCGTGGGTGATGGGTCGGGGGCGGTGGGGTCGGAGCAGCCATGAGATTGCTGCTGCTGAACACCTGCGGAGCAGAAGGTAGTGTTGCGTTGGCTGATTCGAGTCTGGACGTGCCGATCGCTGCCGAGGAGGCGATGCCGGGCCGGATGGCATCGGAGAGGCTGGTTGCCTCGGTCCGCATGGCGCTTTCTCGAGCGGGTTTGAAGCTTCGGGACCTGGATGCGATTGCGGTTGTGACGGGCCCAGGGTCATTTACCGGGGTGCGAGTGGGGCTGAGTGTGGCTAAGGGTCTGGGCGAGGCGAGTGGTGTGCCGCTGATTGCTGTGTCGCGCCTGGCAATGCTGGCGCGCGCGGGTGTGGTGGCGGGGGGAAGAACAGTTTGCGCTTTGATCGATGCGGGGCGTGGAGAGTTTTACTGCGGGGAGTATAGGGATGCGGAATGCATGGGTGAGTCGTTGATGTCGCGGGAGGATGTTCTGAGCGCGTGTGCGGAAGCAGGTGCAGTAATGGTCTGCGAGGAAGCTGTCCTGAAAGCAATGGAGAATGTAGCTGGCGTGCAGATGGTGGCCGAACCAGATGCGGGGGATGCGCTGCCGATCGCTTTGAGGCGTCTGAGTGAGAAGAGCTTCGACGATGCGGCGACGCTCGATGCAAATTACCTGCGGCGAACAGACGCGGAGATCTTTGCGAAACCGGCAGTTCGGAAAGCGGATTGAACTCGAGATGAGTGCGACGTACACAATTCGTGCTGCGAAGGGGAACGACCTGGATGGTGTTCTTGCGCTCGAACGCGAGATCGGCCTGGTTCCTCATTGGAGGCTGGTTGATTATGTGTCCGCGCTTACGCCTATGGGACACGAGCGAGAGACGGATGGCCTAAGCCGCTGTTTCTTTCTGGCCGAGATAGATACCAGCATCGTGGGCTTTGCGGTGGCCCATATCGTAGCCGCGCAGGCTGAACTGGAGAGTATCGGGGTAGCGGAGCCATCGCGCCGACTGGGGGTAGGAGGTGCGCTGTGCGCGAAGGTGATCAAGTGGTCGCGCGAGATGTGCGCCGGGACCATTGAGCTCGAGGTGCGGAGCCGCAGTGAAGGGGCAATGTCCCTTTACCGGTCACACGGCTTTGTGGCCGTAGGTAAGAGACCCGGGTACTACCAGAGACCCGAGGACGATGCCGTCTTGATGCGGCTTGACCTTGCGTCGCGCGGTCCCGGGCCAGATGCAGACCGTGGCGATTTATAATCGTTCTCTATGGTTAAGGACGGCTACTTCTATGCGATCGGGTTCGGTGTGGTCGCGGCAGGTATTTTCTATCTCACATCGTCTCCCTGGCTGGTAGCGATTCCTGTTCTCCTGGCGATGTTCTTCCTGTGGTTCTTTCGCGATCCGACGCGAGAGATTCCGAGCGGCCGAGGGATGATTGTCTCGCCTGGAGATGGCGTGGTGACCGAGGCGGACTGGGTGGAGACGAAGAGCGGCAGCAAGCTTCGGTTGAGCATCTTCCTGAATGTCTTCAATGTGCATGTAAACCGGTCTCCGGTAACAGGCACGGTAACGCTGTGCGAGCATCGCAAAGGCAAGTTCCTGAATGCGATGAATAAAGATTCGGCGATGTTGAATGAGCAGACGCTGATTACGATCGATGCAGGCGAATACGAGGTGAGCTTCAAGCAGATTGCGGGTCTGCTGGCGCGGCGCATCGTGTGCAATCTTAAGGTGGGTGACCGGGTAGAACGCGGCGAGCGCATGGGGCTGATCAAGTTTGGATCGCGCGTGGATGTGCTGATGCCGGCTGATGCCGAGTTGAAGGTGAGCAAGGGCGACAAGGTTGCCGGCGGATCGACCGTGCTGGCTGTGCTGCCGGATGTTGATGCGGTAGCCATGCCGCGAGCGATGGGCGCCTGATGGCGGAGATCGCAGAAGCAGGCGGTGCAGTCGGAACGGGTCGCAATCCGCGCCGCGGGATGTACGTCCTGCCGTCGCTGTTTACCGCGGGGAACATCGCGGCTGGATACTATGCGATTACGCAGAGTGTCCAAGGCAGTGTGGCGGACCCGAACTACTTCAATCGAGCTGCCCTGGCTATCGGGTTTGCCGTGCTGTTCGATGGGCTGGACGGTCGCATTGCGCGGATGACGAACACAACGAGCGACTTTGGCAAGGAGCTGGATTCGCTGGCCGATGTCATTACGTTTGGCGTGGCGCCAAGTGTGCTGGCTTACATCTGGGGTTTTCGCATGCTGCCGATGCTGGCGTTTCCGCTGTTGCGGGAACGTATCCTGCACGTCGGCGTGTTCGTGTGTTTTCTGTTTCTGATCTGCGGAGCGAGTCGACTGGCGCGCTTCAATGTGAGCATCAATCCCCAACCGCGTAATCCTGGAAGGCCGGGCAGGAAGTACTTTGTGGGCATGCCGATCCCGGCGGGCGCGGGCGTTCTGGCTGCGGTCGTGCACTTCTTTCGCGGGTCGCCGATTGTGGACGCGCGAATGTCGATCCTGTGGCTGGGATTGATTATGGGAACGGGATTCCTGATGATCAGCAGCTGGCGCTTCTGGAGCGGCAAGGAGATCAACCTGGGCGAACGGCATCCGGTCCGGATGCTGCTTGTACTGGCCCTGATGGGGGCGGTTATTGTGATGGAGTCGGAGTGGGCGCTGCTGGTGATTGCGTTGGGCTACCTGGTGTCTGGGGTGCTTGCGCGGCTGGCTTATTCCTGGGGCAGGGCGCGGCGGCGCGCTGTGCAATCCGGCGGG
>CAHJWN010000094.1 GCA_903642265.1 Acidobacteriaceae bacterium | reverse complement strand
AGTAGTCAAGACGCAGGGTTACAAGGCCAAGGAGAAGGTGTTCACGCTGCCCGACGTAACGATCGGCAGCATCATCGAATATCGCTACAAGCTGCGATGGGAAGACAACATGTACGCCCCGCCGCTTTGGATCGTGCAAAACGATCTTTATTTGCGGAAAGGACACTTCTACTGGCGCCCGACTGACCGGCAGTTATCTACAGAGGATGGAAGAAGCACAAGTACGTCTGTTGCCTGGACCCCTATTCTCCCGCCAGGTGTACAGATCAAAAGCACTGTTGCTGCTTCGGCGACAGTTGGTGGAAGCGGTGCCGGTGCTTCAATCCTGGATTTGGATGTGAATGATATCCCTCCGACGCCGGAAGAGGAATACATGCCACCTGCGTCAAGCCTCAACTACCGAGTGATGTTTTACTACTCGCCATACAGGACAGCGGAGGAGTTCTGGAAAGCCGAAGGAAAATACTGGTCGAAGAATAACGACAAGTTTATAGGGCCGGGACATCTGGTTGGCGGTGCGGTGCAACAACTCGTGGCGGGATCTACGACTCAGGACCAGAAGTTGCGAAAGATCTACGCCGCGGTCGAGGAGATCGAGAATTCAGATTTCACCAGGGAGCATTCGCGGGTGGAGGATAAAGCCGAGGGACTCTCGCAGCTTCGAACGACAGACGACATCTGGACGCGAAAGCGCGGTTCGAGTGATCAATTGGCAGCGCTCTTTGTGGCAATGGCGCGCGCGGCAGGAATGAAGGCCTACCTAATGGTTGTTACGGACAGGAGCAGGTCGCTCTTTATGCAGAACTATCTGAGTCTCGGCCAGTTGGATGACAACATCGCAGTTGTAAACGTGGATGGCAAGGACAGGTTTTTCGATCCAGGTTCGCGGTATTGTTCCTATGGGCACCTGGCCTGGAAACACACCGACACCGGCGGCCTTCGGCAAACAGATGGTGGAACCATGCTCTCCGGAACTCCTGGTGAAAACTACACCGAATCCGTGACCACACGGATCGCAGATCTGAAGATGGATCAGAATGGCGCGGTTACAGGCAAGATCGATCTGAAGTTCACAGGATCTCCCGCCCTGCAATGGCGCCATAAAGCGCTCTTGAACGACAAGGAATCGGTCGACAGGGAGATGAAAGATACAGTAGAGCGGATGCTTCCGGGTGGTATAGAAGTGAAGCTGATTTCCATCGACAAGCTGACGGACTACGAGGAGCCGCTCTCGGCTACGCTGGAGATAAAGGGGCCAATTGGCTCGGCTACGGGCAAGCGCCTGCTAATACCGGGTGACCTCTTTGAGGTCAATGCGAAGGCTACTTTTGCGCACGAGAAGAGGGAACTCATGGTCTGGTTCCCCTATCGCTACACTACGCGGGACGCCATACGTATCAGTTTCCCCGCAGGACTTCAGCTTGAATCGGCGCCACCCGATGGGGAAGCAAAGATGCCGAAGATGGCCGTTTACAACATGAAGGCGAGTTCAGACTCGACCTCCCTGACGATACGCCGCAATCTTTACCTCGCAGAGATCCTGTATAAAACGGAGGAGTACCCGGATCTCCGAAAGTTCTACAGCCAGTTCGAGGCAAAGGACCAGGAACCTATTGTTCTGAAGGTCACGGGGACGACAACGTCAGGAAACTAGAAAGCGACAGAGCGCTTCAGTCAGAGGGTGCCAGCATGAACCGAAGCGAATTGTTGCAGAAGAAACAGCAATTTATCTATCCAGCGGTGTCAAACTACTTCGCGAACCCGCTGCCGATTGCACGCGGCGAGATGCAGCATGTGTGGGATGTCGACGGAAAGAAGTATCTGGATTTCTTCGGGGGCATCGTCACAGTCGGCGTTGGTCATGCGAACCCACGCATCAACGGTCCGGTTAAGGCCCAAATGGACAAGCTGGGCCACACGTCCACGTTGTATCCACATGAAACGATGGTCGCGCTGGCTGAGAAGATTGCGCGGATCACTCCAGGCCGGATCGAGAAAAGCTTTTTTACGGCAAGCGGGACGGAAGCGAATGAGATGGCGATCCAGTCGGCGCGCATGCATACCGGGCGTACAGAAATCGTGTCACTACGCCACTCCTACAGTGGGCGGTCTTCACTGACGCGATCGCTGGGTGGGATCAGTTCTTGGAGGAAGTCGAACCATGAGGTCGGTCTGATTCATACCATGGCTCCGTATTGCTATCGCTGCCCGATCGGGCTGACCTATCCATCCTGCGAGGTCGCCTGCGCGAAGGACATGGAAAACGTCATCCAGGCTTCGACTTCCGGAGCGATTGCGGGAATGATCGCGGAGCCAATCCAGGGTGTCGGCGGTTACATCGTTCCCCCTAAGGAGTTCTTCAAGATCGTATTCAGGATCGTGAAGGAGTATGGGGGCGACTTCATTTCGGACGAGGTGCAGACAGGTTGGGGGCGCACAGGTAAGAAGTGGTTCGGGATTGAGCACTGGGAGATTGAGCCAGATATCATCACCGGAGCCAAAAGTCTTGGCAACGGATATCCGATAGGGTTGACAGCTGCTACGCCAGAGGTGGCAAACGCATTTGAGGGGCCTACCATCTCTACCTTTGGCGGTAACCCAATTGCGAGCGTAACGGCCAAGGCAGTCATCGACCTAATCGAAGAAGACGATTTGATTACAAATTGTGACGTTGTCGGTGGGTACCTGCAGGAAAAGCTGAAGGAGCTGCAGGAAGAATTTGCGTGCATTGGCGAAGTGCGGGGCATGGGATTGATGCAGGCGATGGAACTCGTAAGCGACCCGGTGACAAGGGAGCCTGCAGCCGCGATGGCCGTTGAGGTGATGGAAGCGGCGAGAGAACGGGGACTCTTAATAGGCAAAGGGGGCATGTACAACAACGTGCTGCGGATGGCCCCGCCGATGAACATCAGCAAGGCGGATGTGGATGAGGCTGCTCGTATCCTGCATGAGAGCTTTGTTGCCGTCATGGCAATGATGTTTGCTACAGCCTGACTGAAGTTGCAGCAAAGGCAAGCTGACTGGCAAAGTACAATGGAAAGACCGTGAGACTCTACACACCTTCCTGTTACCTCCCCTTGTTTTCCGTGCTCTCTTTCGCTAAGTCTCCCGGGTGTACACGATGAGCGACATGCGCGCTTCAGCGCCAAAGGTCCAGGGCGCGAAAGCCAGGAATCTCCTGAAGACAATTCCAGGCCTTCTCGTCAGCGCATTTTTTCTTTGGTACACCTTCTTCCCGCATGGAGTGATTTGGAAATTGCCCGCGGGGAGAGGCATATCCATTGCAGAGATTCGGGCGCTGCGGATCGTGGCGCCCATCTGGTTAGTGGGAATCGTGGGATTTACCGGCGCGAGCTACACCCTACGGTGTGTGCGGTGGACGCGGATGATGCGCAGTACCGGGGCTAAATTCGGAGTCTGTGCGCGCGTGCTGCTTACCTCGCTTGCGGCCAACAATATCCTGCCGCTGCGCATAGGCGACATCATGCGGGTGTTTACTTATGCTGACGATTTGGGCGCATCCCCTTCTGTAATCCTAAGCACCGTCATTCTTGAAAAGTTGTTGGACATCTTTATTCTTGTGTCGTTGTTCACGTTGACCATGGGCAACCATGCCTCGGCCCACTCGAAGACAGTTGCGGAAGCGCTGCTTGCAGTTTCGACGGTTGGACTGCTGATCCTGATTCTCGGGGCGCGAACAATGAAAGCGCCACTGGAGCGCTTCTTCGCGAAGCACGCCGGCAATGCAAAGGTGGCGAAGATTGAGCATTTTGTGATGCTCGCGATCGATTGCCTGGTTGACATCGGACTTGCGGGATCGCTGCTGCTGCTTATGCAGTCTGCAGTGATCTGGACGTGTGAGGGACTGATCTTCGTATCCGCAGCGCAGACGATTGGTCTGCGAAGTGACTGGATTGGGCCGTGGGCCGCGGTGTCGGTTGCAAATCTCTCGTACCTCATCCCCAGCTCTCCGGGCGCGATTGGGACGTTCGAGTTCGCGGTGAAGAGCGGTCTCATGAGCCACGGAGCCTCGGATGCGCAGTCAGCCTTGTTTGGTCTTGCGCTTCATGCGTGGCTCCTGATCTCGGTGACGGGCGCAGGTGGCTTGATCTTCCTGATACACCGCGCCAGCCGACCGGAGCATAAGCCGCTGCTTGCGGAGATTGAGACCTTGCCAGCGAAGATGCCCTAGATGGCTCTCACGTAGACTTGAGTCAGAAAGTCAGGTAAAA
Source organism: Acidobacteriaceae bacterium (assembly GCA_903642265.1). GTDB lineage: Bacteria > Acidobacteriota > Terriglobia > Terriglobales > Acidobacteriaceae > Edaphobacter. The sequence goes on along the minus strand of CAHJWN010000094.1, from coordinate 12,767 downwards.
GGCGCACGCATGTATCGCACCGTTCAGCAGCAGCTTCTGGCCCGGATCCAAGCCATCCTTTTGGACAAATACGATGTTACCCTGGCGCAGCTTGCAGTCGAGCAGCCCCCGCAGATTCCTTTAGGTGAGCTCGCGCTGCCAGTCGCGTTTGAGCTAGCGAAGCGGCTGCGAAAGGCTCCGCGCGTGATCGCAACCGAGCTTGCGGCGGAGTTGACGGGTGCTGGGGTTGAGGGCGTGCGTTCGGTTGAGGTTGCAGGTGCCGGTTATCTGAACATCAAGCTGGATCGCGTTGCGGCCGTACAAAAAATGGCTGCCGATGTTCATGCGGATGTTGGAGGGCCGGGCTATCGGCTGGTCGAACATACGAGCATTAATCCCAACAAAGCTGCGCACATCGGGCATCTGCGGAATGCGATCCTGGGCGACACCTTTCAGCGACTGCTGAGGCCGGATGCGTACAAGACCGGCTATGCGGTTGGGGTGCAGAACTACATCGATAACACTGGCGTGCAGGTTGCGGACGTCGTTGTGGGACTTGTGCATCTGGAAGGCAAGACGCTGCTGAGTGTGCGCGAACTGCTAACGGAGCTGTTGGAGTCAAACATGTACGTGGACTACTACTGCTGGGACCTATATGCGCGTGTCTCGCAGTGGTACACAGCCGATCCGGAGCAGGTGGCGGCGCGGAAGCAGATTCGGCTCGAGACGCTCCATGCTTTAGAAGAGGGACAAAACGAAACGGCAGCTATTGCGGAGCTGATTTCGACCTCCGTGCTCCGGCGGCATCTTGAGACGATGGAGCGACTGAACATCGAATATGACTTTCTTCCGCGCGAGAGCGAGATCCTCTCGCTGCACTTCTGGGATGCAGCGCGAGAGTTGATGCTGGCAAAAGGCGTTCTTTACCTGCAGACAGAGGGCAAGAATAAGGGATGCATGGTGATGAAGCGGGCAGGCTCTGAAGATGGAGAGCAGACCGGGCCGGATGAAGACGCCAAGGTGATTGTTCGATCCAATGGAACCGTCACCTACGTCGGTAAAGATATTGCGTATCATCTTTGGAAGTTTGGATTGCTGCCGGGAAAAGACTTCGGGTATCGCTGCTTTCATGTATATCCAACGCATACATGCTGGATCTCGACTGCGGAGAAGAGCGATGAAGGCGCGCCGACGTTTGGCAAGGCCGATGCGATCTATAACGTGATCGACTCGAGGCAGAACGATCCTCAAAACAACGTGATTGCAGCCCTGCGAGGAATGGGCTACACCGACGCCGCAGACAGGTACACGCACTTCAGCTACGAGATGGTGGCGCTGACTCCGCGGTGTGCGATTGATCTTGGGTATGCCGTAAGCGAGGAAGATCGCGGTAAGGCGTATCTCGAAGTCAGTGGGCGCAAGGGATTTGGTGTGAAGGCCGACGACCTGCTCGACCAGCTGATTGCCGCCGCGCAGGCACAGGTTGATGCGCGAAATCCTGACGTTCCGCATGCGGAGCGCATCACAATTTCAAAGCAGATTGCAGTAGGCGCGCTGCGCTATTTTATGCTGCGGTTTACACGGAATACGGTAATCGCGTTCGACTTCAAGGATGCGTTGAGCTTTGAAGGCGAGACGGGACCATACGTGCAGTATGCGATTGTGCGAGCGGCGAATATCCTGCGGAAAAGTTCGACCACCGAAGCTGAAGCACTTGCGGCCATGGCGGGGCTCGAGCTTGCCGGGCTTGATGATGATCTGTGGGAGACGTGGCTTGCCTGCTCAAAGCTGACGCTCGTGCTGGAGCAGTGTATCGCGACGGCGGAGCCGGCATACCTGGCGAAGTATGCGTTTCAACTGGCCCAACAGTTCAACAACTTCTACCATCGGCATCACGTCTTGAATGAGACAAATGACCTGAAGCGGGCACTGCTGTTGGGAACGGCGGCGGTGGCTCGGCGGCAGATGGTGCGGGCGCTGGGCTATATGGGGATCGAGGCGCCAGCAGTGATGTAGGAAAGTGGGCTGCTTCATCTAAAGATGAGCAATCGTAGCTGGTTAGAATTTGATTTCTGAGCAACACGAGTCTGTGCTTGAACACTGGTTCGACATCCGCTGTAGCCACCTGATTAGGTATTGGGTTTAGCTACTGCGCTCGGTGTGCCGGATCAAGGGTCTCCTTTGCATAGCTTCTGACCCATTCCACGATGGAGCGCACGGCGACACCGGATGGGCCACTGGCGAGCCAGGGTTTGGCTTCGTCGTTCCAGGCCATCGCGGCAATATCAAGGTGGATCCAGGGGGTGTCGCCGACAAATTCCTTCAAGAACATTGCGGCAGTAATGGAGCCACCGTATCGGGTGGTTCCGGTGTTCTGGATGTCGGCGATCTGGCTCTTGATCTGATCGCGATAGTCTTCGGTACAGGGAAGACGCCAGTACTTTTCACCGGAGAGGGGTAGGCCGCTGGTGAAGTTTTCGACTGTCGCATCGTCATTTGAGAAGAGTCCGACGTTGAGCTTGCCAAGCGCAATGGCAACGGCACCGGTGAGCGTCGCGGCATCGATAAGGTGAGTGCAACCGAGGGTCTTGGCGTAGTGGAGACCATCCGAGAGAACAAGGCGGCCTTCGGCGTCGGTGTTGATGATCTCGATGGTCTTGCCGGACATGGCGGTGACGACGTCGCCGGGTTTAAAGGCCTTGCCATCGGGCATATTTTCCGCGGAGCAGATGACGCTGATGACTTTCACAGGGGGCTTGAGCTCGGCAATAGCGCGCATGGCACCGATCATGGCTCCGGCACCGGCCATGTCGTACTTCATCTTCTCCATGCCGTCAGCAGGCTTGATGGAGATGCCGCCAGTGTCGAAGGTAATTCCTTTACCGACCAGTCCGATGACGGGCGAGCCCTCAGCCGGAGCAACGGCAGGCTCGTAGGTCATGACGATCAGGGCAGGTGGCTCGGCGGAGCCCTGCGAGACCGACCAGAAGGCGCCCATCTTGAGTTCGTGGAGCTTTTCGGTGGAGAAGACCTCGCACTTCAAGCCAACCTCAGCGCACATCGCTGCGGTGCGTTGGCCGAGAACCGTCGGAGTGAGGACATTGCCCGGCTCGTTGACCAGGGAGCGGGTGAGGTTTTGAGCAGCTGCAAGAATGTTTCCTTCGGCAAAGCCGGTGTCGATGCCGACGCTCTTCTCGGGTGCCAGAAGGGTGGTGGTATGGATTGAGAGGTCCTTGCGATCGGTTTTGTAGATGTCGTAGTCGATCTCAGCGAGACCAACGCCTTCCATGATCACTCGTGCGACGCTTGCGGAAGCCAGAGGTGTCTCGGGAAAGGCGATCGCGACTTGCCGCAGACCGCGGGGTTTGGCGGCTCGGAGGGCGGTACCACCTCCTTTGCGAAGTTCATCAAGCGAGAGGGACGCTAACTTGCCAAGGCCGACCAGGAGGAGGCGCTCTGCGGCGACGCCAATGGGAGAGTGGATCAGGATCGTCTCACCTAGAGTGGCCTTGAACTCACCCGAGGCGAGGACCTGAGCGGCGGCTTTAAAGATGGCGGCAGAGGTGCTGAGGAGGGTTGGCGCGGGGGGCGCATCTTTGTCAGTGGCGGAGTCAACGGAAAAGATGGCAAGCAGCGGAGTGATGAAGGTGTCGGGATCTTGGTACAGAAGCTTCGTGTCCATTCATCCATGGTATCGCGTTGCCCTCTTGAATTTAAGAGCAGGTTAGGCGGGTACAACCGCGCTTCTTCCGACTGCAAAGTGCGCGATGAAGCTCCGAGTGCCTTTGCTCAGGACGGCTTGGCGCTCTGCCAAGGAGTCGGATTGAGCAAAGCCGCGTGGAGTGACGGCAGGAAGGGCTGAGTGCTACTATCGAAAGTCGTACAGAGGATGCGGAGCACTGCAATCTGCATCGATTTCGAGAGATCCGGTAGAAGAGGTTCAGTATGTCAGGCCATTCAAAATGGGCGACAATCAAGCATAAGAAGGGCGCGCTGGATGCCAAGCGCGGCAAGATCTTTACCCGTCTGATTAAGGAAGTTACGATTGCGGCAAAGCAGGGTGGAGGCGACCCTGACGGCAATCCCCGGTTGCGTGGTGCAATCGCTGCGGCAAAGGCTGAAAATATGCCTGCGGACAATATCAAGCGGGCTATTCAGCGCGGTACAGGCGAGCTTGAAGGCGTGAACTACGAAGAGATCACCTACGAAGGCTATGGACCCGGCGGCGTTGCGGTGATCATCGATGTGCTGACCGACAACAAGAATCGCGCGGTCAGCGAGATCCGCCACGCGTTTTCGAAGAATGGCGGAAATCTCGGCGAGTCAAACTCGGTTTCATGGATGTTTACGAAGAAGGGCGTGATCGTAATTGCGAAAGGTGCAATCTCCGAAGATAAGCTGACGGAGGTGGTTCTGGATGCGGGAGCGGAAGACTTGTCAGACGAGGGTGAAAACTGGGAAGTGCTCTGCGATCCAAAGGAGTACGAAGCGGTGACGAACGCTCTAAAGTTAGCAAAGATCTCTCCGGAACATGCCGAGGTGACGATGATTTCGTCGACCTACACAAAGCTGGAGGGCGCTCCCGCTCATCAGATGATGCGGTTGCTGGAGACGCTGGAAGACCTGGATGACGCGCAGAACGTTTATTCAAACTTCGATATGGAAAGCCAGGAAGTCGCAGCAGGGTAAGCTTGGAGAGGGTTTCGTGAGAAGCCGCCGTTGAATCGGCGGCTTTTTCGTGCGCCTGATGTGGTCGAGAACTTAAGCTGGCATTTGAACAGGAGCAATGGATGAACGGTGTATCGAAGTGGAAGATTGCGATGGTTTCTATACTTGCAATGGTGTTTGGACAGGGCCTGTTTGCGCAGACATTTTCAACTTCGAACGGTGGTGGAGCGGCCTTAGCTTCGCCCACTCTGGCACAAGCCATATCTGCTTCGTCTACTCCTATGGAAGGCCCTTCGAGCCACCTACCGTTTGAGTATGGAGCCATCGTGCAGGGGGGGGTGGGCTTAACTGAAGATCGCGACAGTTTCAAATTCCTGATGGTTGGAGTGCACGCAGGGAAGGTGCTTTATAGACGGGACAAGCCGGGTTTGCTTCATGGCAATTTTGAGTATGCAGCAGAGTTGTTCCCCTTCTGGCAGTCGTATACGCCAAAGTTCCAGAGAGCCAACTGCATAACCGACCCGAATGGCTCTGACGGCATTGTGTGTTCTTCGCTGTACAACACCGGCGGTACCTATACCGGCATTACCGTGACGCCGATCATCCTGCGATGGAACTTCACCGGCGGCAAGCGGTTTGTGCCCTGGGCGCAGGCTGCAGGTGGCCTTCTCTGGACGAACCACAAGTATCCGGCTTTTGGGTCGCCGATCCTGAGCTTGCCGGCAGATGGGCCGAACTCAGAGGCAAGCGTGTGGAACTTCACGCCGCAAGGGGGAGTCGGCGTTCATTATTTTGTACGTCCGAACAGGTCAATCGATTTCGGGGCCAACGGAGTGCATATTTCAAGCGCTTCGCTCGGCGACCGAAATCCAGGTGTAAACGCCAGCGTTCAATTTACAGTTGGCTACACGTTCTGGAAGTAGGATAAGCAGCTGTTATGAATGCCGATGCAATCATGGAGTGCGTCCCTAACTTTTCAGAAGGAAGAGATTTGGGGAAGGTGCGAGAGATCGTGACCGCCATGTGCGTCGATGGCGTGCGATTGCTGGATTGGTCTCTCGATGCAGCACACAATCGATCCGTCACGACAATTGCCGGAACACCCGAGGCAGTAGTCGAGGCTGCGGTAAGGGCGGTCGGGAGAGCCGCACATCTGATCGATCTGACGGAACAAAGCGGGGTGCATCCGCGGATCGGTGCGGCCGACGTTGTTCCGTTTGTACCTGTAAGCGGAATCTCGCTGGCTGAGTGCGCCATGATGGCCCGGCAGGCAGGGCTGCAGATCTGGCGTCGATACGGTGTGCCGGTCTATTTTTACGGCGCTGCCGCGATGCGCCCAGATCGGGTGGAATTAGAAGATGTGCGGCGTGGACAGTTCGAAGGCTTGAGAGAGGCTGCGTCCAGGGATGCCATGCGAAGGCCGGATGTCGGCGGCCCAGAGTTGCATGCCAGTGCGGGAGCGAGTGCGGTGGGAGCACGCAGTTTTCTCATTGCTTACAACGTCTATATCGAGCCGAATCATTCATCAATCATTGGAACAGCGGCTGGGTCTGCAAGAATGCAGCCCGATATTTCAACGGCACGCGCGATTGCAAGAGATATCCGTGACATCCGCGCTTCTACTGCCGGCCTCCATGGAGTGAAAGCGATTGGTGTGGTGGCAAACGGCCGGGCACAGGTGAGCATGAACATCACTGATTACAGGGTGAGCCCGATGCGCCAGGTGTATGCAGCTGTGGAGACGATTGCGAGACAGCATGGTGCCGAGATAGCGGAGTGTGAGTTGGTTGGCTTGATCCCGGAAGCGGCATTTGAGCCGGATTCAGACTGGGTTCGTCAAACTACTGGTTTCGATCCGGACTCGAAGGTACTCGAACGCAAGCTTCAGAAGCCTATGGAATGGCCATAACGTATTGCGGCTAAATCATCTGTCTGCTTGCGTTTGGTCTACTCGATAGCGAGAATAGAAGTACGTGTTGAGGAGAAGTTCCAGTGATTAGAGCTTCAAAGGTTTCGTACTTGGGATTGGGTAAGCAGCTTGCATTTCTTGTAATGACGGGCTGCGTAGCGCTTGCTCCTGTGACAGCGAAGGCAGCTCAGCTGAGTAACGACGCGAAGGCGGCGATCCCGAAGGATGTGCAACAACTGATCGTGGTGGACTACCGGGCGATGCAAAACTCCCCTGCTGCCATGAACCTGAAAGACCGCGTGTTGCCTCCTGAGCTGAAGCGTCTCGAAACAGCGCTGAAGAGCTCCGGTTTGAAGGTGGACCAGGACGCCGATGTGCTGTGCTTTGCCGCATTCCGTACAGGTGCGAATGCGGACACTTCACGCATTCTCGGCATAGCGCAGGGGCAGTTTCAGACACGTGCCATCATGGCCAAGTTTGCCAAGGACAAGACGAAGTCAATCGTGGTTCGGAACAACAGCATTTACCCCATGGGCGCGAACGGATTCGATGTAGTTTTCTTGAACCAGACGACCATGATCTTCGGCGACCGGAAAGCGATCGATGCGGCGCTTGATGCGCGTGACGGTTTGGCACAGAACTTTCTTGCGAACAGCGACATGGTGAACGAGATGAGCGCGGTGGACTCGAAAGCAGTTTGGAGCTTGCTCGATGCAAAGGGCACACAGACGATGATGAAGAGCGTTCTGGGCGAAGCGGCGCAGCTGACCGACTACGACACGGTTCGTGACCGCATGAAGAGCTCGCGCTACACGATGGATTTCGGAAACGGAGTGAAGTTTGATATGGCAGTCGTCATGTCCGACACATTGACCGGCGCGACTGCGGCTACCCTGATGAAGGGCGTGGCCTTGTTGCGAAAGAACCAGGGATCGTCGATGGAAAAGCAGGCGCTTGACGAGACGACGATCGACTCCAATTCGGGGACGTTGACGGTTTCTTATTCTTCCACTGATAGCCAATTTTCAAGTTTGCTCGGATCTCCTCTGTTCCAGTCCGTGGTGAAGTAAGGCGGGGTTATAAAGTAAGGTGTGGCAGCTCTTCGGGGCTGCCCTCTTGCTTTTTGGGTATGCTGTTGCGGTTTGACGGTTGCTGAAGGCGATTTTGCGCCAGAATCTTCGTGGTTCCGTGAGCGTACCGGAAGGCCAGGGTTGAGCTTACATAGCGAAGAGTCCGCTGTAAGGCTCTCCGCGCTACGCGCGGAAGTTGCGGCATTTTGGAGCTTAGCTCCTTCTAACCCTAACGAAGTGACATTCGGCCCTGCGGGTGCATGAGTACCCGGCATGGACAGCGGTTTATATGCGGCATACACGGGGTTGCTCTCACGGACGCAGGCGCTTGATACAGCTGCGAACAATCTCGCCAATGCGGGAACGAGCGGTTTTCGCGCGGAGAAGGACTTTTTCCGTGGCGTCATGGTGGACAATCTCGGCGGATTGACCAGCGACTCGCAGGTGGGCAGTACGGTGAACGGGTACGGGGTGCTTGGGGGAAGTGCCCTCGACTTCAGCCAGGGGCAGACGACTGCAACGGGAAACCCTCTGGATCTCGCACTTGAGGGCGACGGCTTCTTCGCGCTCCAGACGGCCGGGGGCGTGAATTACACCAGGGAGGGCGGGTTTACGCGAACGGCCGCGGGCGTTCTCGAGGATGGCAAGGGTGAGCCGGTGCTGGACACGTTGCAGCAGCCGATTGTCATTCCTACTGGTGAAATTGCGGTGTCGGCGAATGGAACTATCTCTGTGGCAACGGCGGCGGGAAGCACCATCGTCGGGCAGGTAGGGGTGTTCACCTTCACGGACAAGGGTGTTCTGACCGCGGACGGTTCCAATCGCTTCAGTGTGCCGGAGGGGACGTTGCCCATTGCTGGAGAGGCAACGATTCGACAGGGCGCAGTCGAGGGTTCGAACGAAGACGCAATACAGGGAACGATGCAGCTTGTGATGGTGCAGCGGCAGGCGGAGATGATGCAGAAAGCCCTATCAGTCTTCTACCAGGATTTTGATAAGACAGCAGCCGAGGAGTTGGGCAAGGTCTAAGCGGCAGGGACGGAACCAGGCATGTTAGCGCAAGCAAGAAGTGGTGAAGGGATAAATCGATGATCCGAGCGATGTATACGGCAGCAAGCGGAATGAGCGCCCAGCAGGCAAACCTGGACACGGTAGCGAATAACCTGGCAAACTCCGCCACGGCAGGGTTCAAGCAGCGCAGGCTGCAGTTTCAGGACATGATCTACCAGAATCTGGTGACACCCGGTTCCGCTTCGAGCCAGCAGACGACCTCGGCCGGCCTGCAGATCGGGCTTGGAACCAAGCCGATCGACAGTGAGGTAATTATGAGCCAGGGTGAGCCTAACCAGACGGGGAACACCTACGATCTGATGATCTCAGGTGCCGGATTCTTCCAAGTGCAGCTGCCAAACGGAACGATTGCGTACACCCGTGCAGGAAACTTCAATCTTACGAATACGGGCAATGTAGTCGATCCGAACGGCGATCAACTGATCCCTTCGTTGACCATTCCGTCTAACGCGACATCGGTCTCTATCTCTACCTACGGCGTGGTCACGGCGACTCTACCGGGTCAGACAACATCGAGTCAGCTGGGGCAGATCCAGCTCGCAACGTTCCCTAATCCTGGCGGTCTCAGCTCGCTTGGAGCGAACCTGTTCCAGCCAACCACATCGTCTGGTAACGCGATCACCGACAATCCTGGCGGAAACACCGGTATGGGTACGTTGCAGCAGGGCTACCTCGAGAATTCGAACGTCGACGTGGTCACGGAGTTCGTGCAGATGATCCTGGCGCAGCGTGCCTACGAGAGCAACGCCAAGGTGATCCACACGGCTGATGACATGTACTCGCAGGTAAATGGACTCGTCCGGTAGGCGCAATGACAAAGCTTCTTCATCTCGCGGGATTGCTGCTCAGCGTAAGCAGTGCGGCCAGTGTCATGGCCGCCGACTCGCTGACCATCGTGCAGCAGAGGGCCGAGGCGCGCGGATACCGTGTTCGTGAGGTGTGGCTGGATCCGGTACTGCAGCAGCGTTGGGCAGTATTGCAGAGTGTGAACCATCCGGAGCTTCCATTGCTGGCCGAGTTGACTGAGTTGAGCACGGTTGGTCCTGCCCTTGCTGCGGGAGGGAACGAGGTCGCAGGATTGAAAGCACCCGCCGCGACAGCCACAGGGTTCCAGGTGCGTTCAGGGGACAGGGTCATTTTGTGGAGCGCGGAGCAGAACGTTCGAATGCAAATGAGTGCGATCGCTGAAGGTAATGCAGCCGTGGGAGATCGAATTCAGCTTCGTGTAACAGGTGCGGGCGTGAACGGAGAGACGGGATGGCGGATATCGGGGATTGTGCGCGGGCCAGCAAGCGTGGAGATGGAGCGGTGATGAAGATGCAAGGAAAAAGGCTGCTGATGGGTGGGGTCTTCGTGGGTTGCGCGGCTGCTGTCTGCGTGGCGCAGGCGACGTCCAAAGAAGCATCGCTGAAAAAGCGATTGTTTCCGCCAAATACAAATATTGCTACGAACTCTCTGACTGCGTATGTGGAACGAGTCAGGAAGGCGACCTCCGATGCCCAGCCGACCAGCGGCGCGATCTGGACCGAAGCGGGACGGCTGACTAGATTGAACACCGATGTTCGGGCAATGCGGCCCAACGATCTCATCTCGGTGGTGGTGTCTGAGAACCTGGCGGCATCGACCGATGGAACGGTCAAGAACCAGAGAGCTTCAGCGGCGAACTCTTCGGTGTCGAACCTGATCGGTGCTCTGCATACCGGGAATGCGCTGCAGAACCTCTTGAATGCAAGCGCGTCGAATTCACTGAACGCGCAGGGCGCGAGTGCGACGAACTCAAGCCTCACGACTACCTTTGGCGGCCAGGTGATCGATGTGCTGCCTAACGGAATGCTTGTGATCGAAGCAGCGCGGCAGGTGGAATTTTCGCAGCAGACGCAGACGATCGTGCTGCGCGGCCTGGTTCGGCCAGAGGACATCTCTCAGCAAAATCAAGTCTTGTCGACGGCGATATCAAGCCTTGAGCTTGAGGTAAAAGGCAAAGGCATCGTGAACGACTACACACGCCGGCAGAATGCGTTGGTGCGGTTGATCCAGCAGATATTGGTATTTTGAGGTGGCGGTGTGGAAGTGACGGCGAGCAGGATGAAAAACAGACTTCGTAGACCGCTTGCTACTTTTTCGGTAGCTGCAACATGTACTACGCTCATGTTTGCTCTAACGCTGGACTCGGTCGTGGTCGCGCAAACCAACCAGCAAGCAGTGCCCAATCTGCCAACGCCGCCCCTGCCAGCTTCGACCCCGCCAGCTACGACCCCGCCAGCTTCGACCCGTGCGGCACAGGTGGTGCAGCCAGCTGCTGCTTTTACGCCGCGGGCAGGTGGCGCACGTCAAGACCGGACCAATCTGCAAGCGGCGACTCCCTTACTGACCAAACCCCGGCTTACCAGTTCCCAGCTTACCGATCCCAAGGTGACAATAACTTTGGCAGCGCCTTCCGCCATTCCCATCGTGCAGCCTGGCCCGTTTTCGGCATCAGCACCAGCAGGTACGCCTCCAGGGGTTGCGCACCTTGCGCGCGTGAAGGACATTGCCTCCATCCAGGGTATTCGCGACAACCAGCTTGTGGGGTATGGGATCGTCGTTGGCCTGCACAACACGGGCGACAGTCAACAGACAACCTTCCCGGTACAGACCCTGGTCTCTGCCCTACTGCGCATGGGCGTGAGTGTGCCTGCGGCATCGATCAAGACGCAAAATCTCGCGGCTGTGTTCCTGGCGGCCACCCTGCCTCCATTTTCGGAGCCTGGAACGAAGCTGGATGTTACCGCAGCTTCAGCCGGCGACGCGCAGAGTCTTGAAGGTGGCTTGTTGCTGATGACTCCGTTATACGGGCCGGATGGCAAGATCTATGCACAGGCAGAAGGTCCGCTGGTCGTGGGTGGCTATGCCTTGAATGTGAACGGCAACGTGAAGCAGTATAACCACCCAACTACGGCAAGGATCCCTGCGGGAGCGATGGTTGAGCGGGGATTAACCGTTGAGCTTGCGGGAAGACAAAACTTCACGCTGCTGCTGAACGATGCCGACTTCCGCAGCGCCGGATCAATGGCGGACTCAATCAATAAAGAGGAGGGAAGATCGGCGGCACATTCGCTCGACAGCCGGAGAGTGGACCTTGAAGTGACGCCGGGAGAAGACATTCCTCAGCTGCTGGCGCGGGTCGAGGCGGTGGAGGTGTCGTTCTATCCACGCGCGAAGGTGGTGGTGAATGAACGCACGGGCACAGTGGTGATTGGCGGCATGGTGGTGCTGCAGCCGGTGTCCATCCTGCATGGGGGCCTGGCCATCAACGTGGTCACCGAGTTCCAGGTCTCGCAGCCTTCGGCGTTTTCAAATACCGGGACCACAACCACCGTGGCTCAGACGACAGTGCAGGCGAAGGACAAGCCGGTGAACAAGATCGAGTTGAAACAGGGTGCCACGGTCGATGACCTGGTCCGCAGTCTGCAGGGCATTGGCGCCTCGGCAAGGGATGTAATCTCCATCCTGCAGGCAATGAAGGCTGCAGGAGCATTGGAAGCGGAAATTGAGGTCTTATGAAGTTACCTGCATTGGCGGCAAACGCAACCACGGCAAGCGTCGATGCACTTGCGCTGCAACGGCATCTGAAGCTCGAGGATGCAGCTCAAAGGTTTGAAGGCATGATGCTGCAGGAGCTGCTGAAGCCTTTGCAGGAAGGCAAAGACGGTTCGTTCGGCGGCTTTGGGGGCGGTTTCAGCACCGACGATGACGATCGCGACAGCTCGCTCGACACGATGAGCAGTTTTGGTACCGAGGCGGTGGCGAATGCGATTGCCAAGGCTGGTGGTCTGGGTATCGCGAAGCAGGTGATGCGCGAAGTTGGTGCTCTCGATAAAAAGAAGACGGATGACAAAGGTGGTGTCACGAGCTACAACGGAGGGTCAAAGTATCAGAACGGGAGTGTGGACGGAAAGCTGGGGAAAAAGTCATAAAGTACTAAAGTGTCAGAAGCGGCAGCCGATAAGTTGATGTAGGTGGAGGAAGTCTTATGAGCATCTCAAACGGTATCGGAAATCTGCGGGGTCTGACGAACACGGTAACCCCAA
>CAHJWN010000093.1 GCA_903642265.1 Acidobacteriaceae bacterium | reverse complement strand
AGATCTGGGGAAACCAAACAACAGGACTGTCCATCTATCGACTCCTACACGTTCTGAGAATAGATCGTGAAATAGATCCTGGGTTCGAAGAGACGCCAGCCGTTCATGAACACCATCTCCTGCCCTTCCAGCTCGCCCGGCACTCCTTAGTACAATAGGCAAGGCAATCAAAGGGGCATCACCACAGATGAGCTGGTTCAAGCGCGAAGATCATCAGATCGTCAACGACGCCGAAAAAACCGTCCGCACCGAAGGCCTCTGGACCAAGTGCGGCAACTGCGGCGCCATCCTCTTCAAGCAGGAGCTCGAAGACAATCTCCAGGTCTGCCCCAAGTGCGGCTACCACTTCCGCTTCGACGCCCGCAGCCGCATCGCCAATCTGCTTGAACCCGGCTACCAGCTCGTCGATCTTGAACTGAAGTCCACCGACCCGTTGAAGTTTACCGATCTGAAGCCTTACAAGAAACGCCTGCTGGAAGCCCAGAAGAAGACCGGACTCAATGACGCGATCGTCAATGCCACTGGCATGCTTGGCCACCACGAAGTTGTCCTCTCCGCTATGGAGTACGCGTTCATCGGCGGCAGTATGGGAGCGGTTGTCGGGGAGACGATCGCCCGGGCTGTAGACCGTTCGCTCGCTACCCGGCACCCGCTCATCATCGTTGCCGCATCGGGCGGAGCGCGCATGATGGAAGGCATCGCCAGCCTGATGCAGCTGGCTAAAATTGCCTCTGCTCTGGGACGCCTGGACGACGCAAAGATCCCCTACATCTCCGTCATGACCGATCCTACGACCGGCGGTGTCACTGCCAGCTTCGCGATGCTCGGCGACCTGAACATTGCGGAACCCGGCGCGCTGATTGGCTTCGCCGGCCCCCGCGTGATCGAGCAGACGATTCGTCAGAAGCTGCCTGAAGGCTTTCAACGAAGTGAGTTTCTGCTGGAACATGGATTTCTTGACGCGATTGTGGAGCGGAAGGACTTGAAGGCGTATCTAGAGCAGAGCCTCACCTGGATGTCGGCTGCCGGTTCGGGCGCGTCATCTTTAGCGCATTCCCATCGTGCCTAAGATGGTTGTCAGCAAGGCTCAGCTTTGACTTTCAATCGTCAACTCTCTTCCTAACCCTGTGTCCCATCGCTTCTGCTGCTGTTCTCGCGCGATGGTGGAACCAACCACGCACCGCTCTAGACTCAATCAGTAAATGGAAGCCGCTCGCCCATCTCGCACTGCCCTTCGTGTCGCGCTGCGCCGGGCAGCGCACCAGCTGTATGATCGGCCACTCGTCTTTGATGATCCTATCGCCGTCCCTATTCTCGGGACCGGGTACGCTGAGGAGCTTCGCCGCACGCCGGAGCCGAAGCCCGGCGACAAGGCTCGGCCGTTTTCGATCAGCATGCGCGCCTATCTGGTTGCACGCAGCCGCTATGCCGAGGACAAGCTCGCCACTGGGGTGGCAGGCGGCGTGACGCAATACGTGCTGCTCGGCGCTGGACTTGATACCTTTGCCCATCGCAACTCCTATCCAGACCTTCGTGTCTTCGAGATTGACCATCCGGCTACGCAGGCGTGGAAGCGCGACCTGCTGGCGCAATCGAAGCTGCCGCATCCGCCAAGTCTCACCTACGCACCTGTCGACTTTGAGACGGAAGATCTTCGTGAACGCCTTCTTGCGTGCGGCTTCGACCCTGCCCGGAAGACTTTCTTCGCATGGCTTGGCGTCGTGCCTTACCTGACGCTCGAAGCCTTTCGCTCGACGATCCGCTTTGTCGCCAAGCAACCTCCCGGCAGCGGCCTTGTCTTCGATTACGGCCAGCCCCGCCGCGTGCTCCCACCCAACGAGCAGCTTGCCCACGACTCGCTCGCCGCCCGTGTCGCCCAGGCTGGCGAACCCTTTCGGCTTTGGTTCACACCGTCCGAGGCTGCCTGTGAGCTGGAAGACTTCCGCACCCTCGAAGACCTCGGCGCCCACGAGCTCAATGTCCGCTACTTCAGCGACCGTACTGACCAGCTTCAACTCCGCGGCTCCGGTGCGCGGATGCTTAGCGCGTGGCTTTAAGGCTGGATCACAAGCTCACACGCACCGTCATGGCAGTTCAAAAATGTCATCTCCGCAAGCCGTGAATCCTCTCCCGGCGGAAAGCGGCCGCTCCACTTCGCGCCTTCTACCCGTTCCTGCATCTTGGGATCGCCGGCACCTGCCTCCGGTAGCTCGCTATTCCAGCCTTTCGGCAGCTTCATCTCAACCGTCGAGGAGTCGGTGCGTAAAGATCCCAGATCCAGCGGGTATCGCGGCAGGTCCAGCTTGTCGACCATCGGCACCAGGGTTGGCCCGAAGATCGCCGTGATCCGGTCCTGACCCCAGTCGTCACCATGATCACGATGGTAGTGAAACTGAATGGTCAACGGCTGGGACGGATCGCTGACGTGCTCAACCTCTACCTCGCTTACCTTGCCGCCAAGCCGTAGTTCGTCATCACCGACTGCACCGGGTCCTCGTAGCCTGAAGGCGAAGTCTGGCGCAAGGCGGCACGCAGCAACACCTCTAAATCGTCATGGTGCATGATCGTGATCTTTGACTCGCTGGTCAGGTTTCCGTTCAGCGACCCAACAACGGAAAAGTTCGATTCCGGCTTGAACGGCAGGCCGTCTCCACTGTCGTTCCGTCTCTATGCCGGACTCGCACATACACAAACTCGGAGCGCTGAGTCTGCTTCGCCTAGAAAGTGCTCACGACGCTGAATTGCTTGACAGCCGCATCCGATTGAACGGCAACCGCGAGTGTTGCTGTCTGTTCACCGGTGCCGTCGGCATTCATACTGATGATCGTTCCGCTATGGCGAATGACCATCGATTCAGCAAAATAGGAACGACAGGCAAATGAGGTCGGATGACCAACAACTGCCTTGCACTGGGAAGGCTCGAGGAGCACCGAAGCTCTACCGTCGTTACTACCAAGAGAACAGATCCAATCGATTGGGCGCACACCTCGCTTAGCATCGAAGGATGACCCAATCCACTCCGCGCTTCGATACCATCGATGTCCTGCGCGGTCTCTCGATTCTTGCCGTTGTTCTCCTTCACATCTCCATTCGCTTCTCCTTCGATGGCCTCAGCCTCAAGGGCTCGCTCCCATCCTGGCTGTATCATCTGCTGCTCCAGAACGGCGGCAACGGCGTCACCGTCTTCTTCGCCATTTCCGGGTTCCTGATCACGTTTACGTCGATACGCCGGTTCGGTGGTCTGGCACAACTCAAGCCTTCAGTCTTCTACCGGATTCGCTTTGCGCGCATCGGTCCTCTCTTGCTTCTGCTTCTTGGTGTGCTGAGCATCCTTGACCTGGCACACGTCGAGGGTTACGTCATCGACCCCGTACGCGAGCATCTGCCAGGAGCCTTGCTTAGCGCCCTTACTTTTACCCTCAACTGGTATGAGGCTGTGCATGGCTACCTTCCAGCTTGCTGGAGCGTTCTCTGGTCGCTGTCCATCGAAGAGATGTTCTACCTGCTATTTCCGCTCACCTGTGTGCTGATGCTGTCCTGGCGCCGCGGTCTCTGGCTCTGGAGTACTCTGCTCCTGGCCTTTGTCGTCATGAGTCCCTTCGCTCGCACGGTGTGGACCGATAATGATCTCTGGCGCGAGAACACCTATCTTGGCGGCATGGGTCCCATTGCTCTCGGCTGTCTGACTGCAGTTTTCACAACTTACCTTCAGGCAAGACTGCCTCGCCTTCAGACAAGACTGCCTCGCCGCTCCATTCTCATCGCTGTTCAAACGCTTGGAGTCTTGCTCATTGCGTGGATCACTTTCTGGCCACGCTGGCACTGGATTCTTCCATTAATGCACCGCATTGCGGTGGCTGACATCGACGACCTCATACTCCCATTCGGAGTCTGCCTGGTAATGCTCGCCAGTGTACTGCGCGCGGTGTCCCAGCCGAATGATAAGCAGAGCCGCTTAAGCGCACCTCTACGCCGCCTGACCGCACCCCTGCGCTGGTTTGGCCGCCACTCCTATGAGGTGTATCTCTCCCACGAGTTCCTTGTAGTCGCCGGCGTATCTATCTATTTTTATATCCGCAAGACGCACAACCCCGGCCCACTCGGCCTCTGGTTTGTAGCCATCCTGCTTGCGACCGCACCGCTCGGCTGGGTGATCTCCCGCTTCTTCTCCGAACCTCTCAACCTTCGACTTCGGCCCGTCGCTGTGAAGAAGGCCGTGCCCTGGTCTTGATTATCGATGCGGATGAGAGTTCCATGTCAGCACTTGCTGCTGCTTCTCTTTGCCAAAGCCCGGAACTTCTACTGCACTGAGACGAATGCGGCGAGATTCCAGAGAACCTCGCCGCATCGTTTTTCACAACAGGAGTCTTACTTGGCGTCCGTCGCAACCGCATTGGGATAGATGCCCTCAATCGGCGCCCGCATCTTTTGCTCCAGCTCGGGGTGCGGGAACGGCTTCCTCGGCATCATCGCCTCGCGCTCGCTGGTGTTGTAGAGGAAGATCGCTTCGACGACTGCTGCCTGCTCGAGGTCCAGCGGATGCAGCCGGTCATAGGTATCCATGTCCGAGTGGTGCGTGCGGGTCTCGTAGTCCATGGGGTCCTGGATGAACTGGAACCCAGGCAGGCCCACGGCGTCGTAAGAGAGGTGGTCGGTGCCGCCGGTGTCGCGATAGCTGATCGTGGTGACGCCAAGGTCGGCGAGGGGAGCGATCCATTGTTTAAAGATTGGCGCAATCGCCCAGTTGCCCTGCGTGTAAACGCCGCGCACCTTGCCCGTCCCGTTGTCGAGATTGTAGTAAGCGTCGAGCGTCTCCCACTCTTTGGTTGGCGTCAGCTTGCCCTTCTGCCGCAGGAAGCTCGGCACACTGTCCGGCTCTTTCTTCTCCGGCTCCGCAAACTTGCCGAAGTGCTGCGTCACATAGCCCTGCGACCCGAACAGCCCTTCCTCTTCCCCTGACCAAAGCGCGATACGGATCGTCCGCTTCGGCTTGATGTCCAGCGCCTTCAGGATCCGCACCGCCTCCATCGCCACAATCGAGCCCGCGCCATTGTCGGTTGCGCCGGTGCCCGAGATCCAGCTATCGAGATGTCCGCCCACCATCACCACTTCGTTCTTCAGCCTGGGATCGCTGCCTGGAATCTCGGCCACGGTATCGAAGCCATGCTCGTGATCGCCCGTAAACCTGGTTTCGATGTTCAACTCCACAGTCACCGGAACATGCGCCTCACACATCCGGGCCAGCCGGTTGTAGTGTTCGATCATCATTACGGCGTTCGGAATCGTGACCGCGTTCTCTTTCTTTTGCGCATCGCGGGCCAGGTCCGCACCATTGTCGTCGAAGATGATGCCTGTACCGCCGCCGCTGTTACTGTCGCGGCTCGGCGTCAGGATCGCGAGTACGCCTTCGTCGGACATCATCTTCAGCGCCGCCTTGCGCAGGGCGGTCAGCCGCGCCCGGTCTGCGAGCGCCTTCATCAGCTCAGGCGAGCCCGGAGCGTATCGACCGCCGGCTGCCTCGTAGGTCTCCATCTCTTTCAACTCGGCGTCGGAGTACCGCTTGAACAGCGGCTCGGTGATGTCGGGTGTAGACCGCATCGCGCCGAGCAGCACGATCTTGCCGCTGAGCTTGCCCTTGAACTTCTCTAGCTCCTTCTCGTCCTGCACGTTGACGTAAACCACCTCGCCGCTGACCGCGCCCCTGGTTGCCGGGGACCAGGGCGAGGCCTGCGCCCAGAGCGGCTCAGGATCGGGCGAGACCATGCGGACCCAGGTGTTGATCTGCTGCCAGCCCATGCCAAACTCGCCCCAGTCTTCAAGGTGCGCGTTCTCCAAACCGATCTTCGTCAGCGTGTCGCGCGTCCATGCGTTGGCCTTTGCCATGTTCGGCGAGCCGGTAAGTCTGGGGCCGATGCCTTCGTTCAACGCTGCGCCAAACTGCATCACGTGCGAGTGCTTCAGTCCCTCTTCGCGGATGCGCGCATACATGGTCAGGTCGATGGCTTCGGTAGTTGGCTGGGGGCCGTAGTACGAAGGCGTCTCACCCTTCTTGTCTGCGGCGTGAGCCACTCCGACCAACGACAGCAGGGCCACAGTGCCCAAGCTAATACCTGAAAGCGAACGAAGAAAAGTCATCCTGAATACGTCTCCTTAGATTTGGTATGCGATGGCGGCGAATGGAATGAAGGATACCAGACCTATAATCGCTGACATGACACAGCCAGAAGAGCAACTTCCCGAGCACAAGGAATTCTTGTCGCCTGTTGAAGAGCGCCACATTGACTACATCCTTGAAGTCGAGAGTACCTGGAGATCGATTCACTTTTATCTGCAAGCAAAGGGTGGGGACGATGCGTGGAACTATGCCCAGCATCACTGCGGGACCGCCGCGAACGCGTATTCCGCTGTTCATTGGAGTTTCTTCGATCCACGTCTAACGGAACAGAGAGGCTGATCTAATCCATCCGCCGACGAGTAGCCCGTCGGCTGATGGATTAGCTAACACCTTAGACACCCAAGCATCAAACGCATCAAGACTTACGTTCCCGTCCATGCCATCTGAGATCCTATGGTTTACATGATCAATCATCCACGGGTTCTCGCGCTTCTTTGCCTCAGTGTCATGTGGCTGATGGCGAGGCTTGGTCTCTGGGTCAGGGGCCGTCTGCATCCAGCGAATGATTTGGACAAGGACAACCTGACCCTGGTCGTCTCCGCCACGCTTACGCTGCTCGGCCTGATCATCGGCTTCACCTTTTCGATGGCTTCAACGCGCTATGACCAGCGGCGTTTGTACGAGGAGGCGGAGGCCAATGCTATCGGTACGGAGTATCTCCGCGTGGACCTTTTGCCCGCTGCCGATGCTGCCGCCGCCAAGCACTTGCTGCACGCTTACCTCGACCGGCGTATTGCCTTCTACGACTCCGGTTATGGTGCTGAGCTCAGCACCATCAACCAGCAGACAGCCGCGCTCCAAAACCAGCTCTGGCAGAGTATCCAGGCGCAAGCGGCGGCACGACCGAACCCTGTCACCGCGCTCGTCGTCTCCGGGATGAACGACGTACTGAACAGCCAGGGTTATACGCAGTTTGCGTGGTGGAACCGGATCCCGAACTCCGCCTGGGGACTGATGATCGTGATTGCCGCGTTCGCAAACCTGCTGGTCGGCTACGGCACCAGGCGATCGCCGGCCGGCAGCCTCTTACTCCTGGTAGTTCCGTTAATCGTCTCGATCTCTTTCTTCCTGATCTCGGACATCGACAGCCCGCGCGGAGGGTTCATCCGGGTTCCGCCGCTCGACCTGATCAGCCTCTCGCAGTCGCTTCCGCAGTAAAGGCGCCGAGGGTGGGGCGCGTCCTATGCGGCAAGGGCGAAGCTTAGTGGCCGGAGTGGTAAGGGTGGCCGGCTAGGATGGTAAGGGCGCGGTAGACCTGCTCGGCGAGAACGACGCGGGCGAGCTGGTGGGGCAGGGTGATGCGGCCAAGAGAGAGGATGAGGCCGGCGCGGTTGAGGGCCTCGGGCGACCAGCCGTCGGCTGGACCGATGGCCAGGACGAGGCGCTGTGTGCCCTGGTCGCGATGGGTGCCGAGGCTGGCGGCGAGCTCTTCCGAGGAGAGCTGCTTGCCGCGGGTATCGAGGAGGATGATGTATGGAGCGGTGCGGCCGGGCTGGGCACCGATGCGGGCGACGAGGTCGGCTTCGGATTCGAAGAGCTGGGTCTCGGTCGGGGTGTAGCGGGCGGCGCGGGTGGCGTAGTCGGCGATGAGGGCTTCAAAGGCGTCGGCCTTCGAGCGGGAGCGGCGCGGGACGACGGCGGCGAGAACGATCTTCATCGGATGGTAGAAGGTGCGGGCCTGGTAGAAAGTGCGGCCTGGTAGAGGGTGCGGGCTGATAGAAGGTGCGGGCCTGCGGTGCGAGTCCGGAGATCAGAATGGCAGAGGGTCTACCTTCCACATCGCAGAGATCGAGATGTGAGGCACACGGTCTGCAGGGCTATTTCGATTTTTTGCTGGCGGCCTTCGTGGCAGCTTTCTTCGGAACTTTCTTTGCGACTGTTTTTTTCACTGCCTTTGCTGTTGCGGCTTTCACGGGAGCGGCGGCCTTCTTCGCTGCGACTTTTTTGGCGGCTGCTTTTACGGCAGGAGCTTTCGCGGCGGGGTTCTTTTCACGCGACTTGGTGATGAGGGCCTTCAGCTCTGCGTTGAGTTCGTCGACGGTGATGGTGGTGGCTGATTTGCGGAGGCGCTCGAGGCCGTAGAAGGCGCGTTTTTCGGGGGAGAAGACGTGGACGATGAAGTCGACGTAGTCCATGAGGATCCACTCGGCCTGGCGGCGGCCTTCGACAGAGTTGGGGTAGATGCCGAAGTCGCGCTTGAGGCGGATTTCGATCTCGTCCGTGATGGCGACGTTCTGGCGCTCGTTGGTGCCGTTGCAGATGAGGAAGTAGTCGGAGAGGCCGCTTTCGGCTGGGTCGAGGGCGAGGATGCGAATGTCTTCGGCTTTTTTGTCTTCGCAGGCAGCGGCGGCGGCGAGGACGAGTTGGTAGCTTTCGATTGATGCCATTGGGTAAGTGTAGCGGAAGAGATGGGAGCGGCACTGCGACTTTGCTGCTGCAAGGCGATCCATGGGCAAAAAGAAGGGGCCTGCCGTGTACGTGGCAGGCCCTTCTGTAGAAGTAATGTTTCGCTGACTAGAACTCCAAACGGAGCGCAAGCTGCAGGATTCTCGGGGTGTAGTAGGGATTGGAAGACGTGGTCGTTATTTGGCCAAATGATCCGGATGTGATGTCGTTGTTCGGGTTTCCAAACACCGGGTGATTCATAACGTTGTAGGCGTCCGCACGGAACTTCAGGTTGAGCCGTTCAGCAACGAGCGGGAAGGTCTTGGCAAGTCCCGCGTCGAAGAGTGTGGTTGCAGGTCCGCGAAGATTGTTGCGGCTGCCGATTGTGAAACCAACCGGGCCGGTGAAGTTGGACGCTGCCGTCGTGGGGTCTTTGAAGATCTGCACGGCGCCATTCGCGTCCTTGTGAACATGCGGCGATACAGCACCTTTGTTTCCAAGGAAGATAGCGGGTGCGTTATTTGCATAACCAGCCACGTAAGCACTGCTCGCGGTGGTGTAAGCCTGTCCGGAGGTCCAGGACGGGATTCCCGAAACTTCCCATCCGCCAATCGCTTCATTCAGCAAGCGGGAGGAGTTGGGGAGGAAGGTCCTTCCTCTGCCGAATGGAAGCGCGTAGAGGAAATCTGCGTTGATCTGGTGGGCTGAGTCGAAGTCAGAGTTACCGCGGCATTCTTTCGGCCGCGCAGCGTCGCAGATAAAGCCTACGCCGCTGCTGGAAGCGATCGAATTGGCAACGAGAGAGGTGTTGTCAATGGAGTGCGACCAGGTGTAGTTGAAGTCGAATTGAAGGCCGTTTGCGAGGTTTTTGCTGAGGGTAAGCAATAGGCCGTTGTAGCTGGAGAACCCCTTGTTCGTAATGAAGGTATTCTCTGCAAACTGCGAAGCCATGCCGACGTTCGAGTTGATCAGGCCGTCTGCTGCTAAGCCCTGGTTGAAGTCAGCAAAGTCGCCTTTGTTGACCAGAGTAGCGAAGTTGTATGCAAGGAATTGTGTGTTATTCGCAAAGGCCTGGATGATGTTGCCATTGCCGTCTGTGGCCGGATTGGCTACGCCGACACCTGGAGCAACAACATTCTCAAACCATGGTTGAGGTGCCAGGGATGCCGGGTCGGCACCAGCGCGAAGTTGCTGGGTTATGTTTCCGAAGGCTGACGAGTAGAGTTGCCCCGAAGCCGTGTCGTTGAAGTCAACCAATTGTGACGCGTCGGCTTGAGCAAGCAGTCTGCGGCCCAACCTCCCAACGTAGTTGAGCTTCATGATCAGTTGTCCAGGCAATTCCTGCTGTATACCTGCGTTGTAGGTAATCGAGTAGGGGTCCTTCAGGTTCGGATTGACGATGGTGTTGAACTCATTGTTGGCAAGACCGTACGGGGTACCGCCATTGACGAAGGGAGTGTAAGGCTTGGCGATAGCTGGAGCAACAGGTGCGGCAGGTATGGCGAAGTTTGCACCCAGTCTGGGATCGTTGAGCAGCGATGCGTTAGCGTCTGCGCTTCCGTACTGTGTATTAGCGCTGTTCTGAAACAGGTAAGAGCTCTGGTCCTGGATAAAGTTGATCGCGTTGATGACGGTGCGATCGAACACGATTCCAGCGCCGGCATTGATAACGAGTTTTGGATCGCTGGTTGGGTTGTAGGCGAAGGCAAAGCGAGGCGCGAAGTCTTTATAGCTAGGCTTATACAGTGGTGCCGCGTTGTTTGCCTTGCCTCCGAGATCATAGGTAATGAACGGAACAGCGCTGTCCCCGGCCGTACCGGAGGCACTCTGAGCGAGGCGGCTGGCAAAGTACTGGTCGAAGTTGGTGTTCTGAATCGACTCGTTGCCATTTGCCTCATACGGGACGGAATAGACCTGGTAGCGCAGGCCATAGGAGAGCGTCAGTGCTTTTGTGACCTTCCAGGTGTCCCCAGCGTAGAGTTCTGTCTGGAAGTAGCGGTATCTACGGATCGCTCCGTTGCCCTGGGGCAGCGTTGCTCCGGCGCTGTTGTAGTTGTAGTTGCTGGAGACTGCACCGATGCGCCCGAGCGCCAGAGAGAAGGCGTTGTCATAGGTAGTTGAAGAGGTCGTACCGGCCGTGCGAATGTCCGTGGGCCGTAGAGACGGATTGAGTCCGGTCAGCTCGCCACCGAGTCCGACATTAACGAAGTTGAAGTCATTCACGAGACTGCTGTCTGTCTTGATGAACTTGAATGTGCCGCCAAAGTTAATGTTGTGTGCGCCCTTCTGCCAATTGAAATCGTCGCGCAGAACGGGAACGGGGATGCGGCGCTGCTGCGAGCTGCCGCTGGAGTAAGGGCCGTCGAGAACAGTAGGACCACCGCCCAGGGTGAATTGATCGATGCCGGTGGGATTGTACAGAGCGGGAAAGCTGAACTTCGCAACCGTATCACCATAGGAGATCTGATTGATTTTGTTCAAGCCGATGGACCAGATGTGACCGACGACCCAAGAGTAGCTGCGGTCAATAAAAGGGTTTGTTGTCGGGTCCCCGGGAAACTGGTTTGCGGACTGGGTAGCGTTCCGCCGATTGTCTGTATAGCGGCCAAAGAGTTTCATCTTGCTGCTAAGCGAGTAATCGCCTCTGGCGGTGTAATTAGTTTCAAAGTCCGGTGTCGGCGTGGTGAACCGGAAGCCGCCGGTGTTGATGCCGTCGCCACCGGTGAGGTCATTGGCGTGGGGATAGCGCTGGTTGATAAATGCCAGGAGGCTTGGATCGAAGCCCACCTTCTGGGGATCCAAACCTGCTACCTGGGCGGAAGTCAGGGTACCAATGCACTGCGGGGTCGTGTTTGCGCGACTCGCACCGGTGCAAACATTGCCATTTGCGTCTTCGTTGAGAATGTACGAGAGGTTTCCATTGCGGAAGGAGTCCAGGGGCACAGTCCGCGATTCGCTGGAGGACTGGATGATCCGAGAGTCCAAGAAGTTGAAGAAGAAGAACAGCTTGTCGTGAAGCACAGGCCCGCCGATGTTGCCCCCGAACTGATTTCGGATGAGCGGGGCGCGGCCTACACCAGCGTTGTTACCGAACCACGTATTGGCGGCGGTGGAGGTGTCACGGTGATACTCGTTGATGTTGCCGTGGAAGTGGTTGGTTCCATTCTTGGTGACAAGCTGAAACTGCCCGCCACCACCGGGACCGTTGCTCGCAAGTTCTCCGGCGACCGTGCCGCGGAACTCCTCAATCGAATCAACTGGCTGCGAGGGGATGATTGCGAACCGCAGTGACTGACCGGCGACGATATCGTTAGCGTCGAGACCATCCACGGTGGTAGCGGATTGGTCGGTGCGGGCACCGGTGATGGAACCATTTGCAAACCCAGGCTGAAGCGTAAAGAGTACGGCGGCAGAGTCTCTCGCCTGAACGGGGAGTTCGTTGAGCAGGGCGGCGTCCAGGTTGTTGCCGATTGTGGCGTCGGTCGTGTCGATCGCGACAACGTTGTTCTTGGCCGAGACTTCGACTGTGGTCGCAGCACCGATGCGAAGAGTCACGTTCTGAGTACGCGTAGTTCCGACCTGAAGCGCAAGGTCAAGAACGGTTGCAGTCTGAAAGCCCGCCCCTTCGAAGGTGATCTTGTACCCCGGGCCAGGACGAACCCCCGAGATGGTGTAGGAACCTGCGGAGCTTGTCTTCGCACGGGCGGCGGTGTTGGTAGTGGTATCTAACAGTGTGACCTCTACATTTGCTACGCTTGCGCCGGACGCATCCGTCACGATGCCTGTGATCGAGGTCGTGTCCTGGGCCTGGGCGATGAACGAAGCGGACAGAGAAAACGTTAGAACGAAGAAGACGATAGAGAGCAGACGCTGCATGAGAGGGAACTCCTGATAACTTTGCGGGGAGTTTGGCAAACTCGATTAGGGAAGTGCACGTGGCACAAGTAGGTTGTGACAGCTTAGTTACAAGTAAGCACGTACACGGCCACTCTATATATCCAGCGAAGTCTCAAATTGTCCCAATTCGCCGCTGAGCGATGTCTGCTTCTACCGTTTCGTAGATGACCAACGGCGCTCGCTATGGATTTCCGTATCCCCGTATGGGGATTTGAAGCGGGCAGGGCGGCTAGGCCATCAAGAATTTGATTTGCGAATAGCGTTTCGGTTCAAGAGACACGGTGAGGCGATGTACTGTCAGCCACACAGTGCAAAGTCACTATGTCGCTCGCGACGGTAGGTGGGGAGGGTCGTGGCAGAGATTGCTGCTGTCTCGGAAGTGCAATCCTCGATTGCTTTAGGACCCTGGTACACGAAGGGCGGCTATTGAGAACCGGGAAGGCTGTGGAAGCAATTGACTTTGGCATTCAAAGTGCAATGTGCTCTGGCAAGCAAACCTTACTGATATTTACTCACAAGACTGAATCCCGTCTTTTGTGCCCTTTTAATTCAGCCGCTGCCATCTTCCTAGGAGAACAAGAGAATGAAAATGAGCCTTTCCGCCGGGCCGCACGAGCAAGTAGTTCCTCCACAGGAATTGATCCACCAGCCCGCATTGCGGTCCTGCATATTTGCCTTTTGCCTGGTTCTCTTTGCCGGTTTCTGCATGCCAACAGGTTACGGCCAGGTGCAGCAGGGTCTGGGCGCGCTTTCGGGCGTGGTGACGGACTCGAGCAATGCTGCGATCGATGGGGCCCATGTTGCGCTCAACAATGACTCGATCGGATATCACAAAGAATTGGTGACCAACAACACGGGCCAGTTCAGCTTTGCTCCGCTTACTGTAACCAGCGGATATTCGCTTGATATCTCGGCGAAGGGATTTTCGTCGGAATCTGTAAAGAACATCACCGTTTCTGTGGGTACTGTTATCACGCAGAATGTAAAGCTCGGGATCGGTTCCGAATCGACGGTCGTTGAAGTGGCCGGATCGAACGAAGAGCAGGTGCAGGTTGATACGTCTTCCATCTCGCAGTTGATTGACTCGACGGTCTGGAAGGACTCACCGCTGGAGACGCGCGACCAGAACCAGTTCGTTAGCCTGGTGGCCGGAGCAGCGCCTGACTCTGCTGGTACGGGACGTGGTTTTGCCATTAACGGCGCGCGGACGGGGACTGGCGACTTTCTCGCCGACGGATATGACAATAACGACCAGGGACAGGGCGGTGCGGGTACGGCGGGCTCAGGTTTCGGCGGCGCGATGGCCACCATCTCCCCCGACGCGATTCAGGAGTTCCGCGTCATCACCAGCACACCTCCCGCAGAGTATGGCCGGACAGGCGGATTTGCGACGGACACCGTGCTGAAGTCCGGCACGAACCACATCCATGGATCGGCATTCGAGTACAACCGGAACCAGGCGATCACGGCGAACAACTACTTTTCGAATCAGAATGGGCTAAGAGACCACCTGGTGCGTAACCAGTTTGGCGGTTCTATCGGTGCGCCGATCTACAAAGACAAGACTTTTATCTTTGTGAGCGCGGAGTTCCAGCGTTTACGCCAGGGACAGCCGACATCGCAATTCGTCGCAGTCACACCGGCCTTCCTGGACTTTGTGAAGAGCGGGGCGTTCGAGTCGTTCATGGAAGGTACAACGCAACAGGATCCGGGCAAGACAGTCATCCCTGATCCGAACAATCCTCCTGCAGCTGATAACTCGAGTGGCGGGTATCTCACGCAGCAGGGTGCTTGCCCAGTGGCTGGCTTTGCTTCGACTGGAGATTTCAGCACGACGTGCCCCGGGGTCCTGGCGCGATCGGCGACGCTGGGTCCGGTATTTTCGCAGCTGCTTGCTACGGAGCCGAGCGCTTTCCCGCTGGCAACGCAGGCGCTTCCTAACGGCAACGTGGCCCAGGGTCTATATACAGCGAATAACCCCTATCTCGGTGCAACTACCATCACCACGATCTTTCCTGTGCAGGTGTACGGCACGACGGCGGTAACGGACACGAGCTCGCTCAACGAAAATCGTGGCTCGGTAAAGTTGGATCACAAGCTGGGCGAACATGACCAGCTGAGCTTCACCTACCTTGCCGACCTGAATCGAACCAGTAACAATCACGGGGGCGGGGACAACACACCAGGTGTCGCGTACGACCAATTTGGCGGCGGCCAGCTTTTTGGCGCGACCTACATCCATAGCTTTTCGTCTTCGCTGGTAAACGAGTTCAAGGCCAGCTTTCTTCGTCATGTCAGCAACTTCAGCGCTCCAGGAACCGATGGTGTTCCATCGACATCGGCGGACGACTCACTGCAGACCGGATTTGGAGCGACATCAGGCTTCCCGCAGCTTTTCACAGAGAACCAGTTCAGCTACGAAGACAGCATCAGCAAGACGCTCGCACGCCATACGGTGAAGGCCGGATTTGCTTTCAAGCGGACACGCAACGGTTCGAGCTTTTACAACGACGTAAACGGGACTGTCATTCCGTGGAGTGTCGAAGGCCTGTTGACCGACAGCCAATCTGACACTGATCTCGACGTCTTCCTGAATGGGGGCGTGGCGAATGGCGGTGTAGCGGAAGCGACTGCATCGCTGAATCCAACAACTGGACTGGCTCCAGACCCGTATCGCGGGTACCGTTCGAATGAGTTCGGAGCGTACGCTCAGGATGATTTCAAAGCTTCATCCCGGGTAACGTTGAACTTCGGTCTGCGCTGGGACTACTTTGGTCCGCCGCACAACTTCCAAAGCGGTGTCGATTCGAATGTCTACTTCGGCGCATTTGGTACGCCAACCCCGACCGGAAATCCGTTCCTTCCAAACGTTCCACTTGCGGGTGCGACGCAGGGCGCGACCTTCCAGCTGGCGCAGGCCAATGGACGTTCGACAATCTGGAACCGTGACACGAACAACTTCGCTCCGCGGGTCGGCTTCGCAATCGATACGATGGGCAACCAGAAGATTGTGCTGCGTGGCGGCTTCGGCATCGGGTATGACCGGCTGTACAACAATGTGTATGAGAACATCCGCTTCAACGCTCCGTTTTTTGTCGACAACGTGCAGGGCGCTGCTGCAGGTGAGGGTGCGATCGGCGAAGACATCCGCAAGCAGATCTACACGGTGCCATTTACCGGCAATCCTGCATTGGCCGGTACCGGGTCCGCTGTTCCTCGTCACATCGACCAGCGCCTGGTTACCGCGTACTACGAACAGGCGCACTTCGGCGTAGAGAGCGCATTGCCGAAGGGCTTCGTTCTCGAGGCTGACTATGTGTTGACCCTGGGCCGGAAGTTGGTAGGTCTTGAAAACATCAACACGTTTCCTGGCCGTCTTGCATGCCCAGTGCCGGACCCGACCACACCTTATACGGCCGCGAGCAAGGGACAGGGCCTGGCTTGCTTCAATGCGGGTTTCCCCAATGGCTTCAGCACGTCGCGCTTATCGCATGCGTTCGGCAGTGACAACTTCCGGACCAATGGCTTCAGTTCCAACTACAGCGGCGGACAGCTGAGCCTGCGCAAGGGCTATGCGAACGGGCTTCAGGTCACCGCGAACTACACCTACAGCAAAGCCATGGACGAGATCTCAGACGTCTTTACCATCAAGAGCGGCGCGACTGGGATCGAGGCGCCTTACAACCCCAAATACGACTATGGTCCGGCGGACTTCGACACCAAGCATCTGTTCGTAATGACCGCAAACTACGTCTCGCGCAGCGCGACGCATAAGTTGCTCCTTGCAGGCTGGGGTCTTTCGCCGATCCTGTCACTGCACAGTGGTACACCGATCGACATCATCGATGGCGCATCCAGCTACAGTCCAAACAAAGATGGAGTGACCGGCGTGCAACGCGCCGTGTACCTAGGTACGGGTTCAATCAAGAACTCGATCAACCACAACCAGAGCCCCGGGACTGGATATATCAAGCCAAACTCGTGGGGAGCGTACACCTGCCCTGTTACCGTGAACCAGGGTCTCTTCTGCAATCCTCCGGCGCAGCGTAACAGCCTCTATGGTCCGGGTTTCTATAACGTTGACGTTTCGGGATCAAAGCACTTTACCTTCCGCGACCATTATGAATTTACTGTTCAGGCGGCATTCTTCAATCTGGACAACCATCCGGAGTTTGCCAATCCCGTGGCAAACACGAACGAAGGAAACTTCGGGCAGTCGACGAGTGCGAGCAGCCGGGTGGGGCAGTTAAGTGGCCGTATCGACTTCTAGTTGAAGAGTAAGCAAAGCAAGAAGAGGCGTCCTTCACGGGGACGCCTCTTTATTTTGGCGAGATATCTCAGTCAGCGGTAGAGGTGGTGCAGGGCGATGTAGGCGGCTACCGGCTCCGGAAGGAGATCGTGGCATGGGTCGCCGATGTGGAGGCGGATACGGAGGCTGGTGGCGGAGACATCTTCGGCGATGCCGGTGAGGATGTGGACGCGATTGCGCTGCTCGGGAGTGAGGGCAAGGAGGGCGAGGGCGGGCTCGGTGAGGGAATGGCCGGGGCGGGTGACGACGATCCACTCGGCCAGCGAGAGTAGGCGGTCGGGGCTGCGCCATTGGCGGAGACTGAGGAATGAGTCCGCGCCGACGAGATTGAAGAGGGTGTCTTCGGGGAGGAGCGCGGTGAGCGACGTCAGGGTGTCGACGGTGTAGTTCGGGGACTGGTCGGGATCGGGTGCGTCGATGTTGGTGGCGGTAAAACGTGGGTCTTCCTGGCAGGCTGCTTCGACCAACTTCATGCGAATGAGGAAGGGTGTGGGGTTGGTGTCGATTTTCAGAGGCTGAAGGCCCGTGGGCGCGAACAAGACGCGGTCAAGAGCGAAGGCGTTGGCGGCGGCTGTTGCGATGGCGATGTGGCCGCGGTGGGGCGGGTCGAACGTGCCGCCGAAGAGGGCTATGCGCATGGTGACGATTCTACGTTTGGTGAGGGAAGGGCAGAGTTAATTGGGTGGGCTGTGTGAGAGAGCGGTCGAGCTTCGCTCTGTGCCCACTGTTGAGCTTCGCTCTGTGCCCACCTGAGGCGGGATGAAGCTGCGCCGAAGATGGGG
>CAHJWN010000092.1 GCA_903642265.1 Acidobacteriaceae bacterium | reverse complement strand
CGACCTTACTTCGGCCAGAGTCAACGAAAAGGCGATGCAGCAAGAGCCGCACCGCCTTCTACGACATGCCTCAATCGATTACTGTCCTGCAGCCACACGAGGCGTAATCAAACCGATGCTATCGACGCCCGCCTGCTTGCCAAAATCGATGACTTCGGAGACTTTGCTGAAGTCGAGATCCGGATCACCTTTGACGAACATGATCTTCGTCTGCCGCGTTGAGAAAATCTCGAGCAACTTCGGTTCGATGTCCGACTTGTTGAATGCGGTCTCATTGATCTTGTACGCAACGCCATTGGGCCCACCGCTCAGGATCGACACGACGATCGTATTCGGATCTGGTGGATCGTCCGATTTGGTCTTCGGCGGCTGCGGAATCAATGCATCGAGACCCTTGGGAACTACCGGTACGATCACCATGAAAATGATCAACAAGACTAGTAGAACGTCGATCAGGGGCGTAACGTTGATCTCTGAAACCGCTCCGCCTGTACCTCCACCGCCCATTGCCATAGCATTCTCCTAAATACAAATCCTAATTACGAATGTGATTCCGATCCCTGTTTGAAGCTACTGGTCTTTCTTCTCCGTCAACATGCCAAGCTCGCTGACACCGGCTGAACGAATCCCATCAATGGTATCCATC
Organism: Acidobacteriaceae bacterium; assembly: GCA_903642265.1. Lineage (GTDB taxonomy): Bacteria > Acidobacteriota > Terriglobia > Terriglobales > Acidobacteriaceae > Edaphobacter. The sequence continues at coordinate 17,161 of CAHJWN010000092.1, read as the reverse complement.
ACCTTGCCGTAGTTTGCGCGAGAGTCAGCACGCAGGAAGACCGTCTTGCTACCTTGTTTGAACTGGTCCATACGTGCGGTAATCCGGGCACCCAGGTCATCGACCTGTACTTGGTCTCCACCGAGGAAAGTTTTACCGTCGCGTGTGACTGCGACTACAGTCGAATCTTCTTTGTTGGCTGCATCCATCACCACGGCATTCACGGCGACGGGCAGGTCCACGTTAACCTTGTTATTGAGCATGGGCGTGATCACCATGAAGATGATCAGAAGCACCAGCATCACGTCCACCATGGGTGTGACATTGATATTGGAATTTACCTTCTTGCCTTCATCACGCGTTGCGATTGCCATTGTGAATACTCCATCCGGTTCACCGGCGTTCCAAACTTAGTCTGCGGACCCTGATCGTCCCGACTCTCCAAACCTCTTAGACAACAGGTTTGGAGAGTCGATCGGGATCAGATCCAGTGCGCGTGCAGCGGTGTTTAGCGGCTTGACTGCTTGATGAAGTAGTCGACCAGCTCGCTCGAGCTGTTATCCATCTCAACGTCGAACGCTTCTACCTTATTCGTGAAGTAGTTGAAGGCCATGACGGCGGGGATTGCAACGACTAGTCCAAATGCGGTCGTGACCAGAGCTTCCGAAATACCGCCGGCTACTGCGCCGATACCCGATGTCTTCTGTGTTGCGATGGACTGGAAGGCCTGGAGAATACCGAGCACCGTGCCGAGCAGACCGACGAACGGCGCTGTCGATCCGATGGTAGCAAGTGCACCGAGACCGCGCTTCAACTTCGCATGAACGATCGCCTCCGAGCGCTCGAGCGCGCGCTTTGAGCTTTCGATCTGCTCTTCGGTGATGCTGCCACCCGAACCGAAGCTACGGAACTCCTGCAGGCCAGCAGTGACAACTTCAGCGAGGTGAGACTTCTTGCTGCGATCAGCAACCTTGATCGCTTCATCGAGACGGCCATCCTTCAGAGCGCCGGCTACCTTGGGTGCAAACTCGCGTGACTGCTTGCGGGCTGCAACGTAATAGAGGTAGCGATCGATCATGACAGCCAGGGAGTAGATGGACATGATCGACAAAATGACGACGATCGTCAGTGCGTCCCACTTCATGTGGGAGACCATGCCTACCAGGTTAAAGCTGGGTGCTTCGGCGTCCTGAAAGTAGGCGGCGAGAAATGGAGAAACATGGGCGAAGTTTGCGAGATGAGCGAGAATCACTGGAATCTTTCCTCCTGGAATAACTCTGTCGTACTAGAGATGGTTCACTGCATACTCCCTACTTCAGGTACTGCAGGAAGTCTCTACAAAGTGGCGAGCGGAATATTTGAAGTGTGGAAGTCGAGGGACATGCTATGCCTGCGAGAGTCAGAGCCTGTCCTTTATTGCCGGTTAGCCAATCGCCGATTTAGCCGCCGCCAAAGTTAAAGTTGACGGTAATTGTCGTCTCTACCTCTGTAGGTTCACCACTCAAAAGGAATGGTTTGTAGCGCCACGTGCGCACCGCGTCCATTGCACTTGTACGCAACATTTCTGGTCCACTGATGACGTTTAGATTGTCAATCGTTCCTGACTTCGAAATGATGGCGTGCAGGATAACGGCACCCGACACATGGGCCGCCTTCGCGATTGGCGGATAGGCCGGAGTGGCGCCAGAAAGCTTGAGGCCAGCGACCACACCGCTCGATACGCGCTGCGGACCTTTTGGCTTTTCAACCTTGACGACTGGTGTTGGGGCCGTACCCATGCCACCCATAACGCCGCCCAGTGCGCCACCCGCAGAACCCATTCCAGACATACCAGCAACACCCGCAGTAGTTGGCGGTGGTGCCGCTTCTTCAACTACCTTGTTGATGTCCTTCGGGATCTTCGTTGGCGCGTGGAAGCCGCTGTCGACCGTTGGGGTGACCTTCATTGGCTTGATCTCTGCCGCTGGCGGCGGTGGAGGAGGTGGCGGAGGAGGTGGCGGTGGTGCCGACAACATGGCAGTCATTGCGGTCTTCGGCAGTGCTTCCGGATAGAGCAGCGGAATTAGGATAATCACCGCAACCAGAACGACATAGAACGCGAACGTTGCGATCATCCAGTAACTGGACTTTGACTTGATCCTTCCGCCGGACTCCAACATCGAATCTTCAAACATGAGCGACCTCTTCTAAAAAGAAAGCTTGCGATCTACTCTTACTTGGACACCGGGGTTCTCAATATTGTTCCCGCAGTGGGAAACCATCTAAACTTGTGGAAAAGTCTATCCCCCATTCGGGGCATGTGTGTGCGGATACGCACTGCAAATGCGAGAAGGGCGCGACCGGAGCCGCGCCATTCTTTCCTGCCTGTATCTATCGCTATGCCTTGACGCGCTTGGCAGGTAGGGTTGCTGCCTTCCCCTGCTTTTGACGCCAGTCCTGGTACGCGACCAGCATCGGTGCGGCGACTGCGATGGAAGAGTATGTCCCGATCAGGATTCCGACCACGAGCGCAAATGAGAAGCCGTGCAGCACCTCGCCACCAAAGAGGTACAGCGAAAGCACCGTAAGGAAGGTCAGCCCCGACGAGATCACGGTTCGCGAAAGCGTCTGGTTGATGCTGCGATTCACAACATCGGCGAGCGACTCGCGCCGGCTGCCTGCAAGGTTTTCGCGGATCCGGTCGAAGACAACGATCGTGTCGTTCATCGAATAGCCAATCAGCGTCAGAATCGCGGCAATGACAGTCAGCGTAATTTCCTGGTTGATCAGACTGAAAGCACCTACCGTGATCAGCGTGTCGTGAAAGACCGCTGCAACCGCGGCGACACCGTAGATCAGCTCAAATCGGAACCAGAGATATACCAGCATGCCAAGCAGTGAATATGCGGTCGCATACCACGCTTCGTGCTGCAGCTGCTTGCCTGCCGTGGGCCCGACGATCTCCACCTGCTGCACCGTGAATGCGGAGTCATGGTAGTTCGCACCGAGAGCAGACAGCACCTGGGCGCGGCCGGCATCGTGGTTCGCGTCTGCCGTTTGAGACTCGGGCAGTCCAATTACTTCCTCATTCGCGGACTTGCCGAAGACATCGCTGATCCGCGTAATGCGGGCGCCATGAACCCCTGAGGCATCCATCGCCTGCCGAATGTGGTCCTCATTGGGGGTGGAATCGAACTTCACGTAGACAAGCGTGCCGCCTTTGAAGTCGACGCCCTTCGGAATTCCATGCCAGAACAACATACTGAGGATTCCGGCTACGGAGAAGATCAGCGAGAAGCCCAGGAAATACCACTTCTTACCGAGCCAATCAATATCTGCATTGCGAAACAGTTCCACGGTCCTAAACCTCGTCGGGGCAAAGCCCCTCAATCTTTCAAACTCTTACAAAATCCGAGTGCCCCATATCTCGAGTGCAGATGTGGGCTGCATTGCTGCTAGATGGATAGCAGCGCGTTGCGGTCCTTGTTGCGGAGCTCTGCGTCGAAGATCACGCGCGAGACCAGCACCGCTGTAAAGATGTTCGCAAGGAGGCCGAACGTAAGCGTGATCGCGAAACCCTTCACTGGCCCGGTTCCAAACACGAAGAGGATTGCGGCAGAAACAATGGTCGTCACGTGGGTATCGACGATGGTGATCCAGGCATGCGCGAAGCCCTGCTGCACAGCCATCGCCGCCGTTTTACCGCTGCGCAGCTCTTCGCGGATGCGCTCGAAGATCAACACGTTGGAGTCGACACCCATACCAATGGTCAGAATGACGCCGGCGATGCCCGGCAGCGTCAGCGTGGCATGCGAGTAGCCCATAAATCCAAGCAGGATCAGCAAGTTCAGCATCAGCGCGAGGTCCGCATTGATACCCGCGCCGCGATAGTAGATCAGCATGAACGCCATCACGACCAGCATGCCGACGATGGCAGCCATTACGCCCTGGCGAATCGAAGCGGCTCCCAGACTTGGTCCGACGGTGCGGGTCTCGAGATAGATGATTGACGCCGGAAGAGCACCCGTCCGCAGCAGTGTTGACAGGCTCTTCGCCTGTTCTGACGTGAAGCCGCCAGTGATCCGGCCAGAGTCGCGAATCGCGCCCTGAATTCCTGCGACCTCGCGAACGCGATTGTCGAGCACGATAGCCATCCGGCCCGTCCCTTTATTCGCGTCCGTGTACTTGTAGAAGTGGTCGCCGGCCGTGGTCGTTAAATTGAAGGTGATGTCCGGACGGCCATTCTCATCCTGCGAAGCCTGCGCGTCCCGGAAGTCCGTGCCTGCAACCTCGCTGGCGCGCTTCAGCATGAACACTTGATCGCCAGTATCAGCGGTCCCCGTACCATGCAGCAAAATTGAGTCAGGCGGTACACCCTGCGGATTTGCGGTAAGCGCATCGGCATCGGTCGCATAGGGCCCGCCTGTCACTTCATGAATCTCAAGCCGCGCCGTCGACTGGATCACGTCCTGCACGCGAGCCGGGTCCGTCTCGCCCGGAAGCTCGACAAGGATCTCGTTCTCGCCAAGACCATACTTTTCGATTACCGGTTCACTGACGCCAAGTGAGTCGATACGCTGCCGAATCGTTTCAATCGACTGATCGAGGGTGCGTGTCTCAAGCTCGCGGACAGCGCCGACCTTCATCGTCAGCCTGATCGACCCGTCAGGATTGCTCGACGAGTCGTAGTTCGGATAGTTCGAGCTGATGATGCCGCGTACGTCGCTTACCCGCGTCGGGGGAACGCCGGCAATCTGGATCGTATCGAGATGCGAGGGGTCGTTCTTCGAGACCGTCGTGCCGGTAATCGTCGCTTTGGTGAGGTCGTCTTCCAGGCGCGCAACATCCGTATCTGTCGTGTGCGAGATCGCTTCCGCCACCTGCACCTGAAGCACCAGGTGAATGCCGCCGCGAAGATCGAGACCAAGGTGGATGTTGCGGGCGATGGATTCCTTGAACCCGCCCTTCGGTACCCCGATGATGCCAAAGATCGATACCAGCAGTACGGCAGCGATGAAGATGATTCGGTTGCGAAGACTCTTAGCCATTATCTTGAATGCCACACTCTCTCGTGCAAGATGCCGGAGACAGCGCGCCGCTGCTGTCTCCGCTTACTGCTTAATTTCCTGCCCTTGCTACGGGCGCAAATCCAAATGTTAGCTTGCGGTTGCCTCTTCGGTGGTGACGGCAGAGATGGCACTCTTCACAAACTCCAGCTTCACGCCGTCTGGCTGCACGCGGATGATGACTACCTCATCCTTGACCGTCAGAACGGTCCCGCGCAGGCCACCGTTTGTGGTCACCTTGTCGCCGCTCTTCAGCTGGCCGAGCATCTCCTGCCACTTCTTCTGTTTCTTCTGGTTGGGCGCGATCATCAAAAAGTACATCACGGCAAAAAACAGGATCGGCAACGCCAATCCACCTAGATTTCCTAAACCAAATCCGCCCAGACCATCTACCACCATCGCAAACATCACTAAAAACTCCGTACTCGGGAACGTATATAAGGATACCTGAATCTCGCACGAATGCTGGCAGAGGCGAACAGGATATATGTTTATCTCTGGCGAACGCCCTGCGGTCTCTTGCGTGTTCGTCGCCGAGGAACGCCATGCCAGCTACCGAAACTTCGCCGATCGCCGAAGATCGCGCCCACGTCGCGAAACAGGAACGCGAGCTCATCTTTCCCCACTTCAATGCGGACACAGCCTGGTCGCTTGGAAGCACGCTGCGTGCTTTTGCCATTGAACGCAAGCTGCCGGTAGTCATCGACATACACCGGTTCGGCGACCCGGACCAGCAACTCTTCTACACCGCGCTGCAAGGCACGATCCCGGACAACGCCCGCTGGGTGCTGCGTAAAACGAAGGTCGTCGCCCGCTTTCATCGCAGCTCCTATGCCGCAGGGCTCTACCTGCAGGAGCAAGACACCACCTTCGAGCAGAAGTATTCCCTGCCTGAAGCCGACTACGCCACCCACGGCGGAGCTTTCCCAATCAACGTCGCCGGCGCAGGAATCGTTGGCTGCATTACCGTCTCAGGCTTGCCGCAGAGAGCAGATCATGAGCTGGTCGTCGAAGGCATCTGCGCGGAGCTGCAGCTGGACTACAACGCCTTCAAGCTCCCCGTCCAACAGTAGGAGCACTGAGCCATGCCACCCTTCTCCGAAGTGACGCGAATCGAAGCCGCCATCAAGAACAAGAACGCGAAGGAGCTGGAGTGGTCGCTCTGGTACTGCCGGATGCGCCAGACTGTACCCTCTGCCCGGCCCGCGGACCTTCGCTACTGGAGCGGCGTCGAAGAACAGGTCCAGGCAGTCCTCGCACCTTCATCTGCTGTCAGTGACCTTCCGCAAAAAAAGAAGAAGACAGGGCGCGGTCTGGGTTCGATCGCGAGACCCGAACAATAAGGCGCCACCAAGGCCATTGCAGATCGGCGCAGATCGGCGCAGATCGTCGTAAACTGGGTGACGAAGCGTATGGCAGCGAAGCAGGACTGAAGGGGAGTCGAACACAATGGCATCTGCGATGGCGGCAATCGAAGCACTGAAGGGGACGCACCAGGAACTGAAGTCGCGCATGGAGAAATCCGTTGAGGACTTTCGCGCGAATCTTCTAGCGGCGCGCACGGGACGCGCAAACGTCCATATGCTGGACCAGATAAAGGTCGACTACTACGGCACAGATACGCCGGTTGCGCAGATGGGCCAGATCAGCACGCCGGAGCCGACGCTCATCCTGGTCCAACCTTACGATATGGGCATGGTCTCTGCGATTGAAAAAGCCATCCGCACTTCGAGCGTCGGCCTCAATCCCATGACCGACGGCAAAGTGATCCGTGTGCCTGTTCCGCCCATGACCGAAGAGCGGCGGAAGGACGTCGTGAAGCAGTTGCAGAAGACGCTGGAAGACCATAAAACGGCGATCCGCAACATCCGCCGGGATGGCAACGAGCAGATCAAGAAGGCAGCAAAGGATAAGTTGATCTCCGCCGACGACGAGAAGCGTGCCAACGACGAGGTCCAGCAGCTTACCGATCAGGAAATTGGGCGGATTGAAGACCTGTTTAGAGCAAAGGAAAAAGAAGTCCTTACTGTTTGAACCCGGGCTCAGGCATAGATCGCGGCCTACGAAGTACGACTGCCGTCCACCGAAACGTCGGCCTGGGTCAGTTCGCGGCGCTATGATCGGAAAAAATCACCTTTAGAGTTCCTCCGACTCTCTCGAGTCCTGCGAAATCCTGCCGATAAGCAGGACAGTCGAAGTGTTCCCACGGCGCTGATCTGGCTTTGGAGACGAAGGAACGAGGCAGATGAGCGACGGCAGCCAGGCACAGACAATGATTTCGAGCGCAATCGAAGTTCCGAGTCAACCATTCGAGCCACCCGCCGAGATTGGTATAGCAAGCGGCCTTCAATTCCGCGTCGACGAGCGCTATGAGGTTGAAGGCAACGCTGAAGTGGTCGTAAAAAGCCATGCGTCCGCAACGGCAGTATTGCGAGGAAGCATTCTCGATATCAGTGCGACCGGATGCTACATCCAGAGCATGGCGCGAGTACCAATGAACCCTGGCACTGAGGTCGGCATCATCTTCTCGATCTATGGAACCACCTTTCGCGTGGAGGCCTTGAGTCGATTTGCCAAGACCAAGGTCGGTATCGGATTCCGGTTCTTAGAGATGGACGCCGCAACCCGGGTTCGGCTTCACGGCGTGCTCGGCGACATTCGTTCGAAGCTAATTGGCGAAGATCCCAATGCGCAGGTTCCTGTGGTGGAACGAACCGTCCTCTAGCTACCCGCGCACTGAACTGGCTGCCGTTCGGTTACGTCGTATGGTCCACAACGATCTTCCAGCCGCCGTCGGTCTTCTCCAGGACCAGCGAGAAAAGGCCCTCTGCATTGCCACCGGCCTTCTTTCCGCGTTCCAGGTGGTACTTGCCAATGCAGATTGCAACCTTCTCATCGATGGCGTGGACCTCCAGTTCTGAGAATGCAAGCTGACCCATCGCCTCCTTCGTCGGATAGTTGCGATGATAGGCGTCCACCATGCCCTGGTAGCCGCGCTGTATCTGGTTGTTGATGAACAATGTCTCCGGCGAATTCTTGTAACCCTCGGCAAATGAATCGATGTCGCCGCGGTTCCACGCGCCCTCCTGCTTCAACAGCACCTTAATGACGTCGAGTTCAACCTGGCTCGCCGTCTTTAGCGGTGCGCTCTGCGCATGCAGCACCAGGCCGGTCGTAAGTGCGAGAACAAGCATCAGGACAGCAGTGCGAAAGCGTGGCATACATACCTCTCAGAGCGGTTAGACGAACAAATTAGATCGCGCGCATGAACTCTAAAACGCGCTGCAAACGTACCATAACCACTTATCGCAAACCTTCCGAGTGTGCCTCGGCCGGATCGTCGCGCTTCGCCGCGTGTATGTCCACGCAATGTTCAAGCGGGTGCACCTCTGCCGTTGGAATGATCCATAGCAGCGAAACCAGTGCGACGATCCCGAGCGAAACGTGGGGATATCGAAAGCTGCACGCCACCGCGACCACATACATCGCCAGCGATATCACGTGCTTGCGCTCGGCAGCCGCATCCGCGTGTTCCAGCCTGCCCGTCGCCCGAAGATGCCGACCGATGAAAAAGCGCAGCAGAAAGAAGCTGCCGCCGGTGAAGATCATCGAGAAAACATAGATCATCACGGAGAATGAATTCATCTTCTGCGCGAGCACATATGACGTGAAGAACGGTATCAGGGAAAGCCAGAAGAGGAAGAAAAGATTTGCATAGAGCGTTCCTTCATCCGCCTGGTCCGTTCGATGAATCAGGTGATGATGGTTGATCCAGTACACCCCCGTAAACGCGAAAGACAGGGCGTACAGGCCCATGGTTGGCAGCACAGACATCAAGCCGGCCATACCGTCATGGAGCGGCACCTTCAATTCCAGCACCATGATGGTAATAATCACGGCGATCACTCCGTCGGAGAAGGCTTCGAGGCGTGCTGGACTGGCATGTACTTTAGGCATGGGTTGGTTGTAGCGTGCGGAAGCTCTTGGCATGGAGCATATAACGCCTCCGGCGCGACCGCACAGACTACGCAGTAGAATTTATGGCATGAGCAACATCCCAGTCATCCTGGCGGTGCCGGCGACGAAGGTCGTCCACGCAGTCTGCTCACATGACTGTCCGGACTCCTGCAGTGTGCTGATCACCGTCGATACAGAGACTAAGCGGGCCATCAAGATTCAAGGCGACCCAACACATCCGGTAACGCGCGGGTTCCTCTGTGGCAAGGTAGCAAAGTATCTGGACCACGTTTACTCGCCCGACCGCCTGCTCTACCCGATGCGTCGCAAGCTCGGTATACGCAAAGGGGCACTTAAACAGGGTCGCGAGCACGAGGTCTTCGAGCGCATCTCCTGGGACGAGGCGCTCGACCACATCGCCTCCCGCCTCCAAAGCATCAGCAATGAGTTCGGGCCGGAGAGCATCCTTCCATACAGCTACGCCGGCACCATCGGCCAGCTGGGCTACGGCTCCATGGATCGCAGGTTCTTTCACCGTCTTGGAGCCTCACAACTCGATCGCACGATCTGCGCCTCGGCCGGCGGCGCTGCGCTCCTGAGCGTGTACGGCATCAAGCTTGGTACCCCGCCACAGGACTTCGCGCACGCCGGTCTGATTATCGCCTGGGGCGCGAACATCCACGGCAACAATATTCACCTCTGGCCGTTCATCGAAGACGCGCGACGAGCTGGTGCGAAGCTGGTTGTGATCGATCCTTACCGTACCCGCACCGCCGCCCTTGCCGACGAGCACCTTGCCATCAACCCCGGCACCGACGGCCTGCTCGCACTTGCAATGATGCACGTCATCCTTCGTGATGGCCTCGAAGATCAGCAGTACATCGCCGCAAATACCCAGGGTTTCGAGGCCCTGCGTGAGCACGCCCTCCAGCCGCAGCACGCCCCCGAAGCCGCCGCCGGGACCACGGGCATTGACGCGGATGCAATCACCCGCTTGGCCCGCGCCTACGCGACCTGCCAGTGCAGCACCGGAAATCCAGCCGTCATCCGCTTGAACTACGGCATCCAGCGAAGCGAAAACGGAGGCACCGCCGCCCGCGCCATTTGCATGCTGCCGCTCCTAATCGGCGCATGGCAGCATCGTGGCGGAGGCCTGCAGCTCTCCACATCAGGATCGTTCCCCTTCAACAGCGAGGCTCTGCAGCGGCCCGACCTGATGCACGCCAGCCCGCTCCAGCGCGCGGCGCGCATCGTTAACATGAGTGAGCTCGGCCAGGCCCTCACCACGCTCGGCAAGGCGCCGGCGAACCTGGGTACGGATGGCCCACCCGTAAAAGCGCTCTTTGTCTACAATTCAAACGCCGCCGCCGTAGCCCCCAACCAGAATGACGTGCTTCGCGGATTGCGACGCGACGACCTGTTCACCGTTGTCCACGAACAGTTCTTCACTGACACCGCCGACTACGCCGACATCCTCCTTCCTGCGCCCACCTTCTTCGAGACCAAAGACGTCCAGGGCGCCTATGGTCATCTCTTCGTACAGGTTTCCGAGCAGGCGATCGCTCCGCTCGGCGAGGTCCGCAACAACGTTGCCCTTTTCAGCGCACTTGCAAAACGCATGGGCTTTCAGGACGCCTGCTTTGATGATTCCGTAGACCATCTGATCGACCAGGCACTCGACTCCCAGAGCCAATGGTTTACCGGTATCGATCGCACGAGCCTCGAACGCGAAGGTCACATCCCGCTCCAGCTTCCCATTAATCACAACGGCGACTCGCTTCCGTTCAGCGACGCAAGCTGGTTCCGGACACCCAGCGGCAAGGGCGAACTCACCCCTGTGCCCGACTTTGTCGCACCGCGCGAATCGCGCGCCCATGCCAATGCCTATCCGCTGGAATTTCTTCCCCGCAAAGCCGACAACTATATGAACTCCACCTTCGCCAACCACGCCGGACACCAGCGCATGGAAGCGCGCACCGCAGGCATACTCGAGATGAACGTCGCCGACGCTGCCCCACGCGGAATCGTAAACGGCGACGAAGTCGATATCTTCAACGCTCGCGGACGCATCCGCCTCCATGCTCATGTCTCAGTTGTGAACGGTCAAGATGCTGGAAGAGTTGGTGCAGGCGTCGTAGCTGCGCGTCTCGACTGGAGCAAGCTCGGGGGCGACCTCTCCGGTGCGGGCGCAAACGTCAACGCCCTCACCTCCGAGACCCTGACCGACATCGGCGGTGGCGCCACGTTCTACTCAACCCTGGTCGAAGTGCGCAAGGCGGAACGCCATGCATGATGCAGGCTTTCAATGCGCCGGCTGCGGCGAATGGATCGAGACGACGGTTGATGAATCCGGCGGATCCAGGCAGCAGTACGTTGAAGATTGTCAGGTCTGCTGCCAGCCGAACGTCCTGACCGTCCAATGGAATATATCCGCTCAGGAGTACACAATCCATGCCGAGTTGGAGAGCTAGGAGCTTCCCCGGACGGTATACGGCATTGCTCGCATGGGTATAATCAAGGCTTCCCCCCGGGATTCGTCTGGGCGTGATTTTAAGAGCAGTGAGGGTGTGCGTATCTTTACCGTAAAGCATGAGAGCGGAAGCTCGCTGTTGAGCCCGTCAAGCCAGATGAACCAGAGAAATTCCGGGTGCCTGCGCCTTCGCGCTGCCCGCGCTACAGCCTACGCAGCAGTTATCTTCCTGCTTGCAGGCGCATTCGATCCGGCAGCAATTGCCCAATCCTTTCCCCAGGTTGGCGGCAAGCCTACGGGCAGCATCTTCGCCCCGGCAACGCCGGACACGCCGCAGACACTTTGCCAGCCACAGGTAATCGGCAATCGTCGCATTCCCAAGGAGTCCGTTCTAGCCCGGCTCTTCAGCCGCCAGGGTGACGCATACGATGCCGCCACTGTCGAGCGCGACTTCAACTCGCTCTGGAATACCGGCTACTTCGAGAACGTCCGTATCGAACGCGTCGACACACCCAAGTGCGTCCAACTTGTCGTCTATGTGCTCGAAAAGCCAACCGTCCGCGAGATTAACTACAAGGGCCTGAACGCCGTCTCCCTCTCCGATGTGCAGGAGCGCCTGAAAAAAGCCAAGGTCGGCCTCACCGTGGAAGCGCAGTACGATCCGACCCGCATCAAGCGCGCCGAGAACGTATTGAAGGATCTGCTGTCGGAACATGGCCACCAGTTCGCGACCATAAAGACGGAGGTCAAGAACATTCCTCCCGCCTCCGTTGCGCTTACCTTCACAATCAAGGAAGGTCCGACTGTCAAAGTCGGCAAGATTGAGTTCCAAGGCAACACCAGCATTCCCGATCGCACGCTGCGGGCATCGATGAAAAACTTGAGGCCCATCGGCATTCCGAACTCCGTGATCTTTGAGAATTTGTTTGCCAAGACTTTCGACGCCAGCAAGCTCGATGAGGACACCGAACGCGTCCGGTTTGCCTACCGCGACAAGGGCTACTTCAAGGCACAGCCTGCCGAACCTATCACCAAGGTCCGCGACGAAGGTGGCCTGAACTTCTTTACCCTGCGCCCATCGACCGGTAAGCGCATCGACATCCTCATTCCCATTGAAGAGGGTGAACGCTATCGCCTCGGCGGCATCACCTTCACTGGCAATAAGCAGATCCAGAACACCAAGGTCCTTCGCGCCCAGTTCGCATTGAAAGATGGCGACTATTTCAACGCCTCGCTGTTCGGCAAAGGCGTGGAGCAGCTGCGCAAGGCTTATGGCGAACTCGGCTACATCAATTTCGTCGGCAGCCCCGTGCCGCGCATCGACGAAGCGAAGAAGCTCATCTACCTCGACATCGACATCGACGAGGGCAAAGCCTTCTACGTGTCGCGCATCGAGTTCACCGGCAACACCATCACCCGCGACAAGGTCATTCGTCGCGAGCTGCTGCTTGAAGAAGGCCAGGTCTACAACAGCCGTCTTTGGGAGCTCTCGATTCTCCGCCTTAACCAGTTGAACTACTTCGACGTGCTCAAGGCAGATCAGGATTCCGAGAGCCGACAGAACGCCGACGAAGGCACAGTCGACCTGCTTTTGAAATTGAAGGAAAAGGGCAAAAACTCCATCGGCCTCAACGGCGGCGTGAGCGGGCTGTCCGGTAGCTTTCTCGGCCTGAACTATCAGACCAACAACTTCCTCGGACTCGGCGAGACACTTTCGCTATCTGCCAACATTGGCAACTTGGCGCGCACCGTCAGCTTCGGCTTTACGGAACCATATCTGCGCAACAAGCCAATCTCTGTGGGCTTCCAGCTTTCGAGCAGCAAGCGCGACTTCAACCCTGCCAAGAGCTACGCCGTATCCCAGGGACAAAGTGCGAACCTGACCACCGCCCAGCAGTCGCAACTGCAGAACTACAACCAGTCGTCAACCGGTCTTTCGCTCTCCGCGAGCGAACCGTTGCGGCATCTCTTCAGCCGCTCTGGCGTGGCGCGCGTCGGCATTTCGTACTCGCTCTCTCGGTCGACCATCACGACCTTCAACGACAACACCCGCAACGTCTTTCAATCGCTCGCCTTCCGCTCCGGCATCCAGGGTCAGAACCAACTCAGCGGCATCATCACATCGACGCTTTCGCCCAGCTTTACCTTCTCAACACTCGACCGAGCAGTCGGCCCACACAGCGGCAAGGACTTCAACCTCGCTGTACAGTTCGCCGGCATCGGCGGTAATACCAAGTACATTGAGCCTGTTGCCAGCTATCGCCAGTTCTTCCCGATGAAAGGCCTACGCGTTAATCGGGCGGGCCACAACGTTCTTGGGTATCGCGTGCAGGTCTCGCATGTTGAGGGCTTTGGCGGCCAGGTCGCCCCACCCTTCAATCGCACCTACGGCGGCGGCGAGAACGATCTCCGCGGTTTCGACATTCGCTCTGCATCGCCATATACGTTCATTCCGAACCGGGTGCTCTTTAATCTCACCAATCCCGATGGCAGCACTGTGCCGCGCGATCCTACCAACGCGGCACTCGGCAATGTGCAGATTCCACTGCCAATCTACCGGCTGGTTGCTGTCGGAGGCGACACCAGCCTTACCAGCAATCTCGAGTACCGCATTCCCATCGTGAACCAGGTCACCTTTGCCTTCTTCACGGACTTCGGTCTGATCGGCGATCTGCAAGGCAGCCAGTTGCGTGAGAGCTATGCCGGCTCGACCGCAATCACCAGCGCACAATATGGTTGCCCAACGTTCGTCAACGGTGCCTGCTTTGGCGGCCAGTCCATCTCCTTCAACCCACTCCCATCGGATCGGCTCGCGACCGTGCCGCACACCAACTTCGTGCCGCGCATGTCGAACGGTGCGGAGTTGCAGGTTGTCCTTCCCATCGTCAACGCTCCCTTCCGCCTCTACTACGCATACAATCCGCTGCGTCTCGAACAGACGCTTCCGCAGAAGCTTGCCGTGGATAATGCCGAGTTCAGGACGTTCTTCCCAAACTCCGGTGCGGGTCTCTTCAGCTATCAGCAGGCGCTGCAGTTCTACGGTGCCGACTATCAGCTTCGCGAGCCACGCAAGACCTTCCGCCTGAGCGTCAGCACTACGTTCTAAGCAGCAAGCGTTCTTACACTTCATTCGACCTGCCTGGAACACCTGGGCAGGTCGTTTGCTTTAGGCTGCACTCGCACCACCGTGCTCAAGCAAACCCTTGCAGGAAGCGCATCCTGTCGCCATGCGTCTTACAATGGACAGGTCATTAAGGTTGCGGATGAATTTCAGAAAACTGGTACGACGATGCGCGCTCACTGCTGCGTGCGCCCCTTTGGTGTTGCTTGCAGGATGCCCGCAGAACGATACAGCAACACCAGCCGCGGCCGCTCCGCAAACAACAGCACCGCCTCTCGCCTTGCAACAGGCTACGCCCAACGCTTCCGTAAAGCCGGTCGCGAATGCAGCGACCGCACAATCGAACGATAACCCTGCGAATGCCTACAGGGTGCAGCAGCTCATCAATCAGGCAGAGAAGACCTACCGCAGCGGCGTGGACAACTACCGTGCCGGGCGCCTCGACGCAGCGCGTGCGGACTTCGACCTTGCTGTCGACACGATGCTCGGAAGCGGTCTTGACCTCAAGAGCGATCCGCTGCTCGCCGACGAGTTTGAGCGCCTGCTGAACCAGGTCAACACGCTCGAGATGGACGCGCTGAAGCAAGGCAACGGCCTCTCTCCCGTCATTGAAGCAGCACCGCTCGACGAAGCTGCGAGCGAGATCACCTTCCCTGCCAATCCCGAGCTCACGGCAAAGCTGCAAAAAGAGTTGACCATCTCCACCTCTGACCTTCCGCTCGTAATCAACGATCAAGTGGCGGGCTACATCGGCTACTTTGCAAATTCGCCTTCCTTCCACGCCCACATGCTGCGCAGCATGGAGCGCGCCGGCAAGTACAAGGACATGATGCAGCGGGTGCTTAAGGAGGAAGGTGTTCCGCAGGACCTAATCTATCTCGCAGTAGCAGAGTCAGGCTTTCAGCCGCAGGCCCTGAATGCAAAGTCCGGTGCCGGTGGCATCTGGCAGTTCATGCCCACGGGCGCGTATGGCCTTGCGCGCAGTGGCTGGGTCGACGAACGCTTTGACCCCGAGAAGAGCACGCGAGCCTATGCCCGGTACATGAAGACCGTCTACAACCTGCTTGGCGACTGGTACCTAGCAATGGCAGGGTACGACTGGGGTCCGGGCAACGTGCAAAAGGCCGTGACCCGTACCGGCTATGCCGACTTCTGGGAGCTCTATCGCAGAAACTCTCTGCCGACCGAGACCAAGAACTACATTCCGCAGGTGCTTGCTGCTGTCATCATGGCGAAGAACCCGGAGAAGTATGGCCTCACCAAGATGGTGCCCATGGCGCCAGTGGTGTTCGATACCGTGACTACGGAATACCCGATCGACCTGCGTCTCGTCGCCGATGTCACTGACGCCTCCGTCCAGGAGATCGTAGCGCTCAATCCGAGTCTGCTGCGCATGCGCACGCCTCCCGATACCTCTTTCGATCTGCACATTCCCATCGGCACAAAGGAAGTTTACGTCGACCGTTTGAAGGCCATCCCGGAAGAAAAGCGTGTCTCGTGGCGCTTCCACACGGTCAAGCCTGGTGAGTCATTGGAAGGCATTGCCTCCTCGCTGCATTCGCGCGCCGCCGATATCTCGGAGACCAACAGCATTGCCGCAGGTGAAGTTGTCGCACCCGGCGATGAACTCGTTATCCCGGTTGCGACTTCGTCTTCAAGCTTTGGACATCCGCAGCACTACACGATGAAGCGCGGCGACACGCTCGTCACGATTGCGGATCGCTTCAATGTTTCTACGGAAGACCTTCGCAACTGGAACCATCTTTCTTCAAGCGCGATCAAGCCAGGCCGTGCGCTTACAGTCTCTGAACCACTGCAGCTTGCGCCTTCCATGCGGACACGCGGACGTGCTTCACGCAGACGTTCGCGCGCTGCGTCGTCAGGCAGCAAGGGCCCTCGAACCCTTGTATCCAGCGGCGTTGCACGCACCACCGCGCGCGAAGGTAAGACTGCATCGAGCAGTCATGCAGGCAAGTCTTCAAAGAATGTGTCGAAGGCAAGCGGCTTGAACAAGAACGCTAAGTCCGCCCATGGGAAGAAGAAGGCTGCACGATAAGCTACCTCTACAAAAAGAGTTCTTGCCATCGTTCGCCATGCGATGCAGACTGTTGCTAGAATCACACCGCGATGCAATTTGTTTTATTCAGAACATGCATCCTAAGACACAGCGGATGTGAAGCGATCGATGCGTTTGATACGGTCCGCTTCATGCGATTCAAGAGATAGCAACGGCTGCAGAAGCACTGGAGACAAGCGTGATGAAGGTGGATGGATACCGGGACCCCGAAGACTTCAACGAGAAGACAACGCTGCAAGCCGCCGCCGCCGGGCATGATGACGATGAGGATGATGACCTCGACGACGAAGAAGTCGATGACATTGATCTCGATGAAGACGAGGAAGAGGAAGAAGTTACTCTGAACTCCGACGATGATGATCACATCAGCGAAGACGATAACGACACGGACGAGCTGCTCGTAAAGTCAGCACATAAGGAAGAGGCTGACTTACCTACCGCCCCTTCAAATCCAGTCGACGGCTACTCGCCCGCTGAGTCGATGGCGAAGGTCCCAGAGCCCGAGCCGCCTT
>CAHJWN010000091.1 GCA_903642265.1 Acidobacteriaceae bacterium | reverse complement strand
TGGAGATCTCAGACAACGTCAGCAAGGAAGTTACTCGGATCAGGATCTGGACGCTGGAGCAAAGTACATCAACGACAACAACCATGCCCAGGCCATCCCAAAATCTATTGTTGATCGAACGGTCAGTGACGTTCTGACCATGAATCCTGAAGCCTGGTCGGCATGGCTGAAAAGCGGCAGCAAAGAGGACTGGAGCGAATTTGTTGGTGTCCTTGATCTCCCTACGCTGATTATCGCTGGGACAAACGACCAGGCCCTGGGCCCCGATTCGCAGCGCCTATACACCCTGCCACATTTCAACCATGGCTTCGTGCAGCAGATCGATAGCGGCCACCTTGTTCCTCTCGAACGGCCCGTTGAACTGGCCGCGATGATCATGAGCTTCATCGCAAGTGCTTACAGGAACGCGCCCTCATTGCGAGATGAGTACATGGCGCTGATCGAGTCCCCGCGCGTGTCTCCGCAGACTCGTGAAGTATTGCTTGGACGCGGGGCTGCAGACGATCCAAACTATTTGCCGCAGGCCCTGACCTCAGACGAACTGCTTACGCTTCGGCATGTGACGTCACGCATTGTTCCACAGCAAGCAAGCAAGCCACACACGGGAGTGATTTCGGGGCAGACGGGTCTCACAATCGACATTGCTGCCCGGATGGATAAGCAACTTGCAGAGGCGACGAGCGACGGCTGGCGTTATGCAACTCTGCCTTCGGACTTGGAAGCCTGCCGTACGGGGCTGGCGCTTCTCGATGAGTTTGCGACCAAACTAAGTGCCGTACCCTTTGCACGGTTGCTCCCGCAGGCGCAGGATAGTCTTCTCGCCGCGATTGCAGCAGGCCGTTTACATTCTGCCAAGCTTGATCTCAGGCGCTGGTTCGAAGATCTCAGCGCCACTGCAGTCCAAATTTATGTTTCTCATCCTGACACCCTTGCAGGTCTGGGATACAGCGGCGTTGCCGACGATCCCAGTGGCTTCGTGCAGATTGGCATGGGCGAACGTGAAACATGGGAGCCCCTTGGCACCTTGGATAGGCAGCAATGACACAGCCAATGAAGCAGTACAGCACCAACGACGTGGTTGATGTCGTCGTCATCGGCACCGGCGCAGGCGGCTCGCCAGTACTTGCCCGACTCGCAAGAGCAGGGCTCAGCGTCGTAGGACTTGAAGCAGGCCGGTGGTGGAGGAATCCTTCAACCGACTTCGCAACCGATGAGATTGCTGCTTCTAAACTTTATTGGCTCGGCGAACGCCTAAGCGCCGGAGAAACGCCTACGGCCTTTGGCGCAAACAACAGCGGCACTGGCGTTGGCGGCTCGACCCTCCATTGGGGAGCCTACGTTCCCCGAGCCGATGCGCGCGATCTGAGCGTTCGATCAGAGTTCGGCGTCGGCGAAGACTGGCCTGTCGCCTATACTGCTCTAAAGCCTTACTACGAAGAGGTCGAGCGCTTTATTGGCGTATCCGGTCCGGAAAATTATCTATGGGAGCCTGGACGCAGCTACCCTCTTTCGCCCGTTCCGCTCAACGCACCTGCACAAGCCATGCAGCTTGGCTGCGAGCGTATCGGAGTGCGCACGTCGCCTGCACCGATTGCCGCACTGAGCCGTGACTATAGCCAGCCCGAATATGGTCAGCGTCACGCCTGCGTAAACCGGGGCTATTGTCACCAGGGCTGCCGTAACGGAGCCAAAGCCAGCATGGACGTCACGTATCTTCCTGCAGCAATCGATAGTGGCGCGGAGATCCGTCCGGAGTGCTTCGTCCACACCTTCGAACGCGATGCCCAAGGCCGTATCGCCGCGGTCATCTATCGCCATGCCGGTGTGGACATCCGTCAGCGCTGTAAGGCTGTCTTCCTGTGCGCGGGCGCGATTGAAACACCGCGACTTCTGCTTCATAACAATCTGGCAAACAGCAGCGGCCAGGTTGGACGCAACTTCATGGCGCATGTCGCAACGCAGGTTTGGGGCACTTTCGCTGAGGAGATGCGGCCGAACAGAGGCTTCCCCGCATCGCTCATCACTGAAGATATGATTCGTCCAAAGGACGCGAACTTCGCTGGCGGATACATCACCCAAAGTCTCGGCATCGTTCCTATCACCTGGGCTATGCAGGTTGCGCGTGGTCGCGGCCTCTTCGGCCAGCCGCTTGTCGATTACATTCAGCAGTACAACCATGTGGCCGGCATTGGGATCAACGGCGACTGCCTTCCATGCCCTGAGAACCGTCTGGAACTCTCCTCCGAGATAGACGACACCGGTCTCCCCAAACCCCTTATACATTTCAGCTACGGCGAGAATGAGAAGCGCATGTCCACCCACGCGGAAAAGTTTATGACCCAGGCATGGCAAGCTGCTGGCGCAACAGACACCTGGACCTTCCAGCGCTCGGCGCACACGATCGGCACCTGCCGTATGGGCACCAGCCCGTCATCTTCGGTCGTGGATGGCAACGGCTGCAGCCATGACATTGCCAACCTGTGGATCGCCGACAACTCGGTGTTTCCCAGTGCGCTTCCTGCCAATCCCGCGCTCACAATTATGGCGCTGGCGTTGCGGTCCGCGGATGCCTTTCTGACGCAGTAAGCTGGGTGAACACAAGTGCTATTTGAAAGGAAGTCATGAATCTTGCCGAACGTTTATACCCGGAAGCCGAGTACCAGCTTCAAGCGACGCGCCGCGTGCTCGCTAACGTGCCCGATGGCCAGAACGATTTTGCAGCGCACCCACGCTCCATGCCCCTTACTCGTCTGGCTGGGCATACTGCGGAACTAGCCGGCTTCGGCTACTTCATGCTCACCCGTCCGGAGATCAATATGGGTACTCCGGAGGATCCGCGGAAGATCCTGCGTATGACGACTAAAGACGAGTTGCTCGCCGAGTTTGACCCTCTCGTCACTCGGTTGCTCGAAACTCTAATGGCGACCTCCGATTCAGCTTTCGATGAGACGTTTACGCTGAAGCGCCAGGGCAACCTCGTCATCACGCGTTCCCGATATGAGGCGTATCGAACCATGTTCCTCGACCATATGATTCACCACCGCGCGCAATTGGGTGTGTACCTCCGCCTACTCGAGCAGCCCGTACCTGCCACGTTTGGGCCAACTGCTGACGAGAAATAGCTGGGCGTGTTCCTGACGCTCATTCGGCGAGACAACGTGACATTGGGAACACCGGAGGGGTGGTGCGGACGCTTGCTTGTAAACGGCATGGGCCTCAGAGAGGGTAAACTAGTCTCAGAGTTGCTCCGATAGCTGCGCAGAGCGTAGCCTCATTTGCGCAACGAGCAATTGGAAATTCAGCAGCGAGGGAAATTGCCCGACACCGTACAAGAAAAAGCTCCCGAGAGTGTCCAGGATCGCGTCCTCCGGGTAATCGCAACCACGCGGCGGGTGCCGCTCGAGACTGTTCGCCCCGACAGCACTTTCGAAGAGCTCGGCATCGATTCACTCGACCGCATCAACATACTCTTCGAGCTTGAAGGCGAGTTCGACATCGAAATTGACGACGAGCAGGCGAAGCAGGTCACAACGCTGCAACAGATGATCGAGGGCATCACCTTGCTGCTTGCGGAAAAATCTGCAAAGGAAGCCGGAGCAAGCACCTCCTGAACTTTCGACGCTTGGCTTGCGTAGTCAATCTCGAGGCGTTTAGAAGACCCTGATGATTACGTTCGCTCTACTCACCCTTCTTTACTTCCTACCGACTGTCATCCGGTCGAATCGCGGGCACAGGACCGGCGGCATCTTCCTTCTAAACCTTCTGTTCGGATGGACGATTGTCGGCTGGTTCGCACTGCTGCTTTGGGCGCTCATTTCACAACCGCTATATTGTCGCGCTGCGGTACCGATCTACTACCCGTATTATGGTGGCCGCGGATACTAAACCTTTGAGTGCCTAATCCAAGCGATTGATCGAGCGATTCCCTCTTCAAGCGAAATTTTTGGCTCAAAACCAAACTCTCTTCTCGCTTTTGCGGTCGGAAACTCCTGATCGAGGCCTAGCAGGTAAGTCGCATGGCGAGTGAGGAGCGGGCGTCCTGGCAGATGGAGTGCCTTATGCACTCCCTCAAATACTCGCGCCAGCCTCATCGCATTCTCAAAACTCAAGTCCAGCCAAGGTTTCGGGTACCCGAGACCCGCTGCGTACGCCGCCAGGTACTCATCCCAGGTCGCGTTGGTTCCATCCGCAATGTTGTAAGCCTGGCCAATGGCCGCCTCTGAACGCGAGACCTGCAGCATCGCATCCACCACATTGCACACGTAGACGAAGCCGCCACGCGCCTCTCCGCTGTCAATGGTGGCCATCAGCCGTGCTCGCAGAAGCGCGGCGATCTCTACCGTGAAGTCCTTGCCTCGCGGCCCGTAGATTGTTGCCGGCCTGATGATCGTGACCGGCAAACCATGATCACGATGCGCTGCCCACACAGCGAGTTCGCCCAGTCGCTTTGTCTGGTTGTACGGCAAACCTGCATCGACGGTCGGCTGCGTCTCGTCGCCCGGTATCGTTGGATAGCCGTATACGTCTGTCGTGCTCACATGCACGAATCGATCCAGCCTAGGTGCAGACAGTGCCGCCTGAAGCAGGTTTTGTGTGCCCGTTACGTTCGCGGCATAGTAGGTCTTTCGGGGTGCCCAGTCAGTAGAGCATGCAGCACAATGAAAGATCCGGGAAACCTGTCCTACGGCGCGTTTCAGGCTATCCAGATCGGTAAGGTCACCGATTACAGGCTTTACCGGAAGCTGGGCCAGATGCGGCATTGCAGATGTTTGCCGCACCAGCACGAACACCTCTTCACCCGCTGCGGCGAGTGTTTCCGCCAGGTGTCCGCCGAGGAACCCGCTCGCACCCGTGACAAGAGATGCCACTTATTGGTTCGTTGCCAGCTTCGCGAAGACATCCAGCACGTAACCCAACTGTTCCTGGGTATGCGCAGCCGTCACGCATAGCCGAAGGCGAGCCACACCCTGCGCTACCGCAGGAAACATGACCGGAGCGGCGATGATGCCGTGGTCGCGCAACCTGCGGGCAAAGAGGCCGGTCGTGATCTCGTCCTTCAGGATGACTGGTATCACTGCAGTCTCTGAGAGACCGGTATCGTAGCCGAGCGCTGCAAGACCATCTCGCAGATAATCTGCATTGTGCTTGATTTTGGCGACCCGCTCTGGCTCTTCCTTGAGCACCGCAAGGCCTTCAAGGATCGCCGCAACCGCCGACGCTGCCATCGCTGCTGAGAAGATGTACGGCGAGGAGGCATGCTGCAGGAAGATCGCCAACTCACGCGACACCGCGACGAATCCGCCCACAGAAGGGATCGATTTAGCGAGCGAACCCGTCCACATGTCCACTTCGTCTGTCGAGATGCCGAAGTGCTCATCTGTTCCCCGCCCGGTTGCCCCGAGAACACCGGAGGCATGCGCTTCATCGATCATTAGAAAGCAGCCGTACTCTTTCTTGATTGCGATCAGGTCGGCCAAACAGCAGATATCGCCGTCCATGGAGAAGACGCCGTCCGAGACAATGACGGTCCGGTTTGCAGTTGGCCCATTCTTGATCTCATGGATGAGGCTTTCCCCGTCGTTATGCCGAAAGCGCTGCACTTGCACACCGGCCATACGGCACGCGTCGAGCAGGCTGCGATGACAAAGCGCGTCGATGATGATCCTGTCGGACGGACCAAAAAGCCCCGTAATCAGTCCAAGATTCGCCATGTAGCCAGAGCTGAAAGTAAGGGCGGCTTCCGTGCCCTTAAATTCTGCCAGAGCCCGCTCTACCTGGTAATGGATGTCGAGCGTGCCGGTCAGCAGTCGGGCACCGCTGGTGCTTGTGCCATAACGCTTGATCGCTTCAGTTGCAGCGCGATCGATGCGTGGGTTCCCGATCAGCCCAAGGTAGTCGTACGACGACATCATGAGCATGTCGTGACCATCTGCCTGCACGCACGGCCCGGCTTTCGCCTCAAGCGGCATGTGGTACGGGTATGCATCGACGCTGCAGGCCATCGCCGTCGTCTCAAAGATTCGCCGGGCCCGGGTATCCAGCAGGCCACTTTTTTTGAAGTTCCACTGCCGCCCGGGCGTGAAATAACCGTCAAACATCTCGCCAGAGGAAGAAGGAAAGGTTTTTGACGCAACTTCTGTCTCGACGAGGGTGGCTGATGAATTTGGCATGAATGTACCTTTATCGTAGCGGAAACACATCTGCTTTGGAAGCAGAACGGCGAAACCGGTTTAAGCAGAATCTACGGAGACTACCATTCAACCAAAGAACGGCTCCCCAAACAGGAGCCGTTCTATGTTTATGAGATGCGACTTGCGGGCTAGAAAAACAGCTTTGCCGTCAGCTGAAGTTGACGCGCTCCAAATAACAGGCTGCTGGTACTCGTTGTGGCTGCGAAAGGGGTAGCGCTGGCCGTAAGTGGAACAATGCATCCGTTGCTTCCTGTCGTCGGGCAAGTGCCTCCGTTGTACGCCGTGCCGGGAGTGACATAGGTGTAGAGGTTGGTTGAGACGCCAAGAATATTCCGGTGATTTGCCAGATTGAACGCCTCTGCAAATACCTGCAGCTTGATACCTTCATGGATCATGAAGTCGCGCGAGATCCGCGCATCCACGTTATGCAGACCAGGCCCGTTGAAGGCGTTGCGGCGAGCAATGGCGGTTGGAACGCGGCCTGGAGTTCCCGAGTTGAAGAGTGACAGCTCGGCCCCGGTGATACCGCCATCACCGATCGGCGAGACGGGCGCACTTGCCAACACTCCCGTAATCGGTTCGCCGGTTTGCGCAGTGACGGTGCCCGAGACCGTAAAGCCGTTGAAAGCGTAACGAGCGGCTTTGTTGTCGACAATTCGATTGACAGTTGGGGAGGCAACGATTGAGCCGACAAAACGGCCACGCTCATCCAGGTCAGATCGGGCGTACTCCGCACTTCGTCCAAGACGGCTTCCACGAGCAAATGGGTCGATGGGTGTGTCCGTTCCGTTGAAGGTACCGTTCACGCCGGAGACCTGGCCTCCGTCCATTGCCCGTGCCCAGGTGTAGTTGGCAAGCACCTCAACGCCGTTGCTGAAGGGTTTTCGCACCGTGGCGACGAACGAGTGGTAATTGCTGTTTACGTCTGAGAACCCGGTCAGGAGGGCGCCCGTGTTTGTCGACAACCGCGCTGTGTAGAACGGCTCCGCGATGAACTGCGGTGTGCCATTTTTCGGCAGAAACTCGTACTGGTTTGTTACCGCAGACGCCGGGTCGACATTGGTGTCCACAAAGACAGGGAGACGCAGACCGCGATTCCCAACATACGAGACAGTAAGCGACGTATGCAGCGGAAGTTCCTGCTCGACTGCGATGTCGAACGACATCGACTCAGGATTCTTGAAGTTGGGGTCAAGGCCGCGTGCTGAGATCGTACCGAGGGCAAGGCCCGTGTCGACGGCAGGGTTAGGAGCTCCGGTCACCTGGTTCACAGGTGCCGGACCAGGAGGTGTGAACTCCGGAATACCGCCCTGTGGTGCGTTTGCAGCGTAGACGCCTGATTGCTGGAATACCTGGTTCGGAGCGCCTGCGACTGCAGTCGCGTCAGGCACATAAGGTTTATTCGGATTGGTGAGCGCGACCACATTAAACTGCTGCTGGTAGACGCCGTTTTCGCGGCGCTGCGTGTAGTAGGTCGAGTTCGAGTTAAGACCGTAGAAGATGCCGTATCCGCCGCGAACGACGGTCTTCTCGTGTGGGTTCCATGCGAAGCCGACGCGGGGCTGGATCATGCCTTTGTAGTTATTTATCTTGCTGGTGTAGAGCGTGGCCACAGCAGAGGAGTTGTTGGGCATGTCCGGCTGCGGGACAAGCTGAACGTCATACCTGATTCCGGCACTCAGCAGGAGATTGGGCTTGATCTTATAGCTGTCTTCGACGAAGCCGTCGACATCCTGATTCCAGAAGTCGTCTGCGCCGACCTTCGTGATCGGGTCTTCAACCTGAGTGAAAGAGTTATAGTGGCGTCCGCCGTTTACCTGGTACACGTCCTGGATCCAATTGGCGAAGTTGAACTCCGATGTGCCGGTGCCATACGTAAAGCTGCCATCGCCCTGGAACAGGTTCTGAATCTGCTCATGAATGAGATTGAGGTCGGTCCCGATTTTAAGTGAGTGACGCCCGAGCGAAATCGAATAGATGTCCGTGAACTGGATGCGATGTTCGTCGGGAAATTTACCACGAGGAAGCGCGCTGGTCTCTCCATAGGCCGCAATGCCAGTGAGGCTGATCGCCGGGCCACCGCTGTTCGTACTGTCGGTTTCCAGATCGCGGGCCCACTGAAAGTGGACCACGTTGGCCGAGCGGGCAGTGAGCACTGTCTCCGCATTCGCAACCAAGAAGCGCGAGTGAAAGTCCGCTGTACCGTTCTGCGAGATACCGCCATTCGTGACGTTTGTCTGGGTGTTGTAGCCGTTGGGCTGGTGAAAGTTCTCCCAAAGGAAGCTGCTTGAGAGGTGCGTCTTAGGAGTCAGCTGGTAGTCGAGACGCGGGAAGTAGACGTCCTGTTTCACGTTGCGGCCAAAGGTCCCAAGTTGCTCCGTCTGGATGAACGCCACGGCCGCCGTGCATTCTGCAGGCGTGATGCCAGGGATCAGCGAAGGATAGATTGATGTTCCGCGCGTCAGATAGCCGGAGGCGCGCTGATCGCAAAGGCCTGCGAGGTCGCTGATACTCTGGCCTGCGGTTGTATTGTAGGTGCTGGTGTAGGTGATGGGCGTTACCTTGCGGTAGCCATCGTAAGTGAAATGGAAAAAAAGCTTGTCCTTGATGAGCGGGCCGCCGACGGAGCCGCCGAACTGGTGCTGCTCTTTCACTGGCTTTGCTTTTGTATATGGATCAATGGCGTTGTAACCCGGCGTCCGAAAGTATTCATACAGATCGCCATGGAAAGCGTTGGTGCCTGACTTGGTCACGGCGTTGATGATGCCGCCGGCGGCCTGGCCAAACTCCGCCGAATACCCGGCGTTCTCAGAGGAGAATTCCTTAATCGAGTCGACGGGGTAGACGTAGGGCGCGCCAATCGAACGGCCGCGTGCCTCCGAGAAGAACGCCTGGTTGTTGTTTGCGCCGTCGACAATGTTTGAGTTGTAGATGCCCGAGATGCCGCGGAAGCTGATTAGACCGGTGTTGCCGTCCGGAACCACGTTGGGGCTGGCGAGCACGAAGTTATCGAAGCGCCGACCATTGACTGGCAGGTTCGAGACGAGGTCTTCCGAGATCACTTGCGACGCTGCGACCTTGTCCGTCTCGAGCAATGGGGAGTCCGTTGAAACGGTCACCTCAACTGCAACGCTTCCGTTTGGAAGGGTCGCATCGACCGTAGCATCGGTGCCGACGACGACCGAAACGTTCTTCTGGTCTACGGTGCCGAACGCACCACCGCCAAGGATCACCTCGTACACACCCGGCTGAAGGAAGGTTGCGGTGTAATATCCCTCGCTGTTGGTGGTCACGGTGCGGGAAGCGCCGGTCCCGTTGTTTTTCACAACAACGGAGGCGTTCGCGACAACAGCTCCCGCCGCATCACGTACTACTCCCGAAATGTTGCCGAGAGCTGCATTTTGGGCTTTGGATGACGGCAGGATAGGGAACGAAAGAAACAGGGCAGACAAGCTAAGGGCAAGAAGCCGCTTGTGTCGAATAGAAATTCTCATGATCTGGCACTCCTCGGATCAAAACACCGGTAACAAGGGATCGGTGGGTGAAAGGCTCGATTTTGCCCACTGGACTGGGTTGCAGGTCGCCCGTGACAATCATGGCGATCGGTTTTGGCATGACCCAAAGTCATCTTTGTGTGGTTACTTAAGCTTGGAGGACACGTGGGAAGAAGTCAAGCCACATTGCAGGTTTGCACGGACCATCCATATGGACTGCCCCCGCGATGTCATTTAGTCGGAACTGTATCCTGCAACTCAACGCGCCTGACCTTCGCCCACCAAACCAGCTTCGCTGGTTATCCTCTGTGTTCCCTTGTACATTGAGTGTCCTGGAGAAACAGTCATGTCCTCCGCGATTAAAGGATCAAAGTTGAGGTTAGGAAGCCGATGTCGGAATACATAGGAGCCCTCGATCAGGGAACCACGAGCACCCGATTTATGGTCTTCGATCGCATGGGTCGCGTGGTCTCGGTTGCGCAGAAAGAGCATGAGCAGATCTACCCAAACCCTGGGTGGGTTGAGCATGACCCGCTTGAGATCTGGCGGCGCACCCTTGAAGTGATCGACGAGGCGGTGGAAGCCCGAGGTCTACGAGCAAAAGACATCGCTTGTATCGGCATCACCAACCAGCGCGAGACTACCGTCGTATGGAACCGGCACACCGGCGCACCCGTTTACAACGCCCTCGTCTGGCAGGACACGCGGGTCGCGGAGTACGTCGCACGGCTCGCGCAGGATGGTGGGCAGAACCGCTTCCAGGCTAAGACCGGGCTCCCGCTCACCACCTACTTCAGCGGCCTGAAGATCTGCTGGATTCTTGACCACGTCAAGGGTGCGCGCGAGCAGGCTGAACGCGGCGACCTGCTCTTTGGCAACATCGACAGCTACCTGCTTTGGAATCTCACCGGAGGTCCAGGTTCTGCGGGACGTGCCGGCGGTGTCCACGTCACAGACGTTACCAACGCCAGCCGCACCCAGTTGATGAATCTTGAAACTCTTGCGTGGGATGACGAGATCCTCAGCATCTTCAAGATACCTCGCTCCATGCTCCCTGAGATCCGTTCCAGCTCCGAGCATTACGGCGACATGGCCCGCACTTCGCTCGCCGGAGTTCCCATCGCTGGCATCCTTGGCGACCAGCATGCGGCCTTAGTTGGACAGACGTGCTTCAAGGCCGGCGAGGCCAAGAACACCTACGGCACAGGCTGCTTCCTGCTGATGAACACCGGCGAAAAGCGCGTCACCTCGAAGAATGGCCTGCTCACCACGATGGCCTACCGCTTCGGCACCCAGCCTCCTGTCTACGCTCTCGAAGGCAGTATCGCCATCACCGGTGCGCTGGTCCAGTGGGTTCGCGACAATCTGCACATGATCGACAAGAGCGAAGACATAGAAACCCTGGCTTACACCGTAAAGGACAATGGCGGCGTCTACTTCGTGCCCGCGTTCTCTGGTCTCTACGCACCCTACTGGAAGGACACCGCCCGCGGTGTAATCACCGGCCTTACACGTTTTGCCAACCGCGGGCACATTGCGCGCGCCGTGATTGAAGCCACCGCCTATCAGACCCGCGAGGTGGTTGAAGCGATGGAGGCTGACTCCGGAATCTCGCTCGAACAGCTCCGTACCGATGGCGGCATGGTTGCCAACGAGATGTTAATGCAGTTTCAGGCTGACATCCTGGACCGGACCGTCGTTCGCCCGCAGATGCGCGAGACAACCGCTCTAGGAGCCGCGTATGCGGCTGGTCTCGCCTGCGGCTTCTACAAAGACACCGACGACCTTGTGTCGAATTGGGCGATTGACCGCGTCTGGAAGCCGCAACTCGCAACCGCCGAACGCGATCGCTACTACAAGCAGTGGAAAAAGGCCGTGACCCGCTCGTTCGACTGGATCGACGAATAGCGCGTGGAGATGGGGCCTGTCCTCTTCTATTTGCGCCTGGGAAACAGTTCCCGCGCCTGGACAATGATCACAGGTCAAGCGAATCCAGACTTACTGAAGTATCGGAGCGCACGTGATGAAGAAGGCTTTTGTCGGAGAGTTGATCGCTGAAGCGGTCGCCATGTTTATCATCATCGCGTTAGGAGACTCGGTGGCGGCGATGTACAGCCTCTACGATCCGAGTCCCTATCAGCAGGCGTATTGGGGAGTGTGCATCGCCTGGGGTCTGGCGGTGACCATCGCTATTTATACGACAGCGTCAATAAGTGGATGCCATGCCAACCCGGCGGTGACGATCGCGCTTGCCTGCTATCGGAAGTTTTCCTGGAGTAAAGTTCTGCCGTATTGCGCAGCACAGGTTGCAGGAGCTTTTGGTGGAGCGACTATCGTCTACGTCTTGTTCAGCCCCGTGATCGACCAATTCAATGCTGCCCATCATCTGACGCGGGCGGCTGGCGGGGCGGCTGGAGTGTTTTTCACTCACCCAGGGCTGGCCATTACTCCCATGCACGCCTTTCAGGACGAGATTATTCTGACGGCGCTGCTTATCTTCGGCATCTTTGCGATCACCGAGCAATATAACGAGATGGCGCCGGGCGCAAACTCCGGGGCGCTCATCATTGGATTTCTCATCGCTACGATTGGGGCATCAATGGGCTATCTCGAGGCATGGGCGATCAATCCGGCGCGCGACCTGGGGCCCAGGCTTTTCTGCTACGTGGCCGGATGGGGTTCGTCAGCGCTCCCTTCGCCGGAGAGCTACTGGTGGATCCCGATCGTGGCTCCTCTGATCGGTGGAGTTGTGGGTGGCGGGGCGTATCAATTGCTGATCCACCCGTTTCTACCTGGCAAGAACCGCGCGCACGATGGGCCGATCCTGCACGACCCGCCTCGTCCGAACACGACAAAGTAAAGTAGCCGCCCGCATCGAACAAGTCGCTCCCAGCTGGCGAGACCAGACAGGCTGTACCTTGAGACAGCGGGCGCGCTTTGCATCGAAGGGGAGATAGCCTGGAGGGGTCCTGGCAGCTGATCACGGCAGGGATCAAGGATGACAATGCGCACGAGAGATCTTGAGTTACTGCAGCAAAGTTTTGATGTCCTCATCATCGGAGGCGGCGCGACTGGCCTTGGCATCGCAGTGGATGCCGCCACTCGGGGTTACCGCACTGCTTTGGTGGAGGCGGGAGATTTTGCCCAGGCCACGTCCAGCCGAGCCACCAAGCTGGTCCACGGTGGCGTACGTTATCTTGCCAGCGGCCAGATCCACCTTGTCTACGAAGCCCTTCATGAACGCGCCGTCATGCTCCGGAACGCCCCGCACCTGGTTCAAGCGCTACCCTTCGTGCTGCCAGCGTACAAGTGGATTGACTTGCCCTTCTACGGTATCGGCCTCAAGATTTACGACCTGCTTTCGGGTCAATCCACAATGGGTCCTACCAGCTTTCTAAACCGTAAAGAGACGATCCAGCGGCTTCCGAATATTGCCACAAAGAACCTTTGCGGCAGCATTGTGTATCACGATGGCCAATTTGACGACGCCCGCCTTGCCCTCGCCCTCGCCCGCACCGCCCAGGACCATGGCGCAGTCGTTCTCAACTATGTCCGCTCAAGGTCCTTCATCAAGACCGGTGGCAAGATTACCGGCGCGATCGTTCAGGACTTCGAGACAGGCACGGAGCTTATTGTCCACGCAAAGACTGTGATCAACGCAACCGGGATCTTCGTTGATGACCTCCGCAGTCAGGACGACCCATCCATCCCCAGGCTGCTCTCGGTGAGCCGAGGCACCCACATCGTGGTTGCAGCCGCCGTGCTGGCTGGAGAGACGGCCATCATGGTCCCCAAGACTCCCGACGGTCGCGTCATCTTTGCAATTCCATGGTCCGGCCGCGTAGTCATCGGCACGACTGACCTCGCTGCCACTACCGTCGAGATGGAGCCTGGCCACCAGGAGTCCGAGATTGAGTACCTGATGGAGACCATCAACCCGTATCTTGCCACGCCGATCCATCGCAGGGACATCCTTTCCGTCTTCTCCGGGCTGCGGCCGCTTGTCACGGGAAAGTCTTCCAAGACTTCGAAACTCTCCCGCGAACACCACATCGATTCGTCGCCCACCGGGCTGATCACCGTCGCCGGCGGCAAGTGGACCACCTATCGCCGCATGGCGGAAGACGTCCTCAACTTCGCCATCAAGGGTGGCATGCTTCCCGGCAAACCCTGCCAGACCGATGCCGTCAAGATCCACGGCGCTCCAACTTCAGGAGCACCCATAGCCGGTCCGCTCTTCCGCTATGGGACCGATGCCGCCGAGATCGAACGCCTGCAACAATCAGACCCGCAATTTGCCGCCACCATTGATGCGGCACTCTCCTTTACCTTTGCCGAAGTCGTCTTTGCTGTCCGGCATGAGATGGCTCGGACCCTTGAAGACGTCCTCTCCCGCCGCATGCGTGCCCTGCTCGTCGACGCGAAAGCCGCAGAACGCGCTGCGCCAGCCGTCGCCAGATTGATGGCTAAAGAACTGTCGGCGTCCCCGGACTGGGCGCAAGAACAGGTCGCCGCCTTCCAAACTCTTGCTTCCACCTTTTACCTGCCAAAGTAAGATTGGCTTACATGGCTCCCGCAAATCAAACCGCAAGCGCTGGCTCCTGGCTCACAACGCGCGGCCGAACGGATTCCGACGCTGCCAGCGTCCGCCTCTTCTGCCTGCCTCACGCTGGAGCCGGGCCCTCTGCTTACAACGTGTGGAGGCGCTTCCTTCCCGAGAGGATCGAAGTCTGCCCAATCCAGATCCCCGGTCGCGAAGCACGGCTTTCCGAACCATCCATTACGGATTGCACCACCCTGATTGAAGCCATCACCCTTGCACTTGCCGGACATCTCGACAGGCCTTACGCCATCTTCGGCCATAGCATGGGCGCGCTCCTCGCCCTAGACCTTGCGCAAAGCCTTCGTCTCCATGGCCTTCGCCTGCCGAGCCACCTCTTTGTCTCCGGCCGCAACGCCACACACGTTCCTGTAAAGCACGGCAGCATCCACAAGATGACCGACGAGAGCTTCCTGGCCGCGCTCGCAACGCGTTATGGCGGCCTGCCGCAGGAGATCCTCGACACCCCTGAGCTCCTCGAGCTTTACCTGCCCATCCTCCGCGCCGACCTCACACTCCTTGAAACCCATCAGTATCAACGGCTCGCTCCCCTTAATTGCCCTATCTCCGCTTTCTCCGGCAAGGACGATGCAAACGTCTCGAACGCCGGCCTCGAAGCGTGGGGCGAACACACCTCGGCCGCCTTCCAAACCAGGTGGTTCGACGGCGGCCACTTCTATCTGTCCGGACCCAGCCGTACCCCGCTCCTCGATTTCATCGGCAGCGAACTCCTTGCAGCCGCCGATGAATAGCACCTGGAAATCCGTCGTAACGCTGCCGCCGCTGGGACCTAACGAGCTCCAGGTCTGGAAGGTCACCCTGCCCGCAATCCTGAAACCAGACGACCGATACACGCGGCATTTGTCCGCAGACGAACTCAATCGCGCCACCCGCCTCCGCCCCGGCCAGGTGCGTCTGCAATTCGTAGTTGCCCGTACCTGCCTTCGTATCCTCGTCGGTAATATCCTCGGTCTCGCTCCGAAGGACGTCCCGATTACGCTGAGCCCCTATGGCAAGCCGCAGACGCCTGCGCTCCACTTCAACGTCGCCCACTCTCGCGACACTATCCTGATCGCCCTCAGCTGCGGAAGTCGGGTCGGTGTCGATCTTGAGTACCTTGACCGCGACACCGAAATTAGCGACATTGCCCGCACCTCGTTTACTGAGCACGAATGCCGCGCGATTGAAACGGGCGGCCCTGCCCACCGTCGGCGCGCCTTCTTCAACTGCTGGACGCGCAAGGAAGCGGTCATCAAAGCCGACGGCCGGGGACTGTCTGTCCCCTTGAACTCCTTCGAAGTTTCCGTCTGCACAAACGCCCAGTTCTCTCCCGTACACCTCGTTGATGGGGGAACCTGGTTTGTCAGTGACGTGTCAGTTGGTGAAGAGATTGCCGCCGCCGTTGCAATCGAACTTCCTGACCTGCAACGCCATCAATTTTCATTTCCTATGACCGCGATCGACGACGCAGACATTGCGCCTGCCGCAAGCCGGTTCGACCCTCCCACCTCTGGGTGATGATGCCCCTTTCACCGCATGGTAGGGTAGGAAAAGTTTGAGGTTGAACCACTTGAAAGCTTTGTATCTGCCTTGATTTACAACCGGATGATCCAACTGCGATGACATTTCCGGATAGTGCACACTTGCACTGGGCTGAACCTTCCGTCGTGACTGACAACGATGGACGTGCACAAACAGTCAGAACCTCCGGGCCCTTATGTCGTCTAGTCAACAGATCACTGTTGCGAAGTCATTATCTTTACCGGAATGCATCGTCTATGTTAAACATGGGTCATTACCGACCATGATCGAGCATCCCGCTTAGTCTTCGTTTCGTCCTGGAAGGGATTTCGATGAACGGTAGTTGGGCGAAGTCAGTCGACCACGTCTCCGACTGTGATAACGCGCAGAGTGAGACTTCCAGTGGCCCTCAACACTCGAGCCTCTTCGGCGACTCTGCGACCCTTATCGAACAGTTCGAACGGATCGCAAGAGCGCACCGCTCTGGCGTTGCTGTCCGCTGCGGCGCGGACGAGATTACCTATGACGCGTTGAATCGGTCTGCAAACCGCTTTGCTCACACTTTGCTTGCCCTGCAACTCCCAGCAAATTCTATCGTCGCCATCTATCTCGACCGCTCCATCTCGATGATCAGCGCGATGCTCGGCGTCCTAAAAGCCGGCTGTGCCTACCTCCCCATAGATCCGACCTACCCGGCGGCGCGTGTCGCACAGACCCTGGAGGACGCATCGCCAGTGGTTCTCGTCACCGATGCCCGGCTAGCCGCCGGACTCTCACCGAACTCAGTCAAGACAATCCTTGACCCGATCAAGACACTTCTTATCGACGCGCCAACGCTCTCAATAGATGAGACAAACCCTAACCTGCACTCCAGCCCTGACAGCCTTGCCTATCTCATGTACACCTCAGGCTCAACTGGCAAGCCCAAGGGCGTCCTTGTCACTCACCGCAACGTTCTGCGCCTCATGACGCAAACCGAAGGCTGGTTCCATTTCGACGAGAGCGATATATGGACCATGTTCCACTCCTTCGCCTTCGACTTCTCGGTGTGGGAGATCTGGGGCCCGCTTCTCACCGGTGGTCGCCTCATCATCGTTCCCTTTGAGATCAGCCGGTCGACCGAAGAGTTTTACGCCCTTCTCTCCGAGGAGCGTGTCACCGTCCTCAACCAGACGCCCTCCGCCTTCTCTCTGATCTGTAGTCTGGAAGACGGACAGGTCGACGGCGCAAGCCACACTCTACCGCTCGCCTTACGCATCGTAATTTTTGGCGGCGAAGCGCTGCAATATCGCGCCCTTCGCAATTGGTTCAAGCGCCACGGCGACCAAAAGCCGCAACTTATCAACATGTACGGTATTACTGAGACAACGGTCCACGTCACCTATCGCGTCGTGACAGAAGCCGACGCCAACGAAGAGACTGACAGCCTGATCGGCGAACCGATCCCAGACCTTCAGATCCATCTACTAAGCCCTGATCTTCAGCCCGTAGCAGATGGCGAAGAAGGCGAGCTCTGCATTGGCGGAGCGGGCGTCGCGCTCGGCTACCTGAACCGTCCCGAACTCACCGCGCAACGCTTCATCCCCGACCCATTTTCGACCGGCGGCCTGCTCTACCGCTCCGGAGACCTCGCCCGCCGGCGCGCCGACGGCCAGCTCGTCTATCTTGGCCGCAACGACCACCAGGTCAAGATCAACGGCTTCCGGATTGAGCTGGGCGAAGTGGAAGCCAACATCGCAGCGTTCCCGGGCGTTCGCCAGGTATGCGTTCTTGCCCACGCCGACAAGACCGGCCGCCAGCGCCTCGCTGCCTACTTCGTGACGGAGAGCAACACAGCCGTGGCCGCCCACACGCTCAGCGAGTTCCTCGCCGAACGCAGCCCTGCGCAGATGCTCCCCGCCTTCTACATCCAGCTCCCGTCCATACCGCTCACCCACAACGGCAAAGTCGACCGCGCGGCGCTCCCCGAACCCATCACCGGCTCATCCGCGCCCGCCGCCGTCGGCACACCCATGCAGGAGCGCGTCGCCGCGGTCTGGCGCAGCGTTCTTGAAGCACCAAATGTCTCGGTTGACGACAACTTCTTTGACATTGGCGGCAGTTCGATCCTTCTCATCCGCATTCGTACCGAGCTTCAAACGCAGTTGAACCTCAAGATTCCGATCACATGGATGTTTGAATTTACAACAATCCGCTCGCTTGCCGATAAGTTACGAGATGCCGATTCAGATTCATCGATTGCGGTCCCATCGGCACCCAGCGCCTCTCTCACAGCGGCGCAGGAGCAGGCCCGAAAACAGCGTGAGGCGTTTGCCCGCATGAAATCCACGAAAGGCGGCAGAGCATGATTCCTG
>CAHJWN010000090.1 GCA_903642265.1 Acidobacteriaceae bacterium | reverse complement strand
TTGTTGCCGGCCTCGACCGATGCGCCGAGATATCGGTAGAGCACGCCGACGGCAAGTCCAGCGATGGGGAGCAGGGCGACGACCCAGATGTGGGCCTCGCGGACGTTGGTGGCGTAAGCGAGCGAGACGAGCAGGATAGCGGAGGCGGTGCCGGCCATAACTCCGATGAGGGCGGCGATGGGGATCCATCGAAGAAGTTCGATAAAGATGCGGAGGGGGTTCGAGGCGACTGGCTCGTGGCCAACCTGGTTAGAAACTGTGGTCTTGGAGGATTGGGATGGGATGGATGAGGGTTCGTGCAAAGGGCCTCCTACATAGTTTGTAGGAGTCATCAGCGCTGCAACAGGAGCAGGCGGTTTTGGCGGAACCCCATCGCCAAGTAACTAGAAACTATCAGGATGGCACGTGCAGGGTCAACGGTTGGAGGTGCGGTCGCAGGAACCGGAAAGGCGGGACTCGATGAAGATAAAGTTCTCGCAAAGTGATTTGGAATCAGTTATTGTCTGAGGTGAGCCAATCAATCCAATCTTCTTGCTGCACCCATGCTGTTGCAGCGGATGCTCCATTTGTCGAGCCTTCCTGGCCGCACCTGCCGGGCCAGGTAGCCGTCCGACTGCACTGGAATGGATTCAAGATCTAGATCACATCGACTTCAATTTATGCTCTGCAACCTACCCTTAGGAGACATGCCAGATGTCCATGCGTACCCGCACACTTTTTTCTCGTTCGCTGCTTTTCGTTGTTGTGCTGATTCTTTCTGCCGCTGGTTATGCGCAGACGCTGGGTGGAATCACCGGTGTGGTCACTGATGCCGGTGGGGCGATTGTTCCGGGTACGACGGTGACGGCGATTGGAGATCAGACGGGACTGAAGCGGGTGCAGACGTCTGGTGCGAACGGTGTGTATAGCCTTCCCGACCTTCCGATTGGCACGTATACGCTGACCTTCTCGCACGAAGGATTTCAGCAGGCGAGGTATCCGGAAGTTCCCGTACAGGGAGACCGGACAGCGACGATTAACGCTGCTCTCCCCGTAGGTACGACAAGCGAATCGGTCTCGGTGGAGGCAGTGCCGCTGTTGAATGCCGTGGATACGACCAATGGCTATGTTCTAGATAAAGCGCAGATCGAGGCGATCCCTTTGCCGACGGGCAGCTTCACGGGTGTGGCCATCCTATCGCCGGGCGTGAATGCGGAGCTCTCGGGTGGGACGGGCGCGAACTCCGGTCTGGGCAACGCGCCGATCTGGGCGAACGGTCAGCGCGATACGTCGAACAGCTTCGTGATCAATGGTGTGGATGCCAGCAACCTATTCAACGGAAAGTCGACGTCGCAGGTTGCGTCAGCCCGCGTGATCAACAGCACCGGATCGTCAGGCGGAAGTGGAGGCGGTGTGATCCAATCGGTCGCCTCGATTTACTTGACGATCGGCAACGCAATCCCGACCCCGGCGCCTGAGACGATTCAGGAAGTCCGAGTGAACGCGTCCATGTACGACGCGCAACAAGGATCAACCTCGGGTGCGCACATCGACATTGCTACGGGCACTGGCACCAATATTTATCATGGAACGGTTTACGGCCACCGCGGTACAAACTGGATCAATGCGGCACCCTTCTTCTTCAAGCAGGATGCGGATGTTCCGACAAACATGAAGAACCCGGAGCTGCACCGGTACATTGCCGGCGGTACGTTCGGTGGTCCCGTTATTAAGAACAAGCTCTTCGGGTTTGTCTCGTATCAGCATCTGCACGTATCCGACCAGGAGATTGGCGCCGGCTTTCTTAATGTGCCGGTGGGTTTGTCTGACACGAACCGGAACGCAGCAGGGTTTGCCGGATTCGACAACACCAACTTCGCTGGAGAGAACCCGATCGGGTTCGACAAGCCGAGTTTCACCGCGCAGCCATTTGACCAGTCGCAAATCAGTACGACAGCGCTGCAGTTGTTCAACGCACCGTCGCTTCCGGGTGAGCCCGGCAAGTGGCTGATCCCGAACGATACAAGTTCAAGCACGCTCGGACCGGCGCAGGGATTTGACGCGTTTCTTCCAGGAACGGGGCGGTTCACGGCTGATCTTGCGGTCGCGGACCTGGACTATAACGCGACCAGCAAAGACACGCTTTCGTTGAAGTACTACTACCAGCATGATCCGACGTCGGCTCCCTACTCGTACTCGAGTGTGCCTGGGTTCACTGAGCATCTTGATTCCGGGGCCCAGGTCTTCTCGATCATCAACACCTCCTTGGTGCGGCCGAACTTCACCATTACGGAGACGCTAGGATTCCTACGGGAAAAGGACTTTGCGACGAACGAGCAGCCGTTCGGGCCAAATGCTTATCCGGGTGGCGATTATGGGACGCTCAACATCAATACGTTCGGGTCGAACTACTTCCCTGGCGTGTCGGTGATCAACGTGCTGGGAGGTGCCGGCTATGCAGCAGGCGTTCCCAGTGGTGTGCAAAATGGCATTCTGAACATTGGTCCGAACGCCGAAGGACAGGCGTCGAACACGGGCATGTTCCAGAACCGTATCGCTCCGTCGGGAAACGCGATCCTTTCTCTGGGTCGGCATACGATCAGCTTCGGTGCGAGCTACAGCTATACGCAACTGAACACGATCGACCACCGCACCAATGCGGGCACCATCGCGAGCGATGACTTCAGCGCGTTCTCTGAAGGATTTGTGACCCCCGGAAGCGCATCGACATCCTTCTACGTGACGTCGTTTCTGCGCGGCGATGCGAACCGCTACTATCGCGCGAACCAGCTTGGCACCTACGTGCAGGACAAGTTCCAGATACTGCCGAACCTCTCACTCACTGCAGGATTGCGCTATGACTGGGACGGTGGATTGACGGAGAAGAACGGCCGGATCTTCAACTTCGATCCAGACCTTTACAGCTATAACGTTGCAGCTGACGCGATCACCAACCCGGGGTTCATTATTGCGGGTAACAACACCAACGGCACGAGCGGTGTGAGCAATACGACGCTCACGGGTCGGCAGTGGGGTGTTGGACCGCGCGTGGGAGCAGCGTGGGAGCCAAAGATGTTCAAGGACAAAGTGGTGGTCCGGTCTGGCTTCGGTATGTACTACGATCGGGGGGAACTGTTCAGCTACTTCTCTCCGGGCTATGCGATCGGTACGGTTACAGGCGGACCGTTCGGCGTCAACCAGCAGCTACCCTTCGTGAACACGCAGACCTGCCCGGCGGGAACGAACCAATCACTGTACAACTACTTCATTCCAACGTGCGGTGGAGGTGGGATCGCCGACGGCATTAACGGCGGCTCTTTTCTGTCGCAGCCTGTCAATCTGCCGACTGATCCAGCGGCAGGAAACCTGGCTAATCCGTATGGCTC
The DNA here is from genome assembly GCA_903642265.1 of Acidobacteriaceae bacterium. Taxonomy (GTDB): domain Bacteria; phylum Acidobacteriota; class Terriglobia; order Terriglobales; family Acidobacteriaceae; genus Edaphobacter. The sequence goes on along the minus strand of CAHJWN010000090.1, from coordinate 15,235 downwards.
CGCACCAATTGCAGGACCTTCCAATCCCAAGTCGTCGGACCTGAGCAACTATCTGCCCAATGCGGCGAGTATTGAGGCCTACAATTTTGGCGGGACTGGCGTCATCAACAATGGTCAGCCGATCTCGCTCGGAGTTTACGACCGGAAGAACAAGCTGCCCTATACCTACAACTACACGCTGGACATCCAGTGGCAGCCGCGCAACGACCTGGCGATTGAGCTTGGGTATGTTGGCAACATCGGCCGTCACCAGGTGATTCCGGTCCCATTCAACCAGCCGAAGATCGCAAGCCCGTCGAACCCCACGCTGGCGGGTGGCGCGTTTCAGCAGAACTACAGCTACGGGTACTTCGTTGGTGGCAACCTGGCCGATGGCAGTCCGTACATGGCGAACTATGAGGGCGGCAACGTGGACCTGCGCGTGCCATACATTGGTTACGCGGCGGAGTCGATCTCCTACAAGGCGGCTGGAATCGATGCGTACAACGCACTTACGGCCCACATTGAGAAACGAATGAGCCATGGTCTGCAGATTGCGGCATCGTATACCTACTCTCACGCGCTCGACGAGCAGAGTGGTCTCGGTCTGTTCTACAACGGCAACAACCCGCTCAATCTGCGGGGCGGCTATGGATCGGCGGACTTCGACCGGACGCATGTCATCAACTTCAACTACATCTACAGGCTCCCTGACTTTTACGCCAAAGACTCGCTTGCCGGCAAGTTCACAAATGGCTGGTCGCTGGTTGGTCTGACTGTACTGCAGAGTGGCCAGCCGTACAGCGTGATCGACTTTTCCGGTGCGATTGGGAGCGTGTTCTACAGCACCTCGAACGGCATCACTAACCCAATCGTTCCGCTCGCTCCCGGATGCACGGCGAAGAGCGCGAAGACGGGCCACTCCGGCGCGTTCTTCGTTGGGACCGGACAGACTGCCCTGGATCCGGCGTGCTTTACACTTCCGCTCCTCGGACCCGGATCCATGAACGGTGCCATCCCGATGAGTGACCCATACGAGACGGGTTTCACGTCCGGTCAGCGAAACATCTTCCGCCAGTCGTTCCAGAAGCGAGCGGATGCTTCGCTGGTCAAGGTGACCCGCTTCTCCGAGCAGTACGGTTTGAAGTTCACCTTCGATGTATACAACCTGACCAATACGAGCAGCTTCGACGTACCTGGCAACGAGGTAGCGCAGAACGCGGAATATAACGCCTTCCCGGCAGCAGGAACTCCGGTCCTTCCGGGGACCTGCAATGGGTCGGGCCAAGGGTCTATCAAAGGAAGCTTCTATAGCTGCCCGGCAGGACTTGGAATTGTGACCCACACGATTGGAAGTCCGCGGCAGATACAGATGTCTCTGGCGTTTACGTTTTAGGGGCGGTCAGCGAATAGTTGTGAGTCGTGAGCTGTGTTTTCGAGTGATGGTGGGGTGAGGAGAGGAACATCGCTGCCTTGCTCCGCCACCGGGTTGTAGCGGCACGCCGGTAGAATTGGCTCAACATGATTGCTCATCTGCGTGGTCTTCTTCTCAGTAAATCTCCGAACCAGATCGTGGTTGAGTGCGCCGGCGTGGGGTATGAGGTGGCGATCTCGGTGGCTACCTTTTCGGTGCTTCCGGGTGAAGGTGTGCAGGTCGCACTGCATGTCTACACGAATGTCCGTGAGGACCAGATTGCGCTCTTCGGGTTTGCGGAGATGGCAGAGAAGCGGCTCTTTGAAAAGCTGCTGACCATCTCCGGGATTGGACCGAAGCTGGCGATTACAGTGCTGAGTGGGATCTCGGCGGAACGGCTGGTAGCGGCAATTCGCGGCGGCGACCATGCGACATTGACGCGGATCCCCGGAATTGGAAAGAAGACGGCCGAGCGGGTTGTCCTGGAGTTGAAGGACAAGCTGGAGGACATGGCACTGCCTGCCGCGGCGGGGACGGTGGCGCATCCATCGGCGCAGTACGGGCCTGCCGGGGACGATGCGATCTCGGCGCTGGTCAACCTTGGCTACCAGAGGCCGGTGGCGCAGAAAGCTGTCGAGGCGGCCCTGGCTCGGGATGCCGGCCTCAGCGGGGATTTTGAGGGGCTGTTTCGGGCGGCGATGTCGGCGATACGGTAGTTACCCACTGGCCTTATCGAGCCCGCGCGAACTCTCTTCGGGTCTAACAGCCAAGGGTGACCTTGACGTTCGCGAAATGCGGGTCTCTCCACCCGCGCTTCTAGGTCGAGATGACCATTGGGGGGTATGAATCCGGCACTTGCGATGCTTGGTCGAATGACGGGTTGCTGGTGTGCAAACGCCGGCTGAGTGCAACTGCAGATTCCCTTCGGGAATGACAAACCAGAGAGTTCCGGCCGCTTCGCAGCGACTGCAGCGCTTATCTACTTGCGGCGGCGGTAGCGGATGGCGAAGTCGTACCCAGCGTTTGGGGGGAAGAGTTTGGCGACGAGGCGGAGGCGTTCGGCAAGGGCGGTGGGAGCGAGCAGGGGATAGTCGCGCTCGCGAAGCTCAGCGTAATCGAAGTCGATGGCAAGCGAGAGCTGGTAGATGGCTACTGCGTCTGAAAAGGCGGCTTCGAGGAACTCATTCTTTGCTTTCTCGTCTACCTTGATGTCCGCGAGGCTCCGTGGGCCTGTGTCTGACTTGTCGGCCCTGACGAGTGACTGGGCTCGGCCTTCCCAGGCGTCCTGGCTGGTCTCGCCACGAACATCGGCAAGGGCCTGCTTCCAGACCAGGTCGGAGAAGGATTCGGGGATGCCGGCGATGTCGACGAAGGCGTGACCGACGTTAATGAAGAATTCGAAGGCAAGGGCGAAGCGGTCGGCGAGCAGGCGGGTGGAGATGAAGACACCGTCGATGCTTCCCTCTTTGCCTGATCCTTCCTCGCCAGGCAGTCGAACGTTTCGATGGCAGATAGCGCGATCGCTGTATTCGGCGGTGTAGGTGGTGGCGATGAGGGTGTCCTGATCGGCGGAGTGCGTGGGGGTGGCAATCTCGATGGGCTCGCCGGCGTCGTCCTTCTGCTGCTCGATCAAAGCGAGGGGGACGAAGTAGTAGGCCTTCTTGCCGAGCGAGGCGGCGATGCTGGCTGGAACGGCCTGGACGATGCGGTCGAGGTCAGCGTTCTCAATGTTGTTCTCGCCAAAAGCGGTGTAGTGGACACCGTTCGAGGATTGGCGCAAGGCGCTTTGCTGGGCGATCTCTGTTGCTTGCATCAATCCGGTTTGTACGCCATTCGTCATAAGCCAGTATTCTATCTCTTATGGTTTCGAAGCCGCAGAGTGCACTGAAGTCCGATAAACAAACTGTCCCGGGCCGGGTCAGCGGGCCGGGAACGCTGTTCGGGGTCCCGATCGGCGACCTGGGCTGGTTTGCCAGCCTGCTGATGGGTACGGCGACGGGGTTTGCGGCGTTCTTTGCGGCCACGTTTGTAGGGATCGTCAGCATTTTGATCTACAACACATCGACCCACAAGACGGTGGATTTTTCGTACAGCTACATGCGCATCGGTCTGCCGGTAGGTTTGCTGGTACTGGTCATCGCGCTGGGGTATCTGGGGACGTTGTGGGTGCGCAGGATTACACGACGCAGCTAGGGAGCTCGTCTGCAGATAGTCTGCGGAAGTGAAGGCCGACTTTTTTGACCCACACGATTTGCCCAGGATGAAACTGCAATGGGAACATGGCAGTCGAGGATTGCAGGAGAGGGATAGCACGCACGCATGAAGGCCTCCGCACTTGAATTCCGGCTTCGCTTCCTGGTGCATGTGGTGATCTATGCGCTGGGATTTTCAGCTCCGTGGAACTACCTGCTGAACCAGGGTGCGGGCGCGGCAGATTTCTGGTCAGGGAAGGCGTTGTGGCTTCCGGCTGCGTTGCAGATCGAGCGGGCGGGATGGATGTCGCTGACCGGCGCTTCAAACCTGCTGCTGGCTGTTGGACTTTTCTTTGCGCTTGCGGCGGCAGGGCTGCGGACGTGGGCTGCAGCGTATCTTGGGTCCGATGTGGTGAAGGACGCGGGTATGCGCGGCGCAGCTGTCGTGGCGGATGGACCATACCGGCATCTTCGGAACCCATTATATGTCGGGATCTTTCTGCATACGTTGGCGCTGGCGCTGCTGATGCCGGCGAGTGGCGCGGTGTTCGCGATCGTTGCAATCGCTATAGAAGAGCTGCGGTTGATCGGCGGCGAAGAGGCGTTTCTCGAAGGCAAGCTGGGCCAGGAGTATCTCGACTATAAGGCAAGGGTTCCGGAACTGCTGTTTTCACTGCGCGCGAAGGTCCCCGCATCGGGCGCAAATCCTGCGTGGGGGATGGCAGTGCTGGGCGAGGCGTACTTCTGGGGCGTGGCAATCGCATTTGGCAGCGTAGGCCTGCGTTATAACGCGCAGCTCGTGACCCAGGGTGTGGTCATCGCACTGGGCGTGTCGTTGATTGCCCGCGCGTTTGTGCCCAAAGTGATTGAAACCGCTTAGGTCCTCAGAAATTCGCAACCTGAATGGTAAACTCGGCCGCATGCGGACAATTGAAACTGGCCTGGCCAGAACGATTCGATCTGAGCGGCAGGCGCTTGCTGGGGCGCTTATGGGCTCAATCGAGGGGTGGGACAAGTTCGCGCATGGCTTTGTCGATGACCCCGACGCAAAGTCGGAGTTTATAGACCAGGAGATGCTCGGCTTCGTTGAGTACCTGGCTATTTATTTCGAGCGCGGCGATGTCAGCTACCGCGACCTGTATATCGGAGAGAAGCTCAAGCAGTGTTATGACGCGAAAGATTCAGCCGAGGCATCCATGGCGCGGAGGCTGGAGATCACCAGCAAAGACCGCGAGATTCTTACCTCACGCTTGAAGCCTTTGCTTACCGGCCCGCAAATGATGGCGCTGGTTGGATTGCTCGATGAGATTCAGCAGATTGTGACCGATCCAGGCCGAATAACGATGAAGGTCCTGTTGATTGGCGATTGTCTTCACCTGGATGTAGTCGCGTTCTTGACAGCTCCTCTGCTCGAGCACGGGATCACGCTTGTAACCAGCTTTGCAACGTCGAAGAACACAGTCGAGTTGCACCGCTCGCTGCGTGAGTTGAAAGACAAGGCGTTTGACCTGGTGTTTTACAGTCCATTTTCGTACGAGATGGATCTCGAGTATTCGCAGCTGATGTCGCTGCGGACGGCGCTGGCGGGGCCCGGGAAGTGGAAGGTGCTTGTCGACTCCGCGAAGGCAAACTGCGCAAGCACACTGAAGCTGTTGGCGGAGTTGTTTGAAGCGCCGATCGTGGTGCACAACTCGGCAAGTATCCGGCGGCATGACCGTTCGGTGTTGGAGCGGTCGAAGAACGCGGCGACGTACGGAGCACGCTATTTCTCGCGCAACCTGATCAATCGATGGCTGCCAGGGCAGCTCGACACGTTGAATGCGACGACGTTCCGGCACTTTTTCCTGCTGGATGAGATGTGCCTGCTGGAGAAGCAGAGCGAAGACGAATTGGGCAGCTTCTTCTATGATTCCAACCTGCAGCATCCGGCGGAGTTCGGGCGAGGGATTGCGGGGTTGTACCAGGACTACGTGACGGTGCAGGCGCTGTATGCCAAGAAGAAGGTGATCGTCTGCGACCTGGATAATACGTTGTGGGCCGGCGTGATTGGCGAGGGCGCGGTGACGCACTTTGCTGACCGGCAGGCGACCCTGAAGGCGTTGCGGCATAAGGGTATTCTGCTGGCCATCAACTCAAAAAACGATCCGAAGAACATTCACTGGACAGGTAGCGTTCTCGGCGAAGACGACTTCGTGAGCGCGCAGGTGAACTGGGACTCGAAGGTGCAGAACCTGCGACGGATTGCCAGCGACCTGAACCTCAAGTTAAAGGACTTTCTTTTTGTGGATGACCGCGCCGACGAGCGTGCGATGGTAGCAGAGATGCTGCCCGAGGTGGGAACGCTTGATGCTGAATCTGTTGCTGTGTGGCGGCGTCTCGCACTGCTGGCGGAGCTACTGCCGGAGCAGGACGAGCTCGACCGGACGCTGGCGTACAAACAGCGGGAGCAGCGGCAGAGCTTTCTTGAAGACCCGGAGACGGCAGCCGCAGAGCAACGGGAGCTTTTCCGCAAGATGCAGTTGACGGTGACTATACGGCTGTCACAAACCAAGGAACTCAAGCGCGTCGCGGAGCTGATTAACCGGACCAATCAGTTCAATATGTGCGGCAGCCGCACAACGCTGCGTGAGACGACGGAGTGGCACGAAAGTCCGCAGCATACGATCTTCGTGGTGGAAGCGGCGGACCGGTTTGGCTCTATGGGCGTTGTCTCGGTGTTGATTTTAGCGGAGACGCCGAGGACGTTTGAAGTGCCTGTGTTCGTGCTCAGTTGCAGGGTCTTCGGATATGGCGTGGAAAAGGCGCTGCTGAATCATGTGCGGCGAATGGCGCAGGAAGCAGGCCTGCCAATTACAGGCATGTATGTCGAGACAACATACAACGAGCCCTGCCGCAGGGCGTATCCGGACGCGGGCTTTGTGTGGGAAGAGAGTGCGTGGGTTCATCCTGGCGAGGGCGTTGTCGAGGATCCGGACTGGCTGGCGATTGAAGCTCCGTCCATGGCAAGTGCATCCAGGTAACCGGTTCGGTTCAGGTAACGTACAGGTATCTTGATGCATGAGCTGAGAACTCGTGATCCTCTGCGATGGCTGCAATTCCTGCTGGTGCCAGTGCTGGTGGGATCGGTTGCATGGTTTGTGGGCAAGACGATCCACTGGCCACTGACCGGCGACGCTTCGCTGATGCACTACGTCACGTTCCTCATGGACTATGGGCGCGCGCCCTACAGAGATATTGGCGACATGAACCTGCCAATGAGCTATGCGCCTTCGTGGGTGGTGGGCCATCTTTTTGCCGCGCGAGACTTGCCTTGGCGACTGTATGATCTGGCGTTGCTGGCCGTGGCGGGTGCGGGGATGTACGTCATCGCAAGGCCCTATGGGGCGTTTCCCGCATTGTGGGCGGGATGTTTATTTGCGCTGATTCACGGAAGGGATGGCGTGCTGCAGACCGGCCAGCGGGACTATGCCGCGGCCGTGCTGCTGCTTGTGGGCGTCGCGTGCCTGGTCTCGGCCATGCGCAACAAGCAAGGCTGGCTGGCTGGCTGCTTTGGAGTTTGTGCGGGTGCGGCGACGATGATCAAGCCGACCCTATGCATGTTCCTGTTACTCGCCCTTGTTGACTACTTCGAGCGCCGGGTTGCTGATTCGACAGCCGCCCGCAGGCTGCTGCTGGCGATTGCCGGCTGGCTTTCCGTGGTCGTGGCGTGCGTGCTTTGGGTCATTGCGAGAGGCTCGCTGCGGGAGTTCTGGTACATGGTGAGCGTGGTGGCGCCGTACCACGCAGCCATTGGTCACGCCCCGACCGAGTTCCTGCTGAGAAACAGCCTGTCTCCCCTTGCTGCGCTTGTAGGCGCATGGCTGGTGGTGCGGTTGTCTGTCTGGTTCACTGTTCGGGCTCGTGTTGGGACCACTCGGCAGGCAGAGCATCGGAGCGGCGACGCTTCCGCTGCAGAGCGGCGCATGCTGCTGTTGGGCGCAGTGTTTGGGTACGCCTCCTACCTTGTACAGCAGCGCGGTTATCCCTATCATCGCTATGCGCTCCAGGCATTTCTGCTGTTGCTGCTGGCACTGGACTTTACGGATGGGCTGCGAAGGAGCGGCACAGCGCGCTGGCTGAGTGCTGCTGCCCTGGTATGGGCGGCAGTGGTGCTTGCCCCGGTGTCGGCGGTGAAGGCGGGCAGATATGAGGGGCGGGTGCAGCCATTTCGCAGCGCTTTAGAAGCGGACCTTCTGCGCGTTTCTGGTGCAAGCAGCGTCGCAGCGGTCAATGGGCGGGTGCAGTGCCTGGACTCTATTTCCGGATGTATCGCTGCGCTCGATTCAATGCGTTTAGAACAGGCAACGGGCTTGCTGTACGACGAGTTCCTGTTCAATCCGGGTGGTGCGCGGGTGATTGATGAGGCACGTCCGAGGTTCCTCGCTGAGGTACAGCAGCATCCTCCGCTGATGTTTGTCGTGAGTGCGCCGCTGTTTCCTGCGGGGCCGGATGGGTACAAGAAGCTCGATCAATGGCCGGAGTTCCGCAACTGGCTGAGCGCGCATTACGCGCTTGAGGAGGAGAGGACGTTCACGGTTCCGCTACGGGTTGCGGGCTGGCCGGCGGTGCCGCCTGGATACCGGCTGTATCTGCTGAAATAAAGCGGTTGCGTCCTATTACGGATTGCGATATAACTATTGCGATCTGTAATAATCATGAAACTGAGCGACAAAATACGGTACCTGAGAGAAGTAGAAGGCAGCCTCCGAGGGCTGGACCGCGCGATGACGCAGCAGGAGATTGTGCGGGCGATTGCGGAGTCTGCGGCGGTGGCTGGAACTTCAGGTGCGAATCGTGCGGCTGCAAGCCACCTTCAGCGCGACGAAGCTGCGGCAAAGATGGGGCGGCCGGTTCGTGGCGCCAGGAAGGTTGCGTCGAAGAAGAGGCCTACGATCAGCCAGTCGTACCTCTCGCAGATTGAGAGTGGCGCGCGGCCGCACCTGACGAACACGACGCGACTGTTGCTGGCGCGGTTCTTCAAGGTGCATCCAGGGTACCTCGTCGATGACCCTGAGGGTTACCACGCAGAGTTGATGTCCGACGTGCGGACTGTCGAGGACAAGCTGGACCTGTGGTTGATTGCAGGGGCGGAGCGGTTCCGGCGCGATCCGGAGTTGTGCCACGCTCTGCTGGCGCTGTCACGGCATGAGGATTCGCGAAGGTGTTTGCTGCTGCTGGAGTCGGTGCTTGAGACGCCAGCGCTGGTGGACAGGCTGATGCAGGTGTTGCGGCCAGCGGGGTTGATTCGGGCAAGCGTGGAAAGCCTACCCCAGCGGCAAGAGCCGGGTATTCCGTTGGGCAGCTATGGCACGGCTGCTACGCCCTTAATCAAGGCGAAGCCAGTGGGCCAGGCATCGACCGCCCTAAAGGGAATGTCCGCAGGAAAGAGATCGAAGCTGAGTAGTGCGAAGAAGGAGTTGCAGTGAACTGGGAAAGTTTCTTTCTGATCTGCTTCGTCGTCGGGCTGGTGCTGAGCTTCGTTTCAATGTTCGGCGGATTTGCTCACATGCATCTTCATCTTGGTTCGCATGCGCCTGGAGTGCATCTAGCGCGTGGCTCGCATACAGGGCATGGGTTCTCTGCGATCAACGGATTCACGGTGACGGCGTTCCTGTTCTGGTTTGGTGGCGCGGGCTATCTATTGGCGCGGTACAGCGGATTTATCATTCCGCTGATTTTGATTACTGCAATCGCCAGCGGCGTGATTGGCGCGGCGATTCTTTGGGCAGCGCTTTTCAAGTTCCTGCTGCCGCGGGAACGGTTGCTTACCGCGGAAGAGACGGAGATGGCCGGCGTCGTGGCGAAGGTGAGTGACCAGATCCGCGATGGCAGCGGCATTGGCGAGATTATCTTCTCGCAGACCGGCAGCAGGAAGTGCTCTGCCGCGAAGAGTGAGGATGGACGAGCGATTGAGCGTGGTGCCGAGGTTGTGGTGCTGCGCTATGAGCGCGGAGTCGCGTATGTGAAGCGGTGGGAGGATGTGACGTGATTGGGTGCGGGTTCAAGAGCGAATGCAGGTCCTTCGACTGCGCGAATCACAATGAAGCCGTGATTCGCTACGCTCAGGATGACACTTCAAAAACTGTAGACATTGGAACGTGAACCATGGAACGTAGAGCGTAGAGCGTAGAGCGTGGAACGTGGAACGTGGAACGTAGAGCTTAGACCGTAGACCGTGGCACGCAATGACTAGATCTCTTTCGGCCTGCCTCGCTTGCAGAGGTGATGCACAAGGCTGCGTGATTGATATGCAAGCTCAACTTTTACATAGCTCGAAGAGGACGTTATGCCGAGTACTTTGATCATCATTATTGTTGCTCTGGTTTTATTCACGACATTTGCGCTGCTCAGTGTGATCGCCAAGATGTTTCGCAAGGCTGGCCCGAATGAGGCCATTATCGTCTACGGGTTTCGCGGACCGCGTGTGATCAAGGGTGGCGGCGCGATCATCTTCCCGATGGTTGAAAATAGCCGTCAGCTTTCGCTGGAGTTGATGAGCTTTGATGTCGCGCCCCAGCAGGACCTCTACACCAAGCAGGGTGTTGCGGTGACGGTGGAGGCTGTTGCGCAGATCAAGGTGCGCAGTGACCAGGAGTCGATCCTTACAGCTGCAGAGCAGTTTCTGACGAAGACTCCGGACCAGCGCGAAGGCCTGATTCGGCTGGTGATGGAAGGGCATCTGCGCGGAATCATCGGACAGCTCACGGTTGAACAGATCGTCAAAGAGCCGGAGATGGTGGCGGAGCGTATGCGTTCGACGTGCCTCGATGACATGAGCAAGATGGGGCTTGAAGTGATTTCATTCACGATTCGCGAGGTGCGCGACAAGAACGAATACATCACCAACATGGGCAGACCGGACGTGGCGAGGATCAAGCGCGATGCGGAGATTGCGTCGGCAGAGGCAGAGCGCGATACGGCGATACGCCGGGCGATCTCGCTGCGTGAAGCAGCGGTTGCGAAGTCTGCAGCAGACCAGGAGCGAGTGATTGCAGAGACAGCTTCGCTGGGCAAACAGGCGGAGGCACAACGCGACCTCGACATTCAGAAAGCGCAATACACGGAACAGAGCCGCAGGCAGGAAGCGCAGGCGGATAAAGCGTATGAGATCCAGACGAACGTGATGCAGCAGCAGGTGATCGCAGAACAGGTGAAGGTGCAGCAGATTGAGAAAGAGGCGCAGGTAAAGGTGCAGGAGGCTGAGATCCTGCGCCACGAGAAGGAGCTGATATCCACCGTGCTGAAGGGGTCTGAGATCGAGAAGCTGCGCATTGAGAACATCGCAGCGGCGCAAAGATCGAAGCTCACGATCGAGGCGGAAGGCCGTGCGGCCGCGGCCCGTGTGGAAGGTGAGGCGCAGGCCGCGGTCACAAGGCTGACAGGTTCTGCGGAAGCGGACATTATCTTCAGCAAGGGCGAGGCGGAGGCGAAGGCAATGAACGTAAAAGCCGAGGCCTACCAGGAGTGGTCGCAGGCTGCGGTGGTCGACAAGCTGATTACGAACATGGCGGAGATTGTTCGCGCGATGGCAGAGCCGCTCAGCAAGGTCGACAAGATCACCATTGTGTCTACAGGGAGCGACGGCAATATCGGCGCGAACAAGATGACGGGCGAGATGACGAAGATTGCGGCACAGGTGCCAGCTTTGTTCGAGGCGCTGTCTGGGATGAAGATGAGCGATCTAATGGCCAACGTGAAGGAGATGAAGCCTCGGGACAAGGGGGAGGGGGAGTGAGTGTAGCCCCGGATGGTGAAGGCCCACACCTCAGATTGGAGATTGTGGGTACTCAGCTTTGAAGAGATGAAGGATGAAGGTACAGGAGAGACACCATGGCATTACTGGAGCGAGTAGGAACTCTGTTGCGCGCAAATCTCAACGATCTAATTGAGAAGGCCGAAGATCCGGAGAAGATTGCGAAGCAGCTTGTGCTGGACATGGAAAATCAACTGCTTCAACTGAAGACGCAGGTGGCGATTGCGATTGCCGATCAACATCTGCTGCAGCAGAAGCATAAGGAGCATGGCGAAGCAGTGGCCGAATGGCATCGCAAGGCGGAGGTGGCCGTAGAGAAGCAGAAGGACGATCTGGCGCGGGCGGCTCTTGAGCGCAGTCTAAGCCATGAGCGGCTGGCGGAGGGATTTTCGCAGCAGCTCGAAGATCAGAAGGCGGAGGCGGAGACGCTGCGTACAGCGTTTTCGCGGTTGCAGCAGAAGTTGACGGAGACGCAGTCGTCGACTGAGATGCTGATCGCGCAACGTCGCCGTGTTCGCACCATCGGCAAAGCGCATGCAGCCCATGCGGCGCTTGAAGGAACCAGGGAAGCGAAGGTACTGGGGCGGCTGCGGTCGGGCATTGCGCAGGACGAGGCTACCAACCTGGTATCGCGAACGATGCTTGAAGGGGAGTCGCTGCGCGATTCGCTGGAGGACCGGTTCACTGCGCTCGAACGTGAAGACCGCGTGGAGCGGCTGCTTGAAGATTTGAAGAGCCGTCAGCCGCGGCTTGCCTGAGGCATCTCTGATTGCTGATTGCTCGAAGAACTGCGCAGGACGTTCTTGCGCAGCGACATGGCGGGGAGTTCGAGTGCATAGCGGGAGATGACGCAGACGACGAGGGTCGCCGCGACGATGGTGGCGGCCCTGGTTGCGTACTGCCGCATGTTGCCGGTTTGCATTGGCCCGAAGACATGGTCGTAGCCGAGCACTGCGTAGCTGCTGGTGATGTAGAGGCAGTAGCTGACCAGGCCAAAGAAGGTAAGGGTGCGGGAACGAAGAACGCCAAGAAAGCCTGAACCGGTGCGATGGATAGCGGCGGCGACGATGCAATAGCTGAGAAGGTTTACTCCTGTGAGCTGGAGCGCAAGTACGGCAAAGAAGGGCCTGCTCTCCGGGTTGAGCCAGATCGAAGAAACGGCAGGCAGGGCAGTAAGTAAGACAGCGAAGACGATGAGCAGCAACGGCCAGGGCTTTGAAGATGCTGGTAAGTCTCCAGTGTGCGATTGCACCTGTTTGCAGGCGAGCATTGCTCCGAGGGCGAGGCCGTCACAGTGAAAGAACGTGAAGAGATAGTCGTGGTGCCCGAGCGCGGCAGCACCGAGACGCAGCACCCCGGGTGTGATGACGAGGGCAAGGGCAAGGTGCTTAAGCGATGCGACGCTTAGGCTTTGCGCAAACCGCGGCCAAAGCAGATAGAACTGCTCTTCGATAGCGAGCGTCCAGAAGGGTCCTGAAGAAGCGATGTGGAAGGCGGGAGCGAAGTTCGCGATGAAGAAGAGCGACAGCAGTACGTATCGCCAGGATTGCGGGGACAAGCAGATGAGGCAGAGCAGGGCAATCAGGTAAAGCGGCAGGACCCGCAGCGCGCGTTTCCAGTAGAAGTTCCAATAGTAGTGGGGCGCGCTTTGATCGAGCAGAAGCAGCGATGTGATGAGGAAGCCGGAGAGGACGAAGAAGACGTCAACGCCGCTTGCTCCGGGCCGGCTGATGCGCGAGAGGAACAGGACGAGTCCATTCCAGTGTTCGGGGTGGGGCACAGAGGTGAAGAAGAGATGGTGGCAGAGGACCATCAAAGCGGCAAGGCCGCGAATGCCGTCCAGCTCCGGGATGTGCGCCAGACGCGGTCTCTTTGTTGGCTGAAGCATTTGCGGGTGAGGCTAGGATACAGCGCGGCCTTTTACACCACGCGCGAGATAGCGGCGATGGATGCGGAAAATATCAAAGGCAGCGTGTAAGAAGTCGTGGCTGCGCAGCTTGGAGCCGCCAACATCTTCCCATGCTTCAAGGGGAAACTCATAAATGGAGGAGAAGCAGAAGTCGCGTCCACGAAGCTGGATGTAGCGGGCGACGATCTCCACATCGAAGATCCAGCGCGAGATAAAGGGGTGAGCGAGGACGTGTGCAAGGTCCGGCGTGATCTTGAAGATCTTTGCGCCGCATTGTGTGTCGTAGATGGGCAGCCGCAGCGTCTGCGAGGCAGCTGTCGCGAAGATGCGCCCGAGGTAGTGGCGGGTCGCTATGCGGTTGATCCGGCGGCCAAGCAGGCGGACCCGAGAGCCGAAAATCATGTGCAGGTGAGGACCTGCTTCAAGCTGGGCAAGCAGTTGCGGGATGGCGCTGAGGGGCGTGGCGAGGTCTGCATCCCAGAAGCCGGTGTACTCGCAACCGGTGTTGTGGGCAGAGATTGCGGCCAGCATGCCGTTGCGGATCGCTTCGGCCTTGCCACCGTTCGGGCGCTGCTCCAGGATGGTGATGCGACCTTCGTGGCCGAGCTCGGCTGCGCGAAGCTGCATGGCCTTGAGAAGATTTAACGTGTTGTCCGTGCTGCCGTCGTCAACAAATAGAAAACGGACGGCGCGGTGCAGGGTGTTTGCGGAGGCAAGAAAGCCGAAGAAAGGCTCGGGGCGGAGACGATGCTCCTCGTTGTAGAAGGGGACAACGATGGTGCACTGGCACGCGCTGTTGGATGGGTCGGAAGTCACAGTGAGTTATCGTTTCATATTCGCACAGTTTGCGTCTGCTGTACGGCAGAACAGTTACGTGCTGAATGCTGCTGATAAGGCCGTCCGGACTGACTCGCGGGACGACAGCAGGGTGGCGCCCGGATCGCAAAGAGCAAGCAAGCTGCGTTGGGATGCCAGGAGCACTTTGCAACGGTCCGGACGAACCTTGCTGGCTTGTCGCAGCGGGAGTTTACAAGCCACACAGTACGATTGCCTTGGCGGGTGATGACCCGCCGTTTCGCGGAGAAGATTTGCTGCTGATTCATACAGGGCAGGGGCCGTGTTTGCGAGCAAAGTGTATCGGCCGCTGCTTGGCATGACGAAGTACTACATCGTCGTTTCTGTGGGGAGACGACGCAAAGGCGAAGGTCGCGCCTGAACGAATAGAATTACCTGATGCCGCATAGCAAACCTACTCTTATGATTCATGGCGGCGCATGGGCCATGCCCGACGACGCGATCGCCGCGCATGAGACTGGTATCGCCAACGCTCTTGCTGCCGGCTATGCGGTGCTTGAGGGCGGCGGCACGGCGGTCTCCGCGGTTGAGGCCGCGGTGGTGGTGATGGAGGACGACGAAACATTCGATGCCGGGAGAGGCAGCTTCCTGACCCGCGATGGACGGGTGCAGTTAGACGCGCTGCTGATGGATGGATCGAATCTGAAAACCGGCGGCGTGGCCTGCGTGGAGCGGCTGCGCAACCCGATTCGCGCGGCGCGGCTGGTGCTCGACGAAAGCCCGCATGTGTACTTCGTGGGCGCGGGTGCTGAGCGCTTTGCTCGTCAGCACGGCATGGCCTTGTGCGAGAACATGGACCTGGTGATTCCGCGAGAGCAGGAAAGACTTTATGCGTTTCAGCAGGCGGAGTTGGCGGGTGGGACGGATGAGACGTTCTCCGGGCCGCAGGCGCTTTCTGGCCCTGCCACTGGCGGTGCGCTGCAGTCGCACGATACGGTCGGGGCGGTGGCTCTCGATGTGCATGGCAACATTGCTGCGGCGACGAGTACAGGTGGCACCTTGTCAAAGGCTCCAGGGCGAGTGGGTGACTCGTCGCTGATCGGCTGCGGTTGCTATGCAGATAATGAGTCAGCCGCGGTGTCGCTGACGGGGTG
>CAHJWN010000089.1 GCA_903642265.1 Acidobacteriaceae bacterium | reverse complement strand
GAGCGGTCGAGCTTTGCTCGATGCCCACCTTAGGCGCGATGGAGCTGCGCCGAAGATGGGGCACCCGGCCTCAGTACCCGGTTCGGCAAACGACACCCGGATGCTGCAACTTGCGATGAGGCTGCAAGTCGGAGGGGTCAAAGCTGGTGTGAGGTCCTGCCTGTTTGGATGGTAGAGCGGTCGAGCTTTGCTCGATGCCCACCTTAGGCGCGATGGCCACCTTAGGCGCGATGGAGCTGCGCCGAAGATGGGGCACCCGGTTTCGGGGATTACTTCTGGGTGGCGATCCAGGCATCGATGCGGCTTTCAAGGATGTCCATGGGGAGCGCGCCGGAGTCGAGGACTTCGTCGTGGAAGGCTTTAAGGTTGAACTTCGGACCGAGGGCGGTTTGGGCGCGCTGACGGAGTTCCAGGAGTTTGAGCTGGCCCATTTTGTAGCCGAGCGCCTGGGCAGGCCAGGCAATGTAGCGGTCGGTCTCGGACTGGATGGTGGGCTCGTCGATGGCGGAGTGTTCGTGGAAGTAGTCAATCACTTGCTGGCGGGACCAGTGCTGGGAGTGTACGCCGGTGTCGACGACGAGACGGATGGCGCGCCACATATCAGCTTCGAGGCGGCCGTAGTCGCTGTAGGGGTCCTGGTAGAAGCCAATTTCTTTGCCGAGGCGCTCGCTGTAGAGTCCCCAGCCTTCGGTGTAGGCGGTGTAGTAGGACTGCTTGCGGAAATCCGGGAGGCCGGTGAGCTCCTGCCCGATTGAGATTTGCAGGTGATGGCCGGGAATGCCTTCGTGGTAGGCGATGACCTCGACGTTGGTAAGCAGGCGGTCGGAGACGTTGAGCAGGTTCACATCGACGTGGCCGGGGCGCTTGCCATCGGCGCTGGCCTGATCGTAGTACGCGGGTGGGCTGCCGGGAGCGATGGCATCGGGCATGGCAATCACTTCGAGCGGGGCTTTGGGGAGGCGTCCGAAGAGGTCGGGGAGCCTGGGCTTCATCTGGGCGATGTAGCTGCTGTAGAGATCGAGGAGCTGCTGCTTCGATTGCGGGTGTTCCTTGGGATTGGTCTTGAGGGCGGTACTGAAGGTCTTGAGGTCGGCGAAGCCAAGCTTGTGCACGATGACGAGCATCTCGGCTTCGTCGCGCTTCACTTCGTCGAGACCAATCTGGTGGATCTCTGCGGCGGACTTGTTGAGGGTGGTGCTCTGGCGAATACGGAAGGCGTAGTAGGCGTCGCCATCGGGGATAGACCAGACGCCGGGATCTTTGCGGCCCCGGGGAATGTAGGTGGTTGAGAGGTATTTGGCGAAGTGCTGGTAGGTGGGCAGGACGTCGTTACTTACGGCTTCGAGAAGGTCGGCAGAGATGCGGGTTTGTTCGGCCGGGGTGATCGACCTGGGGAACTTCTTGAGCGGCTCGGAGAAGAGACTATCTTTGGGAGCGGCGGAGGCTATGGACTGGGTCTGGGTGAGGACTTTTTCGAGGAGGTACCGCGGCGGGATGCGGCCTTCGTCCATGCCGAGGTCCATGTTGGTCATGATCTGCGAGAAGGCGACGGGCAGCTTCTTAAGGCGCGCGATGTAGTCGTCGTAGTCCTTGACGGTGTCGAAGCTGAGGCCTTCGAGGAGGTGCGAAAAGGAGAGATGGAAGCCGTTGACCTGGTCGACGGGCATCTCCCATTCTTTGAAACGAGCGGCTTCCTGGGCTTCGGTGAGGGAGCGCAGCATGAGGTCGGCGGAGAGCTGGTCCTGGTCGGAAAGGCCGGCGGTGTCGATGAGCGAGAGGCGTTCGATGAATTTGCGGCCGCGCTCGAGCGACGCGTTGACTGCCTGCGCGGAGTAGTCGGTGAGCTGGTCGTTGTAGCGCTTGTCGCCGAGGAAGGAGGCGTACTCGGGCGAGTGCTTGAGGTTGTCCTGCCAGATGTCGGCGAAGAGTTTCGAGAGCTCTTTGCTGCGGTCGGCGACGGAGGCTGGCGTGGATGATGGGAGCGGGATGACCTGCGACGGAGCGGCTGTGAAGGTAGTGGCGAGCGTAAAGATTAGAGCGGCGGTGCGGAGAAGACGGTTCAAGCAGACCTCATGGACGAACGTTTTCAGTCTAACGCGCGGTGGCGGGAGCGAATGCCGTTTGCGTCTGGGTTGGAAGTCTGGGTCAGAAAAGATTGGAGTGTCGTGGCAGGTTGGGGTCATGCGGGGTGCTTCCCTGCGCTGAGGATGACGGGTTTCTGGAAGGCAGGCGGTGCAGGGCTCGGTGCATGGATTTAGTGCAGGGCGTCAGGCAGTGCGGTCGAGAGCGGAAGAAGGTGCACTGGCTTCAAGCATGCGGTAGAGGGTGGAGCGGCTGATGCCAAGGCGCTCCGCGGCGCGAAGCTTGTTGCCTTTGCAGCGCAGGAGTACATCGAGGACATGATTCTGGATGATGTCATCAAGGCGCTCGACCTGGGTGTCAAAGCGTGGATTGATAAGGCGCGGAAGCTGGGTGAGGGGCGGAAGGTGTACCGGCTCGATGACGCCATCTTTGCGGTCGAGGTCCAGGGCAGCCCGCCTGCGTGCGAGCTCAACGACGCGCTCGAGCTCGCGGCCATTGCCGGGCCAGTCATGACATTGGAGGCTGGAGAGTGCACGGCCGTCGAAGGCGCTCGAGCTGGCGGAACGGCTGAGTAAGGCGCAGGTGATGAGCGGGATGTCTTCAGGGCGGCAACGGAGCGGCGGCAGCATGATCTCAACGGAAGAGATCATGCGGTAGAGGTTGCGATCGAAGTGGCCTGCGCTGGAGAGGCCACGGAGATCGGGCCCGGCGGCGAAGATGATGCGGGGGCGGTCAGCTCCGCATTTTAGAGAGACAAAGCGCCTGAGAGTCTGCAGCAGGCAGAGCTGTTCGCCATGGTTGAGGCTGTCCGCATCTGGAAAGAACATCGTCTTGCGCGTGCTGTCTGACCGAATGGGATCTGGCAGGCTGAGCATGTTGGGACGGGGCGTGAGCTCCTGCAAGGCGATGAGGAGTGATGCGAAGGTGTGCTTGATGAAGGTGGCGTCGGACTCTGCAGTGAGACGGTGGAGTGCAAGCGCGACGGTCTCTTTCGAGGTGCCGATTTCGCCAATGATCAGTGCAAAGCGGAAGTGTGGCGCAGCGCGGCGCAGTTGCGCACGAAGCGCGCGTATGGCGAAGCTCTCACCGGTAAGGCAGGTGTAGTCTTCGAGCGCGCATACGCCATGCTGCTCAGCCTTCGCGTGGGGGCGCGAGCTCTGTATTCGGAGTTGCGACAGGGCAGGCGAAGGATGGGTGCGGTTGGGCATCGGCTCGATAGGTTATCGGCGGATGAAGCGGGAAGATGAGGCGGAGTCTATGGGATCGGGAAGGTTACCTGGTAGCGGTGTAGCAGGGATATGAGGAACGCAGATTGACTTTTGGGGTAACAGGCTAAGGAGGAGATTCTATGTGCTACCTCCAAATGCAAAAAGCCGGCGTCCCTTTGGCGGAAGCCGGCTCTTGCACGTTCGATGGGGCGGTTTGATGCTGCGGTCTAATGCAGTGGTCTTAAGCCGTAGTCTTGGCGCAGTACGTGTCGAAGGCGCGGGCCAGTTCCTGTGCGATGGCCGGTGCCGTTGAGCCTTCGATGGCTGAGCGCTGCATGAGGTAGACAAGCTGACCGTCGCGCAGGATGGCGATGGCGGGCGAGGTGGGCGGATGGCCGCCGAAGTAGCCACGGGCTTTCTCGGTAGCTTCACGGTCCTGGCCGGCGAATACGGTCACAGCGTGGTCGGGCTTTGACGTGTGCTGCATGGCGAGACGGACGCCAGGGCGCATCTTGCCGGCGGCACAACCGCAGATAGAGTTGACGACGAGCATGGTGGTGCCGGGTTCGGCGAGCGCCTGGTCGACATCGGCGGCGGTACGGGCTTCCTTCAGGCCGGCGCGGGAAAGCTCCTCACGCATAGGAATCAGCATCATCTCTGGGTACATGGTTTGTCCTCCTGGTCTTACTCGTCTAGATGCAAGTGGTGAGACTCGCGACTCTTCGATTGTACGGGTCGCGGGGTGGACGTGCCAGTGTGGTGATTTGCCAGGGGCGGCTGATGTAGTCTCATACGGTGCAGCTTGAAGAGAACATCCCCCTGGCCCCGCTGACGACGCTTCATGTGGGAGGCGCGGCGAAGTACCTGGCGAAGATTGCAAGCCGGGAAGACCTGGTAGCGGCAGTGAACTTCGCGCACGGTGAAGAGTTGCCGGTCTTTGTGCTGGGTGGCGGCAGCAATGTGCTCGTCAGGGACGCTGGTTTTCCAGGTCTTGTGCTGCAGATGGCAATGACGGAGCCCGCGTCGGTGTTCGAGGAAAGCGAGGACTTTGTTCGTTGCCGGGTGGCGGCGGGCGTGGACTGGGACGCATTTGTTCTGGATGTCTGCGAGCGTGGGCTGGCAGGGGTTGAATGCCTGGCGGGGATTCCAGGGTTGATGGGTGGATGCCCGGTGCAGAACATTGGCGCGTATGGGCAGGAGGTTGCGGAGACCATCTACTCGGTGACGGCCCTGGATGTAGAGGCCATGCGCTTTGTGACTTTGAGCGCAGCGGAGTGCGGATTTGCGTATCGCCAGAGCATCTTCAACACGAGCGCGCGCGGGCGGTACATAGTGGTTGAGGTGACGTTTCTCTTCGAGACGGCCCGTGTCGTGGAGTTGAAGTACGCAGAGTTGAAGGAGCACTTTGCGGGGAAGCAGCCGACCCCGATGGAGGTGTACTACGCAGTGCGCCGCATACGGCATGGCAAGGGAATGCTGCTGGTGGCAGGCGAGGCGGACTGCCTGAGTGCGGGATCGTTCTTTAAGAATCCAGTGGTGAGTTCCCTGGAGTTCCAGAGATTATCGAGCGGGTTTAAAGAGGTGCCGCATTGGCCGGCGGCTGACGGTAAGGTAAAGCTGGCTGCGGCCTGGCTTGTGGAACAGGCGGGGTTTGAGAAAGGCTTTGCGATGGGACAGGCGGGAATCTCTTCGCGGCATACCCTGGCGGTGATCAATCGCGGTGGGGCATCGTCAGGGGAGATTTTAGCGCTGCGGGATGCGATTGTGGGGCGGGTGCGGGAGCGGTTCGGGATTGTCCTTGAGCAGGAGCCGGTGATGCTGGCGTAGGGATTTCTGGTGGGCCTGATGCGGCGTCGGTTGTGCTGATTGGGTTCGACGGGACAACGAGCTGGGGTGAGGATCGCCGAGAGGTAGAGGTGGTGCGTACTGTCGCGGGGTCCTTCGCCGCGCTTTGGTTGACGGCAAGGACGGCGACGGCAAAGACGGGCAGTAACAAGGACGGGCAACAACAAGTCAGATCCGGGCTAGTCGGCGAGTTGCGTGAGCAGGCGAGCCCGTTCGTCGGCGAGGACGACCGCAGCCGGGCCTTGTGCCGTGACTTTGCCATCGCGAATCCTGATGACTTCGGCCTGGACTTGGAGGGCTTCTGCGACGTCGTGGGTGACGGAGAGGACGGGCGTTTGCGTGATCGAGAGCCAGTGTTGGAGATCGGCAAGGAGTTCGTCGCGCAGAGCGAGGTCGAGGCCGCTGAAGGGCTCATCGAGCAGCAGGAGGCGGCCGTTGGCTGCGCAAGCCGCGCGGGCGACCGAGACGCGCTGCTGTTCGCCGCCGGAGAGTAAGACTGGTTTGCGGGCGGCCAGGTGGGCGATGTGAAACGCCGTGAGGGCGGTGTCGATACTCTGAACCCGGTCTTTATCACCGATGGCGAAGCGGAGGTTTTCGCGCACGGTCATGTGGGGGAACAGCGCAGGACTTTGTGCGGCCCACCGGATGCGGCGTTTATGCGGGGCGGTCCAGATGCGTTTGGCTGTATCGGTCAGAACTTGCTGCTGGCCGGCGTGGCGGACGATGATCCTGGCGTGGTCAGGCCGAACAAGTCCGGCGATGGTGCGAAGGATGGTGCTCTTGCCGCTGCCTGATGGTCCAAAGAGGACTGTCCAGGGCTGGGTGAGGTCGAAGGCAGCGTCAATGGTGGTGGCGCCGAGACGGTGTTCCATCTTGAACAGAAGATGGGGCGTTGGATAAGGCTTTTCAGACAAGGTTTTCTCGTTTGCCATTCACGCCGGGCAGGATATAGATCACCAGGAGAGATACCAAGGCCAAGAGAAGAAGGACGCCGGCGGTCCTGTTTGCGGCAGCGTAGTTGAAGTCCTGCACCTGGTCGTAGAGTGCGATGGAGAGGGTTCGCGTGGCGCCGGGAATGTTGCCGCCGAGCATGAGGACGACGCCGAACTCGCCGACGGTGTGGGTGAAGGTGAGGATGGCGCTGGTGAGAAGCGATGCCCGAGCAAGCGGGAGCACAATGCGCGTGAAGGTGAAAAAGGGGGCGATCCCGAGGCCGGATGCGGCGTCGAGGTAGGAGCGATCGAGTGCCGAGAAGCCTGCGACCAGTGGCTGAACTGCGAATGGCAGGCTGTAAAGAAGCGATCCTACGAGAAGCCCTGTGAAGCTGAAAGCGAGCGGATGGCCGAAGAGGCTTGTGAGCAGCCGGCCGGGTGGGGTGAGGGGGCCGAGCGCGACCAGGAGGTAAAAGCCAATGACTGTGGGTGGAAGTACGAGGGGTAGGGCGACGAAGGCTCGAATCAGGGCGCGACTGACGCTGGTGCCAGTCGCGATCCACCAGGCGAGCGGAATGGCGACGAGCAGTAGCAGCGCGGTGGTGCTGAGCGCGAGGCGCAGCGTTAGGAGGAGTGCTTCGGAGTCCATGCTGGTGTGAGTTTATCTTGCGGGGTGGGGGAGAGCGGTCTCGCTAGCGCTCGATGCCCACCTTAGCGATGGTGAGGCTATCGCGAAGATGGGGCACCCGAGGTTTGAGGCGAACTGGAGTTGGTTCAAGCTGGAATTGGGTTGAACTGGATTTGGGGCGCAGGGAATTGTGGAGCTTAGCGGATGGATTTGAGGCCTAGTTTAGGTAGATCGGCCTGGATGTCTGAGGAGAGGAGCCAATCAAAGAAGGCCTGCGCTTCGGTGCGATGGTCGGATTTTGCGAGGACGACGCCGCACTGGCGAATCTCCGGATAGATATTGGGTACGAGCACGTAGGTGCCTGTGCTTGAAAACTTTTCAGACATGGCCATGGTGAGCGAGATGAGGCCGAGGTCGGCGTTGCCGGACTGCACGAACTGGCCAGCCTGAACGATGTTCTCGCCGATTACGAATTTCGGCTTCAGCTCCTCGTAGAGCTTCAGCTTGGTAAGTGCAGCGGCGGCGGCCCGACCGTAGGGTGCGCGAATTTCATCCGCAATGGCTATGTGTTTGACGTGAGCGTCGCTGAGCGCTTCGAGATGGAGTGGCTGGTAGGGAGAGTCTTTACGGGCCCAGAGGACGAGGGTGCCGCGGGCGTACGGTATGGCGTCCTTCGAATCGGCCATGCCGGCGGCTACGATCTTTTCGGGGAATGTGTAGTCGGCACCGAGGAAGAGGTCGACCTTCTCGCCATTGAGGATCTGCGTGGCGAGGGTGCCTGAAGACCCATAGCTGATAACGAGTTTGACACCAGTCTTGTGTTCGTAGATGGGGACGAGGGCAGGAAGAACGCTTTGCAGATCTGAAGCGGCGGCGATGTGGAGCTCTTTACCAGAGGCTTGCGACTGGCCGGCGGCGTGACTCGGCGAAAGCAATGGTCCGCCTGCAAGAAGGGCAGCGACCATGAAAAAGCGGGAAATAGCAGACGTCCGCAACGTGCCCTGGTTGGGCAGGACTACACGATTGCGATAGGCTAGGACGAACGATGACATTAGATACACACAGCCTTAGATGCACCGAGTGTGGGCGGGGAATCGCTGGCGGCGAGGTCGCAAGTGACTTTCGTTGCAGGCATTGCCGTGGGTTATTTGAGGTCATCTACCCCTGGAGCATGGCACCAGGAAATGCTGGCAATAACTCGGGAACCGCATCGAGTGGAAGTGTGACGGGCGCCGAGACGGCGCGACTGCCGAATCCGAGCGCGCTGCGATGGCTTTGGCAGGAGCGGCGAACGTCGACGATGTCGATTGACCAAAGCGGTGTATGGCGGTTTCGCGACCTGCTGCCGATCGTGAAGAATTTCGACAGCGTGGTGACGTTGCGCGAGGGGAATACGCCGCTATACGAGATGCCGAAGTGCGGGAAGATCGCGGGAATCGACTGGCTGCTGGCGAAGCACCAGGGGATGAATCCCACGGGTTCGTTCAAGGACACGGGGATGACGGCGGCGATCTCGGTTGCGGCGGAGCGTGGTTTTGAGTGGGTCGCCTGTGCGTCGACCGGCAACACGTCTGCAGCAATGGCGGCCTATGCGGCGCGCGCAGGGCTGCGGAGCATCGTGTTTATCCCGGAAGGCAAGATCGCGTGGGGCAAGTTGTCGCAATCGATGGATTATGGTGCATTGACGATCCAGTTGAAGACGGACTTCGATGGCTGCGTGAAGATTCTGACCGAGCTGGTGAAGAAATTTCCGATCTATCTACTGAACTCGGTAAACCCTTACCGGCTTGAAGGGCAGAAGACACCAGCGTTTGAGATGGTGGAACAGCTTGAGTGGCAGGTGCCGGAGCATGTACTTGTGCCGGGCGGAAACCTTGCCAATGGCGCGGCGCTTGGCAAGGGATTTGCGGAGATGAAGCACCTGGGACTGATCTCGCGGGTGCCGAAGATCAGCGTGGTGCAGGCCTCGGGAGCGAACCCGCTGTATCGGGCGATGCAGGATTCAAATGGTGACCGGCTGGAGCCGGTTGTGGCGGAGACGCGAGCTTCAGCGATCCGGATCGGCAGCCCGGCTTCGTGGAAGAAGACGGTGGAGACGCTGCGTACGACCGGCGGCTGGGTGGAAGAGGCGACGGAGCAGGAGATTGCGCTTGCGAAGGCTGAGATTGGTGCGGAAGGCATCGGCTGTGAGCCTGCTTCGGCAGTGACACTGGCGGGGCTGAAGAAGCTGGTGACGCAGGGAAAGATCACGCGTGAGGAACGCGTGGTGATTCTTCTGACCGGGCACACCTTAAAGGATTCGGACTACACGATCCACTACCATCGTGGGGAACTGCTGACAGCTGTAGAGCTTGCCGGAGCCACGGCGGAAGATCGGTCGAACCACGCTGCGCTGCTCAAGCCGCCGGTTGTTCTGGAAGCAGATATGGATGTGGTGCTTCGCGAACTCGAGACGCGGATGCATTCGGCGATGGTTGCGCAGCCGGTATGAGCGCAGGCGCGGGGCAGAGCAAATTGAGCGGCCTACACCTGAGATTGCCAGCAACATCGGCAAATCTTGGGCCGGGGTTCGATGCGCTGGGCCTAGCGATGTCGTTTTACCTGACCGTAGATGCGATTGTGTCGACGAATGGGGAATTTGCGATCCAGGCGACTGGCCGCGACCAAGAAGTGTGCGGAAGGCTTTCTGGAAACCTGATTCTGGATACCTACTGCGACGTAACGAAGGCGGCGGGCCGGGAGCCGGTGCCGCTCAACCTGTTGTTGCACAACGAGATTCCTCTAGGAATGGGCTGCGGTTCAAGCGCGGCAGCGCTGCTCGCCGGGACGTTACTGGCCAACCATTTCGGGGAGTTGGGCTGGACAGGGTATCGGGCGATGGAGGAGGCTTGCTGGCGCGAAGGGCATCCGGACAACGTGGCTGCGTGCTGGGCGGGCGGAATGACAGCGTCGGCAATGGAACAGAAGGTCGGGGGCAGGGCGATTGTTCTCGCAAGCTGCGGACAGGAATGCGGATGGGGAATCATGCTGGTGATTCCTTCTACCGGGTTGGCGACGAAGAAGGCGCGTGCCCTGCTTCCTGAAACGTATAGCAAAGCAGATGTTGTCGCCAATGTTCAACATACGGCTTTGCTGGTTGCGGCGTTTGCGCTGGGGCGTTCAGACTTGCTGAGTTCAGCAATGGCCGATCGACTTCACCAACCTTATCGGGCAGAGGCTTGTCCGCTTTTGCCGGTCCTGCTGCCAATGGTAAACGTGGTCCCCGGAGTGCTGGGGGTCGCATTGAGTGGCGCAGGGCCAGCGGTGCTGATTCTGTTTGACCGTTTGCGAACTGTCGAGGTCAGGGCAGCAGTGCTAGAAAAGGCCGCAAAAGTCGAGATAATCGTTACGGAAACTTCCAAAGGCACCTCCGTTCTGGTTACGTAAGTGATGTGTACAGCCAAAGTTTTCTGCCATACCTTGAGGAGCGTAGGAAGTTCTGGGGAGGGCTCCTGCGCCGCCCGTTGACCTCTGTGAACTCTCAGAGGTCCGGGCGTTCTCTCTTTAACAGACGTTCTGTGGTTGGACGTTGTAACACGTTCGATGCGGGGCGGTGTGAAACTATCCGGCACATTTCGCATCTATCATAGAAGTCGTCTACGTTCTGCCGACAACATGGCAGCGCAGCGGGAGGAAGTTCGATGGCAGGTCAGTACGTCACTGAAGTAAACGATTCATCGTTCGAAAAGGAAGTTTTACAGGCTACGCAGCCTGTCATGGTGGATTTCTGGGCAGCATGGTGCGGTCCGTGTCGTGCTCTCGCTCCGGTGGTGGACGAAGTCGCGACGCAGTATAACGGTCAGATCAAGGTCATGAAGATGGACGTCGACAGCAATACTGCGACTCCAATGCGCTACGGCATTCGCGGTATTCCAGCGCTGCTGATCTTCAAGGACGGTAAGGTCGCGGAACAGATCGTTGGTTTCGTTCCGAAAGATACGATCGACAAGTCGATCACCAAGGTTCTCGCGTAAGTTCCTGGCGAGGTGTTTGAGAATGGCCCGGCGATACTCTCGCCGGGCCATTGTCGTTTGCGCTGCGGAAGCACGTCTGGGCGCGGTCAGAGATGCGGGTTCCCGCCACTGGGAAGGCGCAACGCCTGGATACGTTGCTGCAAGTACACTTCAAAGATGCTTGAGTGGACGCTCTTTCGCGGGATGATGGTGGCCTTTTTCATCCTGGCTAACAGCTTCTTTGTGGCTGCGGAGTTTGCGCTGGTGAGCGTGCGCGAGACGCGAATCCAGGCGTTGTTGGCGCTTGGGCGACCGGGAGCGCGGACGGCACTGCAGTTGAAGAACTCGATTGATGAGTTCCTTCCCGCGGTGCAGTTTGGGGTGACGCTGGCGAGCCTGGCGCTGGGATGGATTGGTGAGCCGGCGATCGCCGAGGTGCTGCTGCGCATATGGGCAGGGCTGGGCTGGATGCCGGCAAATCATGCGGTGGTCTACGCCCATGCGACGGCGATTGTCTTGGCGTTCGCAATCATTACTTATTTCGAGGTGTTGCTGGGCGAGCTGGTGCCGAAATCGCTGGCGCTGCAACGGGCGGAGCGGATTGCGCTTGCCGTCGCAGGGCCGATGGATGTGTTTATCCGCATGACGAGACCAGCGGTGAAGCTGATGAACGGTTCAGCTGCCATCGTGCTGCGGCTGTTTCGTGCGCCATTGCGGGGAGAAGGCGCTGTGCATTCGCCTGAAGAGCTGAAGCTCATTGCGACTGCGACCAGGCGGATGGGGCTGCTGCCGGCATTTCAGGAGGAGATGATCCATCGGGCCATCGAGTTGAACCATGTAACGGTGCGCGAGATTATGACTCCGCGGGGCAAGATCTTCTCGCTTCCGTCAGATATGCCGGTGGAGCAGGCGAGTGCACGCATCGTGGACGAGCAGCACTCGAGAGTGCCGGTATTCGATCCCGCCGGCGGCGCGGAACAGATTATCGGAGTGGTGTATTCGAAGGACATTTCGCGGCTGATGCACTTCAGAAGCGTATCGCTTGGACTGGGCGGAGCGGGAAACTCAGGCCTGCGGTTGAAGCAGGTGATGCGTGAGGTGATCGTGGTTCCGGAGACCAAGCTGGCTGTGGAGCTGCTCCAGGAGTTCCAGGAGCGGCGGCGGCAGATTGCGGTAGTGGTGGATGAATTTGGGTCGACCGTGGGGCTGGTTACGGCGGAAGATGCACTGGAGCAGATCGTCGGCGAGCTTGAGGATGAGTTTGATGTTGCGAGCAAGACAACGCTGTTCAGCAGCACGGGTGTGATGACGCTGGATGGGTCGACAAGCCTGCGGGATCTGCGAACGCAATTGCATTGGGAGTTCCCACGCGAGGCTGGCGTGGAGACGCTGGCGGGATTTGTGCTGGCGCACCTCGGGCACATTCCTGAGGACGGCGAAAGCCTGGAGTATGAAGGACGGCGATACATCGTCGCGGAGATGACGGCGCGGCGGATCAACCGGGTGCGGGTGGAGAATCTGACCGGCATGGCGGATTCCGAGCCTGAGTTGGTGGCAGGAGACCGCAGTCAATGATCCAGGCTGCCATGTGGAGACCGATCCGGAGAGTTCTGGTGACGGTGCCGGTGATCTGGCTGGTGGTGACGGTCGTGTTTCTCCTGATCCACGTGGTCCCGGGCGATCCGATTGCGCAGATGCTGGGCGAAGGCGCGACGGCGTCGGATGTGTCTGCGCTCCGGCATGCATACGGTTTCGATCTGCCACTCGGGGTCCAATACTGGCACTACCTGCGAGGGGTATTGCACGGAGATCTCGGGCAGTCGCTGCGGCTGCACGACTCAGTGCTGCACCTCATTTTGCAGCGGTACCCCTATACCCTGGCACTGACGGTGGCGGCGTTGGTACTTGGCGTGCTTGCGGCGCTTCCTTCGGGAGTTTGGTCGGCGCTCTATCGGAGCAAGTGGCAGGACCGAACGCTCGGCGTAGCGAGCCTTGCGGGGCTTTCGTTTCCGAACTTCGCGCTGGGGCCGATCCTGATATTGCTGTTTTCGATTCGATTGGGTTGGCTGCCTGTCTCGGGTGCGGGATCAGGCAAAGCAGGCGACTTTCTGCTGCATTTGGTTCTGCCAGCGGTAACGCTTGCGCTGGGCCTGGCGGCAATCCTGACACGCATGGTGCGGACTGCGATGCTCGAAGAACTGGGGCAGGATTACATCCGGACGGCGCGAGCGAAGGGCTTGAGTGAGCGCACGGTGGTCTACCGGCACGCGCTACGGAACGCGCTGATCCCCGTGCTTACAGTGCTGGGGCTGCAGTTTGGAAGCCTGCTGGCTGGAGCGATTGTGACGGAGACCATCTTCAGTTGGCCGGGCATTGGAAGACTGACGTTATCGGCGATCTCGAATAGAGACTACGCGTTGGTGCAGGGTTGCATTCTAGCCGTGGGGCTGACGTATGTTGCCGTAAATCTGCTGACTGACGTTGCGTATACTGTGGCAAATCCGCGCATGCGTTAGGTGTGGCGAGTTCTTATTGCGAGCGCCAGACAAAAGTTTGCCGCGAATAAGACGTGAATACCGATGTGGAAGAGATTGGGTCGCGGATTGTCGCCGCGCGCGGGCAGGATGTGGCGGGTCCCCGCATACATGCCCAGGTATTCGCTCTTCTGTTTGTCCGGGGCACCTCGAAGGTATGGGATGTACCACATTCCGATGGCCGAGAGCAGGGCAACGCCACAGTAGATGAGCCAGTAGCTGGGAACATAGCCGGGCCTGGGCCGGTTCCAGAAGAAGACGGCAAATCCGGCAGCTATCCCGGGGAAGATGGAGTTTGCCAGCGTGGCGAGCCAGACCTTTCGGCGCCCAATCATGGCCTGGATCTGCGCGCCGTGAACCAGGCCGGGTATGTCGATCAGATCGTGGCTGATGATGATGGCGAACTGCAGGATGATAAGCAGGGAAAATAGAACGACCATGTGGTCCTCCGATTCTGGTCGTCATCTTGCCTGCTTATGGCGAAGACTGCAAGATCAAAGAATCGGGAGGATGGAAGCTTCGAGGCCCTCCGCTGTCACAGTAATGATGGCGATGGTGACGGGCAGCTTGAAGCGGCGGGGGCCGGCGCTTCCAGGGTTCAGGTAGAGCACGCCGCCGCGAGTCTCTTGGGAAGGCTTATGTGAGTGGCCGGAGATTACGGCAGAGATGCCTGCGGCGGCAGGGCTGATGTCGAGGTCAGCGATGGAGTGGACGAGGTAGAAGTGGTGTCCGGCGAGCTCGACGAGTTCGGTGGCCGGGAACCTGGTGCATGGGCCCTGGGTGTCGATGTTGCCGCGGATCGCGGTGACGGGGGCAAGTTGGCGGAGTGCGTCGAGGATTTTGACGTCGCCGATGTCCCCGGCGTGGAGAATGTGGTCGGCGGAGGCAAGCGCCGCGAGCGCTTCGGGGCGCAGGAGACCGTGCGTGTCGCTGATGACTCCAATGGTCATCTTGAATTCCGTAGAGGGCAATGGCGTCTGGGTGTCAGGCAAGGCGCAGACTCTGGAGCACAGCGTAGTGCTGGCTGTGGGTGGGATCGTGGGCGCGGTCGGGATCGATGCGAAGTTCGAGAGCTGTGACGGCGCGGAGGTCAACTGTGTAGTCCTCAACTTCCTCGGTTGAGCCGCCGGGCGAGAAGGTAAATTGCTGACGAACGACTTCGCGCATTTCGCTTGTCCCGGTGCGCGCGTAGAGAGCGAACTCCTGGCAACGCTCGGCTGCCGGCTCGGCGAAGTGCAAGTGAATGCGACGGATCGAGGTGGGCTTGTCGAAGTTGAAGCGAATGAGTTGTGGGCCTTTGGCGGCGGCACGCCATCCCTTTGACGGCGAGCTGCTGAGCGCGTTATCGATTGCGAAGTCGGGATCTTCGGAACTGATTTCTACTGCGGCGATGTGGTCGAGGTCGAGCCATGAAATGTTCGCAGCTGCCGAGGCTTGAGTCGCCGTGGTGTCGATGAGCGTTTTTCGCATGCCGGGTCTCCTGCTTATTCGATGCAGGGACGGCCTTGGGGACTAGAGACCGGCGACCAGGCGCGTGCGGGGATCGAGATAGTCGCGGAGAGCGTCGCCGACGAAGTTGAATGAGAGCACGCAGAGCATAACTGCGACTGCTGGGAAGAAGACGAGATGCGGTGAATCAAAGAGGTGCGACCTGCCGTCATTGAGCATTGCGCCCCAGCTTGCGGCGGGAGGGGGGACGCCGAGGCCAAGAAAGCTCAGCGTCGCTTCCGCGAGCACCGCGGCAGCCATGCCGATGGCCGCCTGGACGATCAACGGCTGAAGAATATTTGGCAGGATGTGGCGGCAGAAGACACGGAGGTTGGAGGCTCCAAGTGCACGTGCCGCTTCTACAAACTCGCGGTCTTTGACCGACATCACCTGCGCACGAACAAGTCGTGCATAGCCTACCCATCCGGAGATGGCGAGGGCAAAGATGAGGTTGATCAGGCCCGGACCGAGAAAGGCGACGAAGGCAATGGCGAGCAGGATGCCTGGGAGTGCCAGGAAGGCATTTGTGACATAGATGTTGAGGAGTGTGTCGAGCCATCCTCCATAGAAACCAGCTACACCTCCAACAACAAGGCCGATAGCCAGAGAGATCGCGACAACTGTGACGGCGACAATCATGGAGATACGCGCGCCAAAGACGATCCGGGAAAAGATGTCACGGCCGAGTTCATCGGTGCCGAACCAGTGTGCTGCGGTTGGAGGAAGAAGGCGATGACCCAGGTCGATCCGGGAGGGGTCCGACGCCGCGGACGATTGTATCGAGGCGATCCATGGTGACATTGCGGCGCACGCGATAAAGAGGGCGATGAGCAGAAGTCCGGCTGCAGCCAGGCGATTGGCTGCAATCTGGCGAAAGAAGGGAGCACTTATAACAGAACTTGAGCCGGCAGACATGTAAATTGGAAACCTTGTGTTCATTATGGAACAAACTGCGTAGTATGTGCTTAGTCCAAATTACAGTCAGCTTCCCGGCAGGAAATTCATGTCGGGCGTAACAGGGTTTCATTCATGGGGTCCAGCCTTTCAGGTTGCTCCAATTCAGTCTCACCAGTGTGTACTGGAGAGCTGTTTGAAAATCCTGATTTATGCCTTGAACTACGCCCCAGAGTTGACTGGCGTTGGGAAATATACAGGCGAGATGGCAGCATGGCTTGGTGCGCGCGGACACCAGGTACGGGTGGTCACAGCGCTGCCTTATTATCCGCAATGGCGTATTCACGAGAAGTACCGGGGATCCTTGTACAGGGTTGAACGAAACTCTGACGCAACGATCCCACGTGTGTATAGGTGTCCGCTCTGGGTGCCAGCCCGGCCAGGTGGATTTGCCCGCCTGCTGCATCTTTCTTCCTTTGCGATGAGCAGTGCTCCAGTGATGGCGCTGCAGACGTTCTGGAGACCGGATGTTGTGTTTGCCGTGCAGCCTACCTTCTTCGCAGCGCCACTGGCCCTGCTTTCAGCCACTGTTTCGGGCGCGGCATCGTGGCTGCACGTCCAGGATTTCGAAGTAGACGCTGCGTTCAGGATGAAGTTGCTGCCAAAGCTGGGCAAGATCGAAGCTGTCGCAAAAGGTATTGAAAGTCTGCTTACCCGGTGTTTCTCCAGAGTCTCGAGCATTTCGAACAAGATGGTTGAAGGCATCACAGCGCGCGGTGGAATGCCCGGCGAGGTGGTCCTGTTTCCGAACTGGGGAGACGTGGACCTGGTGCGACCGGCGCTGCCGGGCACTGCGAACAGGTATCGCGAAGAGTACGGTCTCGCGAGCAAGATCATATTTTTGTACGCGGGCAACATGGGGGTGAAACAAGGGTTGAACATGTTGGCACCGCTGGTTGAATCTTTCAGCAGCGACTCGCGCGTCCATTTTCTCTTTTGCGGGGACGGTGTGTACCGCAAGGTCTTAAAGGAACAAGTGGGACATTGCTCGAACGTGACACTCTTGCCGCTGCAGCCGGAGAACCAGATGAACGAACTTCTGAACGCCGCTGACATACACCTGTTGCCGCAAAAGCCCGGTGCTGCTGACCTGGTGATGCCTTCAAAGCTCTGTGGAATGTTTGCGAGCGGAAGGCCGGTCATCGCAACCGCCGACGAAGGCACCCAGGTGGCAAATGTGGTTGCGGGATGCGGACTTGTTGTGCCGAGTGGAGACTCTGAGGCGTTGTGCGCAGCAGCCTTGCAGTTGATCGACCACCCTGAGATGCGAGCCAGTCTAGGTTCGGCTGCGCGGGATTATGCGGTAAAGCATCTTCGGAAAGAGCTTGTGCTTGAACAGTTCGAGCTTGACATGCTTTCCATGCTGACGCCGCCGGTGACGTCTGAGAAAGTGCAGCTGGCAACAAGCTGACAGAGCAAGTGCATGGTGCGGGAGAGGTTGGCGAATGGCAGTAGAGAAGCGACTGATTGCCGTTGCGGGAGTGCTTATGAAGAGGGTGTTCGGTGCGGGCCTGGTTGCTGTTCTTCTAGCAGGTGCATTCGCTACAGCGCAGGCGCAGACCTTTGCAGCCGCACCGAACCTGGCTGAGCAGTATCTGCAAGAGGCTGCGGACCAGGAGAGGGCCGAAAGAAATCTGCCTCCGTTGCGGAGAGACCTGGCACTTGTTGCGGCAGCACGGCAGCATGCACTTGAGATGGTGCAGCACAATACGATCTCCCATCAGTTTGCACAGGAGCCCGACCTGGCAGCACGCGGCGCGGCGGCTGGCGCGAAGTTTAGTTTGATATCAGAGAATGTGGCTGAGTCACCAAGTGCAGTGAAGATCCATACGGCATGGATGAACTCCGAGGGACACCGGCACAATTTACTCGACCCTAATGTGGACTCTGTAGGGATTGCGGTGATCGCGCGCGGCCACCAGTTGTTCGCAGTAGAAGATTTTGAACGCCGGCTGACGCCCTTGAGTCTGAAGCAGCAGGAAGGTGCTGTAGCCTCTGCGCTGGCGCCCCTGGGTATCGGCGTGGCGGAGAGTGATGCATCGGCAAGGAAGACATGCGCACAGGATACGGGTTCGGCGGGGCCTCGCCAGGCAGAGTTCGTGATGAGGTATACGACCGCAAATCTGAGTCTTCTACCGGAGCAGTTGCGGTCGCGCGTGGCGACAGGAAAGTACGTGACCGCCATAGTTGGGGCTTGTCCAGCGGAGGAGAGTAGTAATTTCTCGATGTACCGCATTGCGGTGCTGCTGTATCGGCAGAGGAACACATACTAGGTGCTGACCGAGCGGGGCGAGGATCTGGGCTCGAGGTTGCTCGGTGGTGGATGGCGTTTGGTTCTGTAATGGTTTGCAGAGAGAAGCAGTCGTGCTTTATTGCGATGCGTTTTGACCCTCATGTCTGAGGCTGTTATAACAATAGAGGCGCAGGTGATCCCACCCGCCAGCCGCACGATATTCCTGAGTAGCTCAATGGCAGAGCATTCGGCTGTTAACCGAAGGGTTGTAGGTTCGAGTCCTACCTCAGGAGCCACTTGGATGAGCAAGTTGCCTCATCGATCCTGAAAAGTCAGTAGTTCCGAAATAATAATCCTGGATTATTGCGGCTTCCGTGTGTGTGCTTTTTTCTGACGATTCTTCGCTGACGCTGGGGATCCATGATTATGATCCAGAGTCTCAGAACGGCTATGGCCTGGGTGCCAGCCAAGCTCCTGGCCCGACCGGATAAGGACGCCGTTGCAGGCCGAGAATGTCGGCGATCGCGGCATCGATGATTCGGGAAGCCTCCGGGTTTTGTCCCCGGTCAATGGTGCACCCGTAGTGTTCTGGATGCTGGAGCAGTTTGACCAACTCGAGAAGATCTAAGACTTCCTCGTTGTATAGCTCTCTCATCGTGCCATTCTAAGCCTGTCTATGTGTGCGCGACTTGTCCAGGCGCGCGACTTGTCTATGCGCGCAAAGAGATGTCGCCTGAAGGTATTCCCGCTAACCTCGATCCTTTGCGGGTAATACCTTCACGCAATCGGGACGATGGGCAGGACGGGTAGACCAGCAATCCTGAAACGGATCGAGCGTGAGCGCTAACG
>CAHJWN010000088.1 GCA_903642265.1 Acidobacteriaceae bacterium | reverse complement strand
GTGCTCGAGGGTCATTCGCCGCAATCAGCTCGCCCTCTCAAAAATCCCCGCCGCTCCCATCCCTCCACCAACACACATCGTCACAATCCCATACTTCGCATTCCGCCTCGGCATCTCGCGTAGCAAGGTCGCCGTCAGCTTTGCACCCGTACATCCCAGCGGATGTCCTAAGGCAATCGCTCCGCCATTCACATTGACCTTCGCCGGATCGATCCCCAACACCTTCAGCACCGCCAGCGACTGTGCCGCGAACGCCTCGTTCAACTCAAACAGGTCGATATCCTCAAGCGATAGCCCTGCCATCTTCAACACCTTCGGAACCGCATGGATCGGTCCGATTCCCATCTCCTCCGGATCGCACCCGGCATACGCGAACGCCACAAACTTCGCCATGGGTGCAATCCCCAGAGCCGCAGCCCGATCAGCCGACATCACCACCGCCGCTGCCGCGCCATCGGAAGTCTGCGACGAGTTTCCTGCCGTCACCGTCCCCTTCGCATGAAAGACCGGCTTCAACTTCGCCAGCGCCTCGATCGATGTATCCGCTCGCGGCCCTTCATCGACACTGAACACCGCCTCCGACGTCTGAATCGAAGCCTTCGCCTTGCCTTTCCCATTCACGCTCGAACTTGTAACCGTCACCGGCACAATCTCATCTTCAAACTTCCCCGCCGCAATCGCCGCAATCGCCTTCTGGTGAGACTGATACGAAAACTCATCCATCTCCTCGCGCGTGATGCCGTAGTGCGCCGCCACCCGTTCCGCCGTCAGCCCCATCGCCATATAACTCCCCGGATAATGCTCCACCAGCCACGGGTTCACCGAGATCTTATTGCCGCCAAACGGCACGTACGACATGCTCTCCGTCCCGCCCGCAACGATCACTTCCGCGCCGCCTCCGCGAATCCTGTCCGCAGCAATTGCAATCGACTGCAAACCCGAAGCGCAATACCGGTTGATCGTCATCCCACTCGCAGTAATGGGCAGCCCTGCACGAAAGCTCGCCACCCTCGCGACGTTCATCCCCTGCTCCGCCTCCGGCATCGCACAGCCGAGGATCACATCCTCCACCTCTGTCTTATCCAGCTGCGGCACCCGCTCGAGCGCCCCCATAATCGCGAACGCCGCCAGGTCATCGGGTCGCGTCGTCTTCAGCGTCCCTCGCGGAGCCTTCCCGATCGCCGTCCTCACCGCCGAAACGATCACCACTTCATTCATAACCGATCACCTCAGGGGCGGAAAGCCCCTTGCCCGCTTCACCTCTATTGGCACGTTTGGAGACGTGCCCTTAACGAAACTAAAAGCCGTCATTCTAAGGAGAAGGATCCGCGCATCTGCCCTTGCTCTTCACGAACAACGCGCAACCAATAGCGAACAACGTCTCTTCAATTCCTCAACGGTTTCCCCGTCTTCAACGTAAACGCGATCCGCTCCTGCGTCTTCTTCTCTCCACATAAGCTCAAAAACGCCTCCCGCTCCAGGTCCAGCAGGTACTGCTCACTTACGAGCGTTGCCGGCGTGACCTTCCCGCCACACAGAATCCAAGCCACCCAGTTCGCCACCTTCATGTCGTGATCGGAGATGTATCGGCCTTCGCGCATCGTCCAAACCGCCAGCTTCAAAGTCGCCAGCGCGTTCTCGCCTGGTGCTGCAATGTCTGTCCGCATCACCGGGGCTGCATAGCCTGCATCAACCAGGGCCCTCGCCTTCAGCTTCGCGTCCGTCAACAAACGATCGCGATTCATCGTCACCGAATCTGACGGACGTAGAAAGCCAAGCCCTCGGGCTTCACTGGCAGAAGTAGACACCTTCGCCATCGCAATCGTCTCGAAGTTCTTCTTCAGCGCCTCGAATGTCTCGACACCCTCGCCCCGGCCATCTGGCCGAATGCTGTTTCCTGCCTCAACCGAACGGATCGTCAGCTCCTTGCATCCACCGCCGCCTGGAATCAAGCCCACACCTGTCTCCACTAAGCCCATATAAAGTTCCGCATGAGGCTGACGCGCCGCCGCATGGATTGCGATCTCAACTCCGCCACCCAGACACATCCCATACGGCGCCACCACCACCGGTCTCGGGCAGAACTTGATCGCCTGCGTCATGTTCTGGAACCCGCGCACCATCATCTCAACCTCGTCCCACTCCTCTTCCTGCACACCGAGCAGCAGCTGCATCAGGTTCGCGCCCACTGAGAAGTTCGTCGAGTCTCCCGAGATCACAAACGCCTCAAAGTCGGACACCGCCGCGCTGCCCGGCTTTAGCGTCTGCGTAATGAGCGAAACGATGTCTTCGCCCAGCGCGTTCATCTTTGAGTGCAGCTCGATCCCTGCAACCCCATCGCCAAGATCAACCACCGAAGCCCCGGGATTCTTCTTCACCACGCCGCGCGCCTTCTTGATCACCGCAAACGAAGTGACCCCCTCCGCAATCGGCACCGGCTTGTATTCGCCGCTTGCCGGATCGAAATACAACCTCCCAGACTCGACCGTTGCATCATCGCGGTACCAGCTCTCTCCACCTGAAGCCAGCAGCTTCTCAACATTTGAGGAGATAGGCCGCGCCGCCGCCCGCATCTTCTCCGTAGTCGCCCTAACCCCGGCAGCATCGAACATCTCGAACGGCCCAAGTTCCCAGTTAAAGCCGGTTTTCATCGCAAGGTCGATCTCTACAATCGAATCGGCAATTGAATTCTCAACCGGAGGAATCCTATTCGAAGCATACGTAAATAGCTCTGTCAGTAGAGGCCAGTAGAACGCCGCAGCTTTGTCGCTACCGGCATTCCCATGCAGCAGTTGGGCTACACGTTTTGGCGTCGCTTCCACGTTCTTTGCCATTTCAATCGCCTGGAACTTTGGCCGCGTGCTCGGCCCATACTCCAGCGTCTTCCAGTCGAGCACCAGCCTCACGTCTCGTCCCTGCTCATCCTTCCCAGATTTTTGATAGAAACCCTGTCCGACCTTATCTCCCAACCGCTTCTTCTCCAGCATTGTCGCGATGAACGGGGCCAGCGCTACATCCGACCTTTCATCACCTATCGACTCGGCCTTTGCTGAGAAGTTGGTTGCAACATGCGCCAGCACATCGACCCCAACCAGGTCTCCGAGCCGGAACGTTCCGGTCTTCGGCCATCCCAGAGCTGCACCGGTCAACGTGTCTACTTCTTCAATGCTGAGCCCCTGCGCCATCATCAGCCGGATCGCATTCCCCATTGAAAATGTCCCTATTCGGTTTGCGATAAAGTTCGGCGTGTCGTGCGACAAAACTACCGTTTTGCCCAGCCGCGCATCGCAAAAGCGGGCGATTGTTGCCAGGTCCACCGCAGTTGTTTCAGGCGTCGGAATCAACTCCAACAGCCGCATATATCGTGGTGGATTGAAGAAATGTGTTCCGAAGAAGTGGGGCCGCGCTTCAGCACGCAGCGTCGCTGCAATGCTCGCAATCGGAATGCCTGAAGTATTCGAGGTCAGTATCGAATTGGGCTTGCGGTGCTCCTCTACCTTCGCCAGCAGCGCGCGCTTGATCTCAAGATTTTCCGCCACCACCTCGATGATCCAATCGCAGTCCTTCACCAGAGCGAGATCATCTTCAAAATTTCCAATGGTAAGCAGCCGCGCATTTTCCGCTATATAGAACGCCGAGGGATTGGACTTCTTCAATCCATCCATCGCCGCCAGCAAAAACTTGTTTCGTTCCGCAGCACTCGCGTCAGCCCCGGTTCCCGGCGGAACAATGTCTAGCAGGACCACCGGCACACCTGCATTCGCAATATGCGCTGCAATCCTCGACCCCATCGTTCCCGCACCCAGCACGGCCACTTTACGAATCTGCAAACCCGAAACAGCCATGCAACGCACTCCTCCGGGCGAATTACCCGAACGCAGCGAAGCATACTGAATGGTCATTCATTTCGTCAAGCAATCACTTTGAGCACGACTAACCATCTCTTCTTCGCCGACCACGGGATCTCCCTCTTGGGCTTGCAAACCTTTCGCCCGCATGATGCCCCAGGCACGACTTGGCCGTTCTACAAAGTGATACAGCAAAGCACAGACCGCCAACGAAATCACAATTGCAATCGGGAAGATCTTCATGTTCGCCGTCTCTCCCGCCAATCCAAAAGGAAGATGCAATATGCGCTTGAGAATAGCGATGACGAACGGATCCACAAGCGCAAGGCCGTAGCTGATCCGCGCTAAATAGAGCAGCGGATTCCATGACAACGCGCGGCTCACCACTCCATCTTCCCTGCCTAGGACCACCCACGCTAGAAAGAAGAAGTAAGTCCATGAAATCGCAGCATACCCAAGCGAGTTGTAAATTGGCGCATTCGTTACACGGATAAACCAAGGACACGCGTGCGTAACTCCAACGAAGCAGATGGCAAGGATGGCCGATGCCCATCCGCTCCAGCGCGCAAGATGTCGTGCTGCTCCCTTCACTTCTACCAAGAGGGCGAGAAAGCTTCCCGCAACAATGCTGTCAAGATGGAACGGCGTGGAGAAGTACGTCTCAAAGTGGTGAACCTGCGAAGTGACGAGCGTGCGCAGAATTGGTTCAATGATCAAGAGACAAACCGCAATCGTAAGAAGCGATCTGCGGCTTACAAATCTTACGGCGATGCTCCACAACACCACGAAGTGCGCACCTACAGCTATTCCCCACAGCGCACCAAGGCTGCCACCCGTATATCCCAGGACGCCCACCACGTCTCCGAGAAACAGCGCATAACCCGCAAGCCCGATCAGCGGCAGATGCCTTGTCGCCACCTCATTCACGATCAGGATCAGAACCATCAGTGGAACAATCCGTATTACGCGCTTCAGGTAGAAGCGTGACCAGTAACTCTTGTCCGTTCGGGAAGCACGTAGGATGCGCGTCAGCAGAAAACCCGACAGCACAAAGAAAAGCTCCCCGCCGGTCCAGCCAAGGTCTAAGAAACTATGCTGGAAGAGAATCATCAATACGACTGCGATCGCACGCACGCCGTCCAAACGCTTGATTCTCATGCTGGTTGGATCATCCTTTGATCGCGCTAGCATACCACGGCTATCCTTAGCCTATGGTTCATCCAGAACAGCCAACCGTGCCCTCCAAGATCAGCATCTTCGACGGCCATAACGACGCGGTTCATCTCATCCGCGAGTACAAGCATGACGGCATCGACTTTTTGGGGCACAACACCACGGGCCACCTTGATCTCCCTCGCGCTCGCGCCGGAGGTATGTTTGGCGGCTTCTTTGCCATGTGGGTTCCTGCCGAACAGCCCTGTGAAGCAGATGCAGACCTGACTGCCTCCGCAACCTCGTACGCCGTCCGCATGGCTGACCCGCTCGACCCTGCTTATGCCCGCCGCTCCATTGATGCGCAACTCGCCGCGCTGAAATCGCTGGCTGACCGGTCGAGCGGAGCCATACGTATCTCCACCATAGTCAACGAAATCGATCAAGCACGGCACGACGGGGCTCTCGCCATCCTGCTCCACATCGAAGGCGCGGAAGCCATTGGCTCCAACCTCGTTGAGCTTGAGACGCTCTACAATCAGGGCCTTCGCAGCCTTGGTCCCGTTTGGAGCCGCCCTAACATCTTCGGCCACGGTGTACCCTTCGCGTTCCCCAGCTCGCCTGACACTGGTCCCGGACTCACTCCCGCTGGCGTTGAACTGGTCCGCGCCTGCAACCGCCTCGGTATCTTGATCGACCTCTCACACCTCAACGAACGCGGCTTCTGGGACGTTGCGGCAAAGACAACAGCCCCGCTGGTCGCAACGCACAGCTGCGTCCATGCGCTCTGTCCCTCAGCCCGCAATTTGACTGACAAGCAACTCGACGCTATCCGCGAATCCGACGGCATGGTCGGCCTCAACTTCTGCGTCAACGATCTTCGTCCTGACGCCAACCGAAACGCCGACACCGGCCTCGACATCGTTGTTCGCCACGTCATCCGCCTCGTCGACCGGATCGGCATAGATCGCGTAGGTTTTGGCTCAGATTTTGACGGAGCGACTGTCCCCAACGCCATCGGCGATGCATCAGGGATGCCGTGTCTCATCGAAGCCATTCGCAACTATGGCTTTGACGACGTATCCCTCAATAAGATTGCGTATGAGAATTGGTTTCGGGTCCTACGCCTCACCCTTACGCCGGGCGAAATGGCCGAAGTAAAGCCCTAGCTAACCACAACGTTTCTAAGCAGCACCGGCACCTGCTCCACGATCTCGATTCCAAACCCCTGCAGTGCCGGAACGTGGGTTGGAGTGTTTGTCAGCAACTGGATCCGATGTATGCCTAAGTCTGACAATATCTGGCCGCCCAGCCCGACCTGCCGCAGCGTCCGCTGGCTCTTGTCGTCTCCTGCTCGGTCCCGTCCGCGAGCCTCGCGATGCAGCGAAATCCTGCCGAGCCCATCCTGCTGCGAGATGCCGAAGCCCTTGGTCCCGTTGTGCAGGTAGACCAGCGCGCCCCTTCCTGCATCCGCGATCATTTCTAGCGAGCCCTCAATCACTGCTCTGCAATCACAACTCGTCGACCCAAACACGTCACCCGACAAACAGTGTGTATGCACACGCACTGGCACAATGGCATCGCTTGTTACATCCCCCAACACCAAGGCCACATGGGACTCGCTACCCTCCACCTCGTTCTCATACGCGATCATGCGGAACTCGCCATGGGCCGTAGGCATCATACCCTCAGCCACACGATGGATGTATCGTTCATGCTGCAGCCGATAGCGGATCAGATCAGCGACGGTCAGCATCTTCAGCGAGTGTTCCTCGCAGAACTTGATCAGATCCGGCACCCGCGCCATGGTGCCATCGTCGTTCATGATCTCGCAGATCACGCCTGCGGTAACCAGCCCCGCCATCCTTGCCAGGTCAACAGAAGCCTCCGTCTGTCCTGCCCGCACCAGCACGCCACCCTTTCTGGCGCGCAGCGGAAACACGTGTCCCGGCCGCGCTAGATCAGCTGCCGTCGATGATGGATCGATCGTCACCGCTATCGTATGCGCCCTGTCCGCCGCCGAAATGCCGGTTGTCACACCCTCGCGGGCCTCGATGCTCTCCGTGAAAGCAGTTCCAAACCGAGACGTGTTCTCTGAGGTCATTGGACCGAGCCGCATATAGTCCGCACGCTCCTCGGTCAGCGTCAGGCAGATTAAGCCGCGTCCGAACTTTGCCATAAAGTTGACGGCTTCGGCCGTGCAGAACTCCGCCGCAATCGTCAGGTCGCCCTCGTTCTCGCGGTCCTCGTCGTCGACGACCACCACCATCTTTCCCGCACGAATATCCGCAACCGCCTCTTCAACCGTGGCAAACATGCTCTCTCCTGTAACTGACCCCATCATATTCTTCGACCCAATTAGGATTCCCGCCACCATCTTCCGGACGCAAAAACGCCGCCTCAGCAAGGCGGCGTCTCGTGTAAACACACACTCTACAGAGTGGACTCTATCTCAAATCCCCACGCTTCAAGCAGCGCCTCCGGAATGTACTTCGAGTTCTTATTCCTCCGGGCCCATTCGCGAAGACGAGTCGACCGGATGTACTGGTCGGGAGTCAGTTTGAATTCCTTCACTACCTGCTCAAAAGAAGTGACGGTCGGAACTACCGGACCAATCGGCTCCGGCTTTCCCCAATTTGGATTTCCACGACGCTTTGCCATCTTTATCTCTGTCCTCTAGCGTGGGTATTAGGTTTATGCAAATTTAGACCCAACCCCGCAATCATCATTCTAGGGCACCTTGCCAGTGGTGGCAAATAACTTCTACTGATCAAAGTTAGCCGCGGTGGTGGCTTTATATGTCCCAAGACGCAAAGGTGTGCAGCCTGAGCCTGCCATGAGCGAGCGCTTCTGGATAGGCCAACAACCCTCCAACGCCTCCTTTTTCGCTGCGTCACCAACACGGTGCTTCGTTGACAAAATGCAAAGGCCAAGAGTGGATCAGTTACCTCATCTGCGTAAGGATGCTGAGCACACAAGTCTCAGCCCTGCGACTTGGGCGTTGAGCGCGGATGAGACCGCGTTCCTTCACCCCACCACAAACCCATCCTCATCGTCCGCCGTTACGCGCTATCCTTGACTTAGCCTTGGCAACGTCCGCGACATCCCGCCCCGAAGCCCCCATTGCAGCCGCCGCGCCCACACGCCCGTCCCTGTTCGCCGACTACACCATCCTCTTCAAGCCCCGCGTCTCTCTGATGGTCCTCATCACCGCCGCCGGTGGCTTCTATCTTGGAAGCCTGCGATCTGGAATATCCCCATTCAACCTCGGCGCGGTACAGGCCCTTGCTGGGATTGCTATCGTCACCATCGGATCCAGCGTCCTGAACCAAGCCCTTGAACGCAAGACCGACACCCTGATGCGGCGGACTGCAAACCGGCCAATGGCAACAGGACGAATAGGCCTCGCTCACGGGCTGATTCTCGGTTTCGCTGCCATCTTTCTGGGCTCGCTTTACCTCGCGCATGAGACCAACGTCCTTACCGGTACCCTGACGCTACTCACTGCCGTTAGCTACGTCGCCATTTACACTCCGCTCAAGCGCGTCACCAGCATTAATACATTTATCGGTGCATTTCCGGGAGCGCTCCCGCCGCTGATCGGCTGGACCGCCGCCCGTGGCCTCATCGAATGGCCTGGCGTTGCTCTTTTCGCCATCCTGTTCGTCTGGCAGTTTCCCCACTTCATGGCTATTGGCTGGATGTACCGCGAAGACTACGCCAGCGCCGGCATCAAGCTCACCGCCACACAGATTCCCGCTAGGTCAGCCGCACAGATGGCCGTTGCACAGGCGCTCTTCTACGCTGTTCTCATGATCCCGGTCGCGCTCTGGCCTGTGGCCCTGGGCACAGCCGGCACCATCTACGCCGCCGCAGCCGTCATCCTCTCCGCCTATTATCTCTGGTATACCGTTCGCTTCGCCCGCATACTCCGAGACCCGGTCTCTGCCACCTCCCGCACTTACGCCCGTGACCTGCTCCGCGCCTCCGTCATCTTCCTTCCCCTGCTGCTCGCCGCCATGATGCTTAACGCCAAAGGACGCCTCCTCTTCTAAATGCCCGCCACCGCCCTTCCGAAATGGAACAATGTCAGCACCCCGCCTTCGATCATCGCCACGATCATCGTTATAAGCGCCCTCGCCAGCGCCTTGATCTGCTATCTCGTCTACTTCCACGCGCCCTCAGACGTCTCAGGCACCCACCTACGCTCTTTGCCACTGCTCAACGCCGTCCTGAACGCTTTGGCAACCATCGCGCTGCTGCTTGGATATCTCTTCATTAGTGAGCGCAAGCTGGTTCTCCACCGCAACGCGATGTTTGCAGCATTCTTCTTCTCGTCGATTTTCCTCGTCTCTTATCTCACCAACTTCACACTGCATGGCGAGACCCATTTCAACCGTCTCAGTCCCTGGTGGCCGTTTTACTGGAAGCTCCTTGCCTCGCACATCTTCCTCTCGATCGTTGCGCTTCCGATGATCCTCATTACGTTCTTCCTCTCGCTCAGCGGCCGCTTCCCTGCCCATCGCAAGCTCGCCCGCTACACCTTTCCAATCTGGCTTTATGTCTCCGTCACGGGCGTTATCGTGTACGCAATGCAATCGGCGCTGCGGTAATGCGACAAGACACCCGCACGATACTCCGCACCGGCATAGGCTTGTTCACCACGGGGGTGGTTTCGGCGCTCTCCATCTTCGTCCTGTTTGGCGGCATCACTCGCCGCCAGGGCCCACACACCAATTTTGGCTGGCTTGCCCTGATGCTTGCCATGGGCTGCCTTCCTACTGGCGCCCTTACGCTGGTCCTCGGCCTCTCAAAATATTTTGGCGACCGTCATAAATAAGCCGGCCGACTTCATAATCTGGATCAGTGGTTCCTGCCATTCTGACCGCCGCAAAGCCGCGCTCAGTGCCAAACAACTCCAGCCTTCCGGCCCGGCACGCGGTCGCCCCGACCACAAGCCCAAACGCACCCACTGCACCCTGTAGTATCCTCAACCTCTAAAACCAGAAGCATTTTTGGAGTACATCTCACATGGCAAAAGGCGTCAATAAAGTTCTTCTTCTCGGCAATGTAGGCAAAGATCCGGAGATACGCGCCACGGCAGGCGGTATGACTGTCGCCAGCTTCACGCTTGCCACCGCCGACCGCGCCAAAGATGCCCAGGGCAACTGGGCCGACAAGACCGAATGGCATAACCTAGTCGCCTTTCAAAAGACCGCCGAGATCGTTCGCGACTACGTCAAGAAGGGTACTCAAGTCTTCATTGAAGGCAAGATCCAGACACGCTCGTGGGACGACAAAGAATCTGGCCAGAAGAAGTATCGCACCGAGATCATCGTCAACGACCTCACGCTGCTCGGCAGCAAATCGGGCGGTGGCGAGTCAAGCGGCAGCGGCTACTCCAAATCGAACACCGCCAGCTACGATCAGCGCGCCCCGGTCTCCGCACCGGACTACGCCGATACCGGCATCACCGACGACGATATCCCCTTCTAGCAGGTGCCTGAAGGGGATCACTTTAGGCGCAGCGAAGATCCCTGTATTCGTTGTCTGGTTGCTCTTACTGTCTGGAGTTCCCAGGT
This sequence comes from Acidobacteriaceae bacterium, assembly GCA_903642265.1. Taxonomy (GTDB): domain Bacteria; phylum Acidobacteriota; class Terriglobia; order Terriglobales; family Acidobacteriaceae; genus Edaphobacter. Next base: position 8,335 of record CAHJWN010000088.1, on the reverse strand, counting down.
AAGGTGCGTCTACTCCACCGCAACCACCACCGCGCCAAACGGTGGCAGCTCCAGGCCGCCGAGATCCACCTTCGATCCAGACGCGCTGTAATTGCTCTGCATCACCACCCCTCCTTTTGCGCCCACATCATCGAACTTCACCGTATGCACCGCTGCGCTCATGTTCATCGCAACCACGATGTTCCGCCCCTGCCCACCCTGCGGCACCTTCCGTTCAAAACTAAACACATCCGCATCATCGGGATTGAGTGTCTTGTAATCGCCAAACATCAACGCTGTCTCCGTGTGCCGCAACTTCAACAGACCCTTATAGAAGTTCAGCAGGCTGTTCGGATCGGCCAACTCTGTTTCCACATTGATCGTTCGTGCGTTCGGCGGGACGGGTAACCAGGGCGTTGCCGTCGGAGTGGTGAATCCTGCATTTGGCGCAGCCGGCGTCCACTGCATCGGAGTTCGTTCGCCATCACGGCCCTTCTCCTTCGGCCAACCGGTAATCCCGATCGGGTCACGCACATCTTCCTTGCGCGTCGGCTCCGTAGTCCGCATCCCAATCTCTTCCCCGTAATACATCTGCGGAGTCCCCCGAGGCGTCATCTCTAATACCGCCATCAACTTTGCGATCTCGAGATTATGCTTGCCATCGCCATACCGCTCCCACTGCCGAACCTGATCGTGGTTGCTGAAAAAGTATTCCGGCCATCCATCCGCCGGATTGGTCTCAACTTCCTGGAACAGCTTGCGAAATTTAGGCGCCGAAAGCTCATTCAAATCGGCAATCTGGAAGTCCATTGGCAACTGCACTTCGTCGCCATGCGTTCCATACATCTTCGCCAGATCGGCGATCGTTGGCTCATCGGCCTCCGCGATCAGCACTGGGTGACTTGGATAGCTGTCGGCCAGTTTTCGCAGCTCCTGGAAGACCACATGTGTCTCCGGCAGATCATCCGTGTACTTATGCTGAATGTTCCTGTCACCAAACGCGTTATACCCCGGTAGATAGGGATCGTCATGCAGTCCCGGATCCTCAAACAATCGCGACACTGCATCCATACGGAATCCTGCGATCCCCTTGTCGAGCCAGAACTTCATCACCCCGTACATTGCCTTACGAACTTCAGGGTTACGCCAGTTCAGATCCGGCTGCTGTGTGTAGAAGTAGTGGTAGTAGTACTGGCCCGTTGTCTTGTCCGGCGTCCATGCCGAGTGGCCAAACCACGACTGCCAATTGTTCGGATAGCTCCCATCCTTGCCATCACGCCAGATATACCAATCACGCTTCGGGTTTGTCTTCGACGAAGCCGACTCCTTGAACCATGGGTGCTGATCGGAGGTATGGTTCAGCACGATATCCATGATCACGCGAATGCCATGTGCCTTGGCTGTCTTCAGCAGCGCGTCGAAGTCGCCCATCGTTCCGTACTGCGGATCGATCGCCTCATAGTCTGCGATGTCATATCCGAAATCCACCTGCGGCGACGGATACATCGGGGTGATCCAAATTGCATCCACACCAAGGCTCTTCAGATAGTCCAGCCTGCTCTCGATTCCTTTGATGTCGCCCTTACCGTCGCCATCGGAATCCTGAAAACTCCGCGGATACACCTCATAGATCACGGCATGCTTCCACCACGCATCCGCGCTCGTCCGGCTGACAAGCGCCTGCTCCTGACGCGGTGGCGATTGCTGTCCGGAAGCGACCGCTACAGCACCCAGGGCGAAACAACAAAGAGCAATGTTTTTCAAGGACAAGGCAAAACCTCCATTCATCAATGGCACAGATAGTTGATTCGTTCCCAAGCGCACCCATACTACCGGAAACGCCCATCAAATACGCGACCTCTCGGAGACGGTTTGCCCTTCTAGCCGCAAACCATCTACATTTGAGTCAGTGGTACACAGCAAATGCTGTCGCGGGAGAGACCGGGCCTCCAACAAACACCGGCGCCGAAGGAGCAACCGCCCCGGAAACTCTCAGGCAAAAGGACCGCGATACGCAGCATCGACTTCTGAAGAGAGGCGCCCCGTTGATTTGCGAGGGCGTCCGCCGACGGGATAATAATCTCAGGCAAACGGACAGAAGGGGCGCACTTGGGCGGCTGATGACTCAGCCCCCAGAGGATTGCGCCGGATGAGCACTGCGACCACGAACTACACAGACATCGCCGCCGAAAACACGTCGGAAACCTTTGCCCGACGCCACATCGGCCCCACCGCCCCGGATGTCGCCGCAATGCTCAGGACGATTGGGGCAAGCAGCGTCGACGAACTCATTGCACAAGCGGTTCCCGCCTCGATTCTCTCGCCGGGCCAGCTTACGTTTGGACCGGCGCTGACTGAGACCGAAACCCTGGCTTACATGCGTTCGGCCGCCGCAAAGAACAAGGTTCTTACGTCATTGATCGGGCAAGGGTACTACGGCACCGCAACGCCCGCCGTCATCCAGCGCAATATCCTGGAGAACCCGGCCTGGTATACCGCCTATACGCCATACCAGCCGGAGATTAGCCAGGGCCGTCTTGAAGCGATCATCAACTTCCAGACCATGGTTGCGGACCTCACCGGCCTAGACATCGCCAACGCCTCCCTGCTGGACGAAGCTACCGCCGCCGCTGAAGCTATGGCAATGGCAAAGCGTGGGGCGAAAGCCTCTGCCGCGAAACAAACAACGTTCTTCGTCGACAGGGACTGCCATCCCCAAACCATCGCGGTCTTGACAACTCGCTCCAGACCCTTCGGTTGGACGCTTGTTGTAGGAGATCCGGAAACAGATCTTCAGCTTGACGGCGTCTTCGGCGCAATCTTTCAATACCCTGGCACCCGCGGCCACATCGCAGATTTTCGCTCTACCATTGCTGCCCTCCACACGCACGGAGCGATCGCCGTTATGGCCGCCGATCCCCTGGCTCTCACCCTGCTCGCCTCACCCGGCGAACTAGGCGCAGACATGGCAATCGGCAGCACCCAGCGCTTCGGCATCCCGCTCGGCTACGGCGGACCGCACGCCGCCTTCATCGCAACCAGAGACGAGTTCAAGCGCAACCTCCCTGGCCGGCTTGTCGGCGTCTCAATCGACGCACGCGGCGCAAAGGCGTATCGCCTCGCCCTGCAGACCCGCGAGCAGCACATTCGTCGAGAGAAGGCCACATCAAACATCTGCACTGCGCAGGTGCTGCTCGCAGTTATGGCCGGCATGTATGCCGTCTATCATGGCCCCGAAGGGCTTAGGGCCATCGCTAACCGCATCCACGCGAAAACCGCAAGGCTTGCTGCTGGCCTGGACGCCCTTGGTTTCAAGATCATCCCAGAGTTCTACTTCGACACCCTGACCATTGCCATGACCAGCGAAACCGAGGCCGAAACCATTCACGCCCGCGCTGTTGCCGCCGGCATCAACCTTCGCCGTTACGTTTCCAAAGAATCGGGCGTTACAGAGATTGGCATCTCTCTTGACGAAACTACAACCGAAGCGACTATCAAATCCGTCTGGGAGGCCTTCAGTCCCGGAAAGATCCCCATCTTCTACACCGATGCTGCCGTGCAGTCGCTTCCCGCCGATCTCGCCCGCGGGACCACCTTCCTCACTCATCCCGTCTTCAACCAGTATCACTCCGAGACCGAGATCCTTCGCTACATGCGCCGCCTTGCCGACCGCGATCTCGCCCTCGACCGCGCCATGATCCCCCTCGGCTCCTGCACCATGAAGCTTAATGCCACTACCGAGATGCTCCCCATCTCGTGGCCCGAGTTCTCGAATCTTCACCCGTTTGTTCCTGCAGACCAAGCCGCAGGATACGCCGAGATGATCGCAGCACTTGAACAGCGTCTCTGCGAGATCACCGGTTACGATGCCTTCAGTTTCCAGCCGAACTCCGGCGCACAGGGTGAATACGCAGGCTTGCTCGCCATCGGCGCGTATCATGCAAGCCGCGGCGAATCCCATCGCCGCATCTGCCTGATCCCCGCGTCCGCCCACGGAACGAATCCCGCATCTGCGCAAATGGCCGCGATGGAAGTCGTCGGTGTCCTCTGCGACGACCACGGCAACGTCGACGTGGACGATCTCCGCGCCAAGGCCGAAAAATACTCGGACATCCTGGCCGCCGTCATGATCACTTACCCCTCTACCCATGGCGTCTTCGAGGAGCGTGTCCGCGAGATCTGCGAGATCATCCACGCTCATGGCGGCCAGGTCTATCTCGATGGCGCAAATCTCAATGCCCAGGTCGGCGTCGTCTATCCCGGCAAGTTTGGTGCCGATGTCTCGCACCTCAACCTGCACAAGACCTTCTGCATTCCTCATGGCGGAGGCGGACCAGGCGTCGGTCCCATCGGGGTGGGCGCACACCTTGCACCGTTCCTTCCCAATCACCCAAGCCTCAATTCCGAGAGCCCGGTAGGTCCCGTCTCCGCCGCGCCGTACGGTTCAGCGTCGATCCTCGCGATCTCCTGGGCATACATCCTGCTCATGGGGGGCGAAGGGCTCACTACCGCGACCGAGACCGCCATCCTCAACGCCAATTACATTGCCGCCCGCCTCGACCCGCACTTCCCTGTTCTCTACAAGAATGAGCATGACCGGGTCGCTCACGAGTGCATTTTGGACACCCGCCCGCTCAAGACCTCATGCGGCGTCACTGTTGATGACATTGCCAAGCGCCTCATTGACTACGGCTTTCACGCGCCGACCATGAGCTTTCCCGTCGCCGGCACCCTGATGGTCGAGCCCACGGAATCGGAATCGAAGATGGAGATCGATCGGTTCTGCGATGCCATGATAGCAATGCGCAATGAAATCCGCGCGATTGAAGAGGGCCAGCACACAGCCGCTGAAAGCCCCCTCCGCTTCGCCCCGCACACCGTTTTCGACCTTACCGACGATGTATGGGACCGCGTCTATACTCGCGCGCAAGGCTGCTTCCCCGCTACCTCACGTCGCCAGGATAAATACTGGGCCACCGTAAACCGCATCGACAACGCCTACGGCGACCGCAATCTATTTTGCTCCTGTCCACCCACAGCCGAGTACGCCGAAGTCATCGCAGAATAGAGATCATCTACGCGTCCTCTTGCTTGTCGTTACCCGACGGAGATCTGCTCTTACTATCCTTCGAAGCCAAATGCCCATCTTTGCGCGGTCGGATCGCGCTAAAGGTGGGCATCGTGCGTAGAACAAACTAGCGGCCGTCTGCTTGGTGCCCCACATCTCGAGTTTGAGATATGAGGATCATGTATGGCACTGCTACCGCACTACAATCACCTCAGCATGTACTCCCGCCTCAAACTCTTCTTTACCCACCCTGGAACCGCCTTTCGCGCTCCCATGCGCATCTTCTGGGTCGGCCTTATTGTTCGCGTTCTCTACATCCTTATCGCCCACACGTACCGCATTCGCCCACTGTTGGACCACTTCCAGTTTGGCTGGGAAGCTGGACGCATCGCCCGCGCCGTCGCTACTGGCTATGGCTACTCCGACCCGTTCATGGGCCACAGTGGTCCCACTACATGGATCCCTCCACTCTTTCCGCTCCTGCTTGCTGGCGTCTTTAAGATCTTTGGCGTCTACACCCCGGTCTCCGCCTTCGTTATCCTTGCCATTGACAGCGCCTTCTCGGCTGCCACGTCCCTCGCCATTTACGAGATTGCCGCCCGCTGCTACGACATGCAAGGCCATGGCAACAAGATCGCTCTGTGGTCCGCGTGGATCTGGGCACTGTATCCTGCCGCCATGCAGTACGGCGTTCATTGGATCTGGGACATGGCCCTCACAACATTTCTGTTCACCCTCACACTTGTTATCACCCTGCGCGTCCGAGCCATCGGCGAACCATTCTCAACACGCAATCCGCAGACCTCCACCCGGTGGGCTGCCTTCGGTCTACTTTGGGGCTTGATCGCCCTGACCAATCCATCATTGATCGTTGTTCTGCCCGCGTGCGGAGTATGGATGCTTTGGGGCGCCCGCACCGATCTTAAAACCTTCACAACTACCGCAGCCAAGGCCGCCTTAGCCGCATTTGTTCTTGCTGCCTGCCTCGCTCCGTGGATCCATCGGAACTGGGTCGTCTTCCATGCCTTCATCCCTACCCGCGGCAATCTTGGCGCGGAGCTCTATCAATCCACTCTCCCCGAAAACGATGGGTTTCCCTGGGGACCTACGCTTCCCCTTGCCGAGACCGCCCCTGAGTTCATGCACTACAAAGCCGTCGGCGAACTGGCTTACGTGAAAGAAAAAGATCTTGCTGCCCACGACAATATTCGCAGGGATCCAGAGCGCATTGCAGCCTGGACTGTAAGGCGCGTTTACTTCTTCTGGGCCAGTGTTCCTCACCCGTTCGAGAAGACGGTTTTCGTCGAGTACACCCGAGAAATCAACTTTGGCTTCCTTTCAGTCACCGGATTCCTCGGCCTCTTTCTATCCATCAAGCGGAAGATTCCAGCTGCATGGCTGTTCGCCGCAATCTTCCTTATTCAGCCCTTGATCTACTATGCAATCACCGTACAAGCCCGATTCCGCCACCCGCTGGAGCCAATCATCTGCATCTTCACCATCTTCTTAGTCCAATCCGCCGAGCGGACCCGAAAACACGAAGCCACCGCCACTGCGTAAGCCAGAAACCCTCGACCTTATCAATTTCAGCCCTTGTCGGTAGTTCCAGGAAGTCTGCGATTACCTTTACTCCACGCTGAAGCAATGATCTATACGCCGCGGACTCTTCACTCGTGAATAAGCGCAATCCAGCAGAGCCGCCCCTTGCCCATCCTGTCACTATCCCCGAATATAGTTCGACACGTCTTCCGTAGTCACAGGAGTTACCATGGCCCGCTGCTTCGCGCTTTCGCTCATCCTTCTCTCGGCCACAATCGCCTCTGCCGCCCCTATGAAGGTCGGCGTGGTGGGCCTTGTCCATGGCCACATTGACGGCTTCTTGAACAAGAGCAATCTCACTCCAGCGGGCGGCATCCTCACTCGCCCCGACGTGGAACTCGTCGGCATCGTCGAATCCGACCAGCGCCTTTTCGACAAGTACGCTGCCAAATATCACCTTTCGCCATCGATCCACTTCAACTCTATTGCTGATATGGCGACAAAGGCCCACCCTGCCGCCTGCCTCGTCTTTACCGCGCCCGACCAGCATCGTCGGATCGTCGAAGAGTGCGCTTTGGCAGGAATGCACGTCCTCATGGAGAAGCCACTCGCCTTCACCTACGCCGACGCAATCGCTATCAAAGCGACCGCCGATAAAGCTCACATCCACGTCCTTGTCGACTTCGAAACCGCCTGGTACACCTCGAACACTGAGGCTTACCACCTCTTCAAAGACGGCTCGCTCGGCAGCATGGTCAAGGTCGTCGTCCGCGACGGCCACGAAGGTCCGGTCAAGATCAACGTCGGCCCCGACTTCCTCGCGCTCCTCACCGATCCCAAACAGGACGGCGACGGCGCTCTCACCGATTTTGGTTGCTACGGGCCTAACCTGATGACCTGGCTCATGAATGGCGAATCCCCTGTTTCCGTCACAGCGGTCACCAAGCAATTGCAACCTGACCTATACCCGAGGGTCTCGGACGAAGCCGACATCATTCTCAATTACAAACATGCCGTTGCCATTATCGAAGGTTCATGGAACTGGCCGTTTGCGCTGAAACAGATGGACGTCTATGGCAGCACAGGCTACGCCAAGGCCATCGATCCTGAACGCATTGAAGTCCGCAAGAAGGGCGACGAAGCCGGTGTCACCTTAAATGGCCACCCTCTCCAGGCCCCTTACGATGACCCAATCCACTACATGGAAGCCGTCATCGCCGGCCAGGTCGAAGAGGGCACCAGCCTCTCGTCACTCAAGAACAACATCCTTGTCGCGGAGATTCTGGATGCCGCTCGCCAATCTGCGACCACTGGCAAGACCGTTTCTCTGCCACTTCCAAAATAGCGTTTGCGGGGCCGCATCTGCGATCTTGTTCATTGTGAGAAGCGAGCCATCGATGCCATTAAGGACGCGCGTTCAAGCCTGCATCCGGCACCTTGCGGACCCAAGTCTCGCTAAGCACTGATTGCCTTCAACTCTTTGACAACGAAGCGAGACGCCGACCGTGAAAGCCATATACAAAGGGATCTAAGAACGAACTATATTGGGCATGGAACAGAAGGGAACCAACAATGTCAGGATGCCATCGCTGCGGCTAGGCGCAAACAAATCCTGATTGACTTTGGTTCACTTGTCACTTTGGGTCCCATATTCCCCGAATGATTCGGAATATATGGCGGGGACGACGGGGCTCGAACCCGCGACCTCTGCCGTGACAGGGCAGCGCTCTAACCAACTGAGCTACGTCC